>JAJDEV010000121.1 GCA_029259605.1 Planctomycetota bacterium | reverse complement strand
CGCTGCAGCTCGACGTACGCCTCCTCCTCGTCGTGCCCGACCTCGAAACGCACGACGCCGAGGCGGTGCCCGACGCTCGACGTCGAGTAGACGTACTCGACGCCGGGGATCTCCCAGAAGAAGCGCTCGAGCGGACGACTGACGCGGTGCTCGACCTCGGTCGGCGAAGCGCCGGGCAGCGCGACGAAGACGTCGATCATCGGCACCTTGATCTGCGGCTCCTCCTCGCGCGGAAGCGCGAGCACGGCCAAGGCGCCGACGAGGACCGCGAAGAGCAGCAGGAGCGGCGTGATCGGCGAATCGATGAACGCGCGGACGACGCGCGACGTGAAGTCCGCGTCGCCGTGTCCGTTCGTGCCGTTCTCGCCCGTCTCGTGCATGTCGTCTCAGCGCTCGCCGGCGCGCCGGATACGGATGGGGGTTCCGTCGTGCAACGCCTGCGCGCCCTCGACGACGACGCGTTGCGTGCCGCTGAGTCCCGTGAGCAGCTCGATGCCCTCGCCCACGCGTCGGCCGGTGCGAACGAGGTGCATGCGCGCGTTGCGCCCGTCGTCGGACGCGGTGAACACTTGCTGGATCTGTCCGCGCTCGACGACGGCGCCTCGCGGAACGACGAGCGCGAGGCGCTCACCGGCGGGCACAAGTGCGCGCGCGAACATGCCCGGCAGCGCGCCCGCGATGTCCGGCAGCGCGATCTTGACGAGTGCCGTGCGGGTCGCCGCGTCCACGGACGGAACGAGTTCGTCGACCCGTCCTTCGATCGCGAGCGCGGAACCGTCCGGTCCGCGAACCGAGTCGACGACGATGTCGAGCGCGTCGCCGACGGAGAGGCGCGCTACGAGGCGCGCGGGCAGGGATGCCTCGAGGCGCAGGGTGCTCGGGTCGTAGAGCTCGAGCAGTCCGTGGCCCGGCAACGCCATGTCTCCCGGTTCGACCGAACGCGACAGCACGACTCCCGCGAACGGCGCCGTGAGGCGCGCATCCGAGAGCGTCGAGCGCGCAGCCGCGAGCTCGGCGGTCGCCGCGGCGTGCGCGGCGCCGGCCGACGCCAGCCGCGTCGCGGCCGCGTCGAGCTCCTGTTGCGTACGCGCCTCGCGCTCGAACAGCGAACGCGTGCGTTGCTCTTCGCGGCGCGCTTCCTCGAGCGTTTGCTCGGCGACGGCCACGCTCGCTTCGGACGCGGCCACGCGGGCCTCGAGCTCCTCGGCGTCGAGGGTGAGCAAGAGGTCACCCGCCGCGACGCGAGCGCCGGCCGTCACGGAGACGCTCGCCACTTGCGCCATGAGCCGCGACGCGATCACGGCGTGGTTGCGCGAGCGCAGCGTGCCGATCACTTCGGCGAGGAGCGGAATCTCCTGCGGATGCGCGTCGATGACGCTGACCGGCTCGGGCGCCTTTCCCGTGGACTCGGCGGCGAGTGGTGGATGGGGACGTTGGCTCCAGAGAAAGCCCGCGACCAGCGCGACTCCCAGTCCCAGGGCGATCAGCTTGCCTGTTCGTGCGTTCACGGTGTTTCGTCCTCGGTTCCTTCCCTTCGCGCCGGAAACGTTCCGACGGCGTGTTCGAGCGCGAGCCGCGTCTGGGTGCAGCGCAGCTCGGCGATGCGCTCGCGCGTAGCGGCGCGGTCGGCGGCGAGTCGCGCGCTCGAGCGCGTGACGGTGAGCGCTGCGCCAACGTCGTACTCGGCTTCGACTCGGCGCAAGTGCGCATCGGCGTGACCGCGCTCGGTGCGCACGAGCTCCAGTGTGCGCTGTGCTTCCTGAGCGTCGAGCCAAGCCGCCTGGACTTCGCCCTCGACCGCCAGCAGGGAACGCCGACCAGCTTCGTGCGCCGCGAGGAGCGCGGCCGTCGCACGACGGATGCGGTACGGCGTCCGCAGGACCTCGGTGAGGCTCTCGACCAGGCCGATCCCGAACAGCCAGTTCGAGTGTGCGAGGCGTGCGCTCTCGTCGTTCGATCCGAACGCGGCGTCGACGCGGAGCTGGGGCAAGTAGCCCGCCTCGGACTCGCGCAACGTCGCGAGTGCGGCCTCGATCTCGCGCTGCGAGCGAAGCAGTTCGGGGCGGAGGAAGCGCGCGCGCTCGAGCAGCATCCCGAGCGGTTCGAGCGCCTCGCTTTGGAAGGCGTCGGGCTCCCGCAGCTCGATGTCCACTTCGACCCCGAGTCCGAGCAGCAGGACGAGCGTCGCGCGCGCGTGCTTCGCGGCCGTGTCGGCGGAGAGGGCAGCTTGTCGCGCGCCCGCGAGCTGGACCTGTTGCGCCTGAACGGAGAGCGGCAGCGCCGCGCCGGAATCGCGCTCGGCCTCCGCCGCCGACACGCGCTGCTCGAGCAGCGGCACCTCGCGCGCGGCGAGGGCCGCGGAAGCGCGCGCCGCGTGGAGTCGGTACCACGCGCTCGCGGCCTCGAAGGCGACCATCGCGCGCACTTCCTCTTCGAACGCGACGCGCGCGCCGAGGCGCGCCTCGGAGCGCGACAACCGCGCGCGACGTCGTCCGCCGTCGTACAGCGTCACGCCACCGCGGATCTCCGGCCGGAAGTCCGAGCGCGTTCCCGGGTCGTTGAAATCGATACCGGGCGTGAACTCTCCTTGATCGAGCAACTGCGCGAACACTCGCGACGGCGCGTCGGTGCGCGAGAAGCTCGCGCCGACCGAGACGTCGGGCCAGAACATCGACTCGGCGTCCTCGACGGCGGCGGCCGACTGGAGGAGGAGCTGTCGCGCGATGCGCACGTCGGGGTGGTTGTGCAACGCGAGCGCGACGGCGTCGTCGACCGTGAGCGGCGCGTCGGCGTACCGGATCGGTTCCGGTTCGACGTCGAGGTGCGCGCAGCCCGTGCCGAGGAGGGCGAGCGCCAGGAATCGGACGGCCGCCGTCGGACGCCGACCCGGCGGTCCCGAACGCGGCGCGACCGCTCCGTGGCTTCGTTCTATCGGGGTGGACATCGTGGATGCTCGCGGCGACGCACTGCCGTTGGACCAGACGCGCATGCACCGGGTCAAGAGACGCCGTTGGATTGGAGCCAATTGGTCGCCGAGGTTCCCGGCAAGCCCGTTGTAGGGATCCTCCGTCCGTGCCGTGGGCGGGAGCTTCCTGGGACCGTCGGCGTTCGATAGCGCCTGCCGACGCTGCTACGACGGGCGTTCGACGAGGGTCTTGCGCTCGGCCACGGCGTCAGGAGGCCGACGCTCTCACCGCATCCGCGGCAACGCTCACTCCTCCGCTTCCTCGATCAGTTTCTGAATCGCCTCGGGGCGCTCGAACACGCTCCTGTCGACGTCCACGAACTCGACGGTCTCGACGCGCCAGAGCTCTTCGATTCCAGACTCCTGCACGAAGCGCCGCTCGATGGTCGGGAAGAGCAGCGCTCCGAAGCGCGCGTACTCGTCGAGGATCACGATCGACTCCGTTTCGCCTTCTCGCCCGACGATCAGCCCCGTCTCGACGGAGAAGTAGACGTGACGTTCCGATCCGTTCGACGTCACGGTGTCCACACGCCAACACGGTCGGTCGGCGAACTCGACGCGTCCGTGGGTCTTCATCGACGCGTAGTTCTCGGCGTAGTTCGCGGCGTCCGCGAGGTCGCACGAGTCGGCGTACTCGCGGCGCTCGTTCGCCGAGAAGAGCTTGTCGCCGCGATAGTGGTTCACCTCGAAGGCGGCGTCGCCGTCGAATACGCGATGAAACGCACCCGGAATCGGCTTCGGCAAGCCGATCTCCGCGTGGTACAGGTTCGGCGGTGCGCGATGCACGATGAAGTGCACGGGCGTGAAACCGACCGAGCGCATTTCGAACGTGCCCGAGGCGCGGAGCGAGCGCATCGCTCGCACTGCTCCTTCGCCGCCGATGCCTTGCAGGTGTGCTGCGAACAAGCTCTCCGCGGTCGGCAGCTTGTCCTCGTCCATGCGAGCGAGCGGGGCGTCCGGGGCCGCGCCCGACCGTTCGGTCGGTCGGTAGTCGATGCAGGCGAGCGTCCCGAGGCCGTTGCGCACGTAGACGCGGCCGCCGGAGATCGACGGCGGACACCAGAACGTGCCTTGGTCGAACAGTTTGGTGCGCGAGCGCTCGACGAAGCCCTCGGCGCTCGCGTCCGCGAGGATGAGCTCACCCGTCGACGTCGTGATCACGAGTCGGTCACCCGCCGCGCTGATCGCGCCGTTGCCGAGTCCGCGCGTGCGCCACCGCTCGTTGCCTTCGAGGTCGAGGCACTTCAGGATCGACTCGTCGAACCCGAAGATCAGCTCGCCGACCAGAACGCAGCCCGCCATCTTGTTGCGCATGGCCTTCGACGCCCACACCGCGCGCGCCTCTTCCCCGTCGAACGCGACGAGCGCGCAACCGCGGTCGTAGCCCGAGGAGACGAAGACGCGTTCGCCGACCACGACGGGTGTGGTCGCGTTCACGCCCCGCGGTTGCGGTCGCCACGGGTAAGCGCTGACGCGCGCGCCGGATTCGAGCTCCAAGACCTCGAGCGCGGCCTCGGTGAAGGCGGCCAAGCGCGGCTTCCCGTCGAGCTCGAACGGCGTCGAGGTCGAGTACTGGGCCTCGATGTTCTCGGTCTTCCAGCGCAGCTCGCCGCTGTCCGCGTCGAGCGCGACGACGGAGCCCGCATGGACGACGACCAAGCCGTCGACGACGCGCGGTGAACCCGCGAAGCCGTAGAGTCCGGGGTCGGTCCCACAGAGCTCCGCGACATCGACGGTCCAATGCAGGTCGCCGCTCGCGGCGTCGAAGCAACGCAGCGTTCCTTCGCGCGACGCGACGTACAGGCGCGCCCCGACGATGGCGGGCGTCGTCAGCGTTCCGCCGGTGTGGTTCTGGTCGCGCAGCCGACCCTCGTACTCTCGCGTCCAAACGGTCGCGCCGGTGTCGACGTCGATGCAGTGGACGCGGTCCACGCTCGACTCCGGATCGAACCCGAGCGTGTAGGCTCGTCCTCCGGCGATGACGGTGCCCGAGTGGCCGAGGCCGACTTCCCGCGTCCAACACACCTTGCCCTGGTCGATCAGCCGCTCGTTCGCGGCGACGCCTGACGCGGCCGCTCCGCCCCACTGGGGCCACGCGTCTTGGGACGGAGCGAGGGACGAGCACAGGGCGGCGAACAAGAGCTGGATCACGGGAGGACCTCGAGTACGAAGGCGTGGGTGGGGCGGGGGGCGTGTCCGTTGGAGCGTGATCTTGCCTCACGACTCGCCGGAGCAGTATCGCATGCTACTAGCGTGACGTGAGGTGCGAGACGGACCTCTTACGACCGCGCTTCGAATCCGCCGTGCTCAGAGCACGCCGTCGAAGCGCGCACCTCGAACCGCGAGGATCGAACTCGGCCCGATGTCGGCGAGACTCAGCGCGCCCGCGAAGCGCATCGTCCGCTCGAGCTCGAGCCGCAGGACCTCGAGCACGCGCTCGACGCCGGCCTGACCGAACGCCCCGAGGCCCCAGATCTGCGGCCTTCCGACGCAGACCAACCGCGCACCCAGCGCCAACGCCTTGAAGACGTCGGTGCCGCGCCGAAAACCGCCGTCCACCACGAGCGGAAAGCTTGTGGGGACGGCGGACGCGACGGCGACCAGGCTCTCCAACGCGCTACGACCACTCTCCTCTTGTCGTCCTCCGTGATTCGAAACGACCAACCCGTCGACGCCGTGCTCGACCGCGATGCGCGCGTCCTCCGGATCGACGATGCCCTTGAGCAGCAGCTTCATGGACGTGTTCGCGCGCAGCCAGCGGACGAACTCCCAGCTCATGCCGACGTTCGTCTCGGCCAGGGGCTCGAGCCCCGGCGGGAAGTTGCCGAAGACCAGCGGCCCGTCCTCGACCATGCGTTCGATGTGACGCGCGACGGTCTCGCGGTTCCCGCCCACGGGCGTGTCGACCGTGAGCGCGACAACTCCACATCCGGCGCCGGCGACTTCGTCGAGCAGCGCCCTCAGGTACGGCCGCGGCCAACGGGCGTAGAGCTGGAGCCACGGCGCGCGCGGGCCGATCGACGCGAGCTCGGTGTAGGACGCGCTCGACATGTGCCCCGCGATCATGAGCGCGGAGTGCGCGGCCGCGGCGCGTGCAATGCCCGGCTCGGCGTCTGCGTGGAAGAGGTTCTGCAGCCCGACGGGCGCGAGTCCGATGGGGGAGGCGTAGCGTTCGCCGAAGAGCTCGACCGTCGTGTCGATGTGGCGCACGTCGATCAACCGACGCGTGCGCAGCTGGAGATCGCCGAAGATCGTGCGGTTCGCCTCGAGCGTCCGCTCGTCGTCCGAACCGGTCGAGACCCACGCCCACGGAGCCGGCCGAACGCGGCGCTCGGCGACGTCGCGCATCTCCGCGAGGTTCAGCACGCCCGACGGATCGCGGAGCAGCGACGCGTCGAACCCTCGGTCGTCACCGGCGCGCGCGGAAGCGCCGACGAGCCCCGCGACGACTGGCGATCCGGCGCAGAAGCGCAGGAACGAGCGGCGCGCGCGCAGGACCTCGCCGTGCAACGGTCGAGAAGCCTTCATTGCGTCTTGCCGCCGGCGCGCAGCGGATCGGGCGTCGCCGCCTCCAGCTCGAGGAACAGGAACGCCGCCGACGCGCCGCCGTCGTCGACGTCGAGCGGCGCGACGCGCCCAACCTGCTCGCGGACGGCCTCGCCGAGCGCACGCGCGTCTCCGAGGCAGATCACCTCGTCGAACGTCAGGCAGTTCGCGGCGCGTACCTGAACGCGAAGGACGGCGATGACGTTCGGCGTTCCGAGCGACGGACCGGACCGCGTCGTCGTGACCGCGAACTCGCCGTACGCGTCGGTGCGGAGATGTGCGAACCGCGCCGGATTGCGGATCGACGTCAGGTCGGCGCCGGCATCCGCCTGTCGCACGTGGACCGCCGCTCCCGTGATCGGATGCCCGGCGCGATCGACAACGCGTCCTCGAACGACGATGCGTCCGTCGATCTCGTTGGTCGGGACCATCGTGACGTCCGAGGCCGTGGAGCGTTCCGCGAGAAGCGTCGAGAGCGCCGCGCGGCTCTCGGGGTTCGCGAGGATCGGAGCGAGCCGTCGGTCGCCGAGAACGCGATTCGGTTCGTCGAGCCCGGCGTCGAACGCGCCCTGCAGCCACCGCACGGCCTCCACCGGCCCGCCGCGCTCGTAGATCTTCTCGATGGCGCCGAGGTACAGGCTCTCGGCCCGCGACGTGGGAGGTGTGAGCGAAGTCGCGTGGGATTGCGCGCGGTGTGAAGGCGGCACTGTCTGCCCGGCGGGACTCCACTCGTACTCCATGAAGCCCGCCGTGTGCGACGCCACGTCGGGACCGAGGAGTCGCTCGACCACGTGCAAGGCGCCGTCGATTCCCGCCGACACACCGGCGCAGGTCACGAGGTCGCCGTCGTCGACGAAGCGACGCTCGAGCACGGTCGTCGTCGGGAACTCGCGCGCGAATCCCGTGAGCTGGCTGGTGTGGGTCGTCGCGGTCCGCCCATCGAGCAGTCCCATGCGCCCGTAGATCGTCGCGCCGCTGCAGACGGAGATGCGGAGCTCCGCGCGCGACGCGAGATGCCGGAGCAGTCGCACTGTCTCCGCGTCGTGCAATACGGAGGCGAGCACGCCTCCGGGAACGACGAGCACGTCGAGCGGAGGGCACTTCGCGAGCGAGTACCTCGGCACGACCTCCACTCCGTTCTGCGTGCGCACGACACCGGCGTCGGGCGCGATCGTGAAGACGTCGAGCGCGGGCTCGCCGTCGGTCCGCAGCATCGCGCCCGCGTGAGAGAAGACCTCGGCCGGCCCGGCGAAATCGAGGAGCTCCGCCCCGTCGTAGACGAGAATCCCGACGCTCCTCGAGGAACGCGGTTCGTCGCCCTGCGCGACACGCGCGGCCGGTGCAGCGGGGGCCACGCCGTAGTCGTCGTCCCAGCGCACGACGGAATGGTCGTGACCGCGCCCTCCGTTCCATTCGGCGACGAAGTCCGCGCCCTGGATTCGATAGCCGCGCAGGTGCGCCGGATCGCTCGACGGTCCCATCCAAGCGAAGGCCATCGGTCCGACCGCGTCGGCGAAGAGACCGAGGGCGCGCCGGACATCCTCGGAGTAGTCCGCGAAGTAGTCGTCCACGAGCTCGTCAAGCGTCGCCGCGGCCCACGTTCCCATGCCGCCGCCGCTCGCGCCATCGGGAGTCCCGAGGACGAAGTCGCGCACCTCCGACAGCGGCAAGACGTCGTTTCCCGTCGTTCCGATGTAGGCAGCAGCCGTCCCGTCGGTGTCGAGCCGGGCCGCCAACTCGCGCGCGAGCCGGCCCCTGGCTTCGATCACATTGAGCTTCCCTCCGACGTCTTCCTTCCGCGCATCGAACAGCGAGTTCGTGCATAGCGAGAACGGAGTCGCGGACACGAGTCGCGCGCCGTCGTAGGTGAACTGCATCGACACGTGATGCCCGCCGAGCCGCCAACTCCAGCGCTGATCGCCGTCCGGATCACCGAAGAGCGCGAACCAGTAGTAGCCCTCGCCCAGGCCCTCCTCATGCTCGCCCAGGACGTTCTGCTCCCGCATGACGGTGCGCACACGCTCGCGACCGCGGTGACTCAAGACGGAGGCCAGCAGCGCGTCGATTCCGTCGCGCGCGTCGTCGCTCATCTCGTACAACGCCACGCCGCTGCGCGCCTGCGGCCCGCGGCTCCAGCGGCGCCGGGTCGGGTCCGAGAAGCGCAGGCGTACGCGGTCGCGCTGCCCCTCGTCGAGCGCGGCGAGCACCGCGTCGACCGCTCGGGCGGGGCGCGCGTGTCGCGCTTCGCCTGCGAGCTGCCCGGGCGACGGGGACACGTACGCGCAGAGAATGGCTGCCAGGAGCATGCGGAGTCTCGACGAGGCAGTGCGAGCGCAGGATCGCGCGTTGGCTGCCGTCGAGTTTCGACACTAGTAGCATGGGAAGCTACTCGCTACACGCAGGCGGCGATTCGGAACACTCGTTACATTGCGAGCGCCGCGGCGCCGCAGACGCACGCCCCCTATTTCGGCGTGCCCGCGAACTTCTGGAGCTTGGCGAAGCCGCGAACGTGCCGGAGCCGGAAGCCGTCGAAGCGCTTCACGGCGCGCTTCAGGGTGGGTGCGCTGGCGCCGCCTGCGAGCTGGTTCATGAGGCCCGAGAGCACGACGTTGTTCACTCCGGCGATGTGCGACTGGCACGCGAGGAAGACGTTGGCGGTCCAGGTCGCGCGAACGACACCGTCGCCGCTCGCATCGAACAGCGCCTGGAGAAACTCCAGTCCGTCCGAGCTCACCATCAGCGCGTCGCCGGGCCAGTTCGGCAGGATGTCCTTGCGCCCCGGGTGGAGCACGATCTCGCACCCCGCGATCTCGACCGGTTCATAGGCCTCGACGAGCACGGCGACACCGCGACCGGCCGCGGTTTCGATCGCCGTACGGATGCGCTCGAGGGGCGCGGGGAACGCGTCGATGATCAAGTGCTTGCGTGCGCCGCGGATCATCGTCAACGCGCGCTCGACGACCTGCGGGGCGCTCGAGAGTCGGTACACGTTCTCGTCCTCGGCCGAAGGCTTGGCCCTCGAGAGCGCGGCGCTCGCGAGCTTGCGCCGCTCTTTGAACTCGCGGTCGAGGCGCGCGAGCCACTCCTTCGGCGCCACGGCCGTGCACGTTCGGGTCTCGCCCTCCTCGACGAGGATGGCCCCCTTCTGCTCGAGCGTGTAGAGCGCCTTGTAGACGTTGGCGACGGGCTTGTTGATCGCCTTCGAGAGCCCGTACCCCGTCGTCGGACCACCCTCCACGAGTTCGCAGTAGAGCGTCGCCTCCAGCGTCGTCATCCCGAGGTCGGTCAGTGCGGGGACACCCTTGGTCGTCTTCCAGTTGCTTCTTGCCGCCACTTGTCGCTCCGTTGCGTTCGAGGATCGTGCGTCACGCTTCGCGCGTCGGCGCTCATTCTCAGCGACCGCGGAGGTGGATCAACCGCGAGTCGAGAGAACTGGAGAAGCGCCGCGAGCCTCGAGTGCCAGCGCGCGTTCAGAAACGATCGCGAAACCAGGGCAGCGGGCCGGCGAAGCAGGCGGCGGCGAGTTCGCGCTGGTCGAGCGACCCGTCGAGCCAACCGCAGGCGTGGAGTGCGGTCGGTGACAGATAGCCGGAGTACAGTCCGGCCAGAGCGCGACTCGTGAGCTTCAGGCTCCCGTCGCCCCCCGGCTCGATGCTCGCCTTCCCGCCCGCGAGTTCGAGCACGAAGGCCTTCGCGTTCTGCGGCAACACGTCATCGCTCACGGACAAGTGGAGGCGGCCCGAAACGGCCTTCGGCCAGCCGCGAGCCAGCAGCGCTCCCTCGACATCGACGAGGCGTAGCATCCAGCAGTCCACGAGCGCGAGCTCGAACCAACGATCGGGGAGCGCGAGCAGGAACGGATCGTCCGGGCCGGAGGTCCAATGCGCGCGCCCACCGAGCGAACCGTGGTCCGCGACCAGCGTGAGGATGCGCGCCACGACTTCCGCGTCGGCGGCAACGAGGTCGATGATCTCCAGGTCGTAGTAGCTCCCCGCGGGCTTCCCCTTGGACGGCGAAGGGCCGTGGTACCAGCGGACGCTGCCGACGATCGCTCGATCCCGTACGACGACCCACGAGTGCAACGCTTGGATACGCGCGGGGCGCGTGATTCGATCCCAGGCGAACGCGCCGCGCTCGAGGAACCCGTTCCGTGCGTGCGCCTGCTCGCGGTAGAGCTCGGTGATCTGCGCCTGATCGCCCTCGGCTTCGCGTCTCACGCTCAGGTGGCGCGCGGCGGTGCGTGACGATCCGATCCGTGCGAGGTCGACGCTCGC
The DNA here is from genome assembly GCA_029259605.1 of Planctomycetota bacterium. Classification (GTDB taxonomy): domain Bacteria; phylum Planctomycetota; class UBA1135; order UBA1135; genus OFTM281. Next base: position 28,938 of record JAJDEV010000121.1, on the reverse strand, counting down.
GCGAAACGTCGCCCCGGCGCGCTCATAGCCCACGGACCGGTAGAGCGCGTAGGTCGAAGCGAAGAGCGTCGAGAGCGGCGCACCCGACGCGCGGCTCTCGGCCAGAGCGTTGCGCATGAGCTCGCGGGCCACGCCGCGACCGCGATATCCGGGATCGATCGCGACCGCATGGATGCCGCTCGAGCGCACCGGAACTCCGCCGAAGAACTGCGCCATCGGAAGGAGCGCGAGCCCCGCGACGACGGTCGCGCCGTCCCGCACCACGCGCACGTTCTCGATCCCCATGCGATCGATCCACTCGTCGGCGACGGTCGGCGCGTCGTTCGCGCCGAAGCTCTCGAGCAGGATCGTCCGCAGTTCCGCCCGCTCGCGAGCGTCGTTCATCACACCGTACTCCATGTCTTCGTTCGTACCACACGTCGCGGTCCTTCGCGACGCTGATGCGGCCTCCCACAACGCTTGTTCTGTTTGCTACTAGTAAGCGGGCGTCACCGAGTTCGAACCTGTGCGCAGCGCGCTGACCGAACGGGACGACTTCGATAGAAACGCAACCAGGCATCGACATGCAGACACTTGCGCGCGCCGGACTCACCTTGCTCCTCCTCGCCTCCACGACGACACTCCCCGAGGCGTTCGTCCGTGAGGACACGCGGCTCTCGATCGGCGCGGCGCCGCCGCCCCTCGTGTTGCGCGCGCTCCTCGAAGGCTCGGCCCTCGAGGCGCGCAGCGAAGGCGTCCCGACCTGGGAATCGCTGCGCGACCAGGTCGTCGTGCTCGAGTTCTGGGCCACGTGGTGTGGATCGTGCGTTGCCGCCTTCCCCCACACGAATGAGCTCGCGGAACGCTTCGCCAACGACCCGGTGCGCTTCCTCTCGATCGCGAACGAACCCGACGACGAGGTGCGCGCCGTGGTCGCGCGCTATCCGTTGAACGCGTGGATCGGCTTGGACTCGGACGGCGCCACGTTCGACGCGTACGGCGTCCGCATCGTCCCGTTCGTCGTCCTCGTCGATCTCGACGGCAAGGTCGCCGCCATCACCCGTCCCGAATCGGTCACCGCACGCGTCATCGAGGATCTGCTCGACGGGAACCCGATCGACCTGCCGCTCGCCACGAACCGGACGGCGGACCTCGAGTGGGATCGCGTCGGAGCGGGCGACCTGACTCCAGCGTTCGCGCAGGTCGTGCTCAAGCGCTCCGAGTCCGAGTCCGGCGCGCACACCTCCGCGCCCGGCTCGGGACACATCGTCGGCGACGGCCTCTTTCCGCAGACGCTCTTCCAGATCGCGTTCGAAGTCGAGAGCCACAACCTCGTCTGGAACGCGCCCGAACGCGAAGAACTCTACAAGGTGTCGGTCTTCGCGCCGCGCGGGGACGACCAGCTCGCACGAAGCCTGCTGCGCGCAACGCTCACCTCGGTCTTCGACCTCCAAACGCGCTGGGAGAACGTGGAGGGCAATGTGCTCATGCTGCGGCAGACCGGATCGGGGCCGCTCCCGGCGACATCGACGGCGACGGCCGGACAGTCTCGAGTCGGCGGCAACGGGGCCGTCGTCGTCGGCGTGTCGATGGATCAGTTCGCGATGATGTTGAGCGGAATGGTCGGGCGCGCGTCGGTCCAGAACGATACGGGACTCGAGGGACGCTTCGACATGTCGCTGCGTTGGACCCCGGGTTCGCGCAAGTCGATCGACGATGCGCTCGCGACGGTCGGCCTACGCATCGAGAACGAGGTGCGGACCGTGCGCAAGCTGATCGTCGAGCCGGCTTCGTCCTAACCCGGATCACTCATGAGGATGCACGCCAAGAGCTGCAATCGACCGGCTACGCCGGTCTCTCGGCCCCTGCCGGCACTTTGCGAACGTCGGCGTCCTCGACGACCTGACACGGTCGCCTCCGGGGCCAACGCCCGCAAAGCACCGGCAGGAACCGAGCTGCAGCTACTGCCGCACATCCTCATGAATGACCCGGGCTAGCAGGCTTCACCCGGGAACGACGAGCGCTGGGTTCCAGCCCGGGACGGCTCGCCCGGCCGCGTCGAGCGCGCGCAGCACGTACGCCCCCGGCCTGAGCCAGAGCACCCAATCCTCGTCGCCGGCAAGGATGAACTGATCGACCGGAACCTCCTCCGACAGGTCGCCGGCGACGGATGCGAAGGCCTGGATCAGCGTCGCGGAACGCAGCGCGCACGGAACGATCGCCGTCGGGCGTCGGAGCCCGAACCAACCGAGAGACTGCGCGCGCGAGGCCGCGAGATCGGGTCGCGGGAGGAATACCGTCACGTCGTGGACGCCGATTCGCTCGGGCTCGACCCACGGACGCGCGCCGTCGAGCTCGAACACCGTCGGCACGCCCAAGCGATCCGCGACCGCGGCGTAGTACGGGTTCTCGACGCTCGCGTCGAAGCGCCCGCGCATGCGCGTCTGATCGACGGTCAGCGGATCTTCGCCGGTCAGCTCGCGCAGCCATTCGGCCATGTGCGTCCACCCGCCTTCCGTGCGCTCGTTCACGTGGTCGTAGCCGCAGTGCACGAGAACGCGCGCGCCCGGATCGTGTTCGACGGCGAGCATCAGGTTCGACGCCTGCGCGCGCTCGCGCCGGTTCACGCAGAAGATCGGATCGTTCGACCGTGCTTCGCAAGGCGCCTCGTCCTCGTAGGCGATCAGCGTGTACCCGAGCTCGAGGGCGAGCCGTATGAGGTCGGCGAGGACCGGGTCGGCGAGGTAGCCGCGTCGCACTTGGACAGGACGACCCGCCGCCCGAATCCGGGCGACGTCGTCCGCGCGCAGCGCCTCCAACGCCAGGTAGCGAAAGCCGTCCTCCCGGAGTTCGCGGAGCAGCGCGGTCGTGAGCATCCGCGTCGCCGGCACGTGGTGCGCCTCGTTGACGAGCACGAAGCGACGATCGGCAGCGAGCGCGCGCACCGCGGCCCGCGCGTCCACCGGCGTCGTATCGTCGAGCAACGTCGCCAACGCGCGGTGATCGACGCGCGTTCGCTCGGGGCTGGGCTCGCCGAAAGCAGCCTCCGCGCCGACGAAGTCTCCGACGTACGAGAGCCACTGCGCGTGCACTTGCCCGCGCAGCGAATCCAGGAGCGGGTCGTCGAACGGATCGAGCGCGTGGAGGACCTGGAGCGGCGCCAAGTAGTTGCCGGCCCCGAACGCTTCGCCCACGGCGTGCAACGGATTCCGGTCGGAGCGCAGGAACGAAACACGCTCGTCTCCGGCGTCCTGCGCCGCGGTCTCTCCGGGGCACGCGAGGAGGACGAGCGCGACCGCGGCGCGAAGCCTCACCGCTCGATCTCGACCAGCGAGAGCAGCGCCGCCGCGGTCGAGTAGCTCTTCCCGTAGCTGAAGCCCGAGTCGAGGAACGTCCCGTCGACCTCTGGCAGCTCGAGCAGGAACTGCTTCAACCGAGCCGCGAACTCCTTGCGCCGGTCGCCGCAATCGGCGAGCGCCATCGACGCGGCGAGGAAGTCGTGGAAGAAGAAGTACCCCGCCGAGCCACCGACCGTCGTCATGTGGAAGTTCGACTTGCGCGGCGGCTCTACGAACGCGTCGTAGTTCGCGCAGAACGTCTCCAATGCCGCGACCACGTCCGCCTGATCGGTGCGGCCGCAGCGCAGGAGGGCGAGAACGCACAGCGGTTGGCGACAGGCGGCGCCGGCGGGCGACCGATTCACTCCGGGCGCGTCGAGCAGGTACCCGAACAGGCCGCGCTCGCCGTCGCGCGCACCCTCGAGAACGTCCGCGCAGCGTTCGTAGACGAAGTCCGGTACGTCGAAGCCCGCGGCGCGCGCCTCGTCGAGTCCGAGCAAGACCATCGCGGTCACGAAGGTCGACGTGTAGCTGAAGTGGCGGAACGAGCCACCCGTTTCGTCCTGCTGCATCAGGAGCTCGTCGATCCAACTCTGCATGCCGTCCCGCACCGCCGCAGGACGTGCGTCGGGATCGGGGTAACGGCGTGCGAAGTAGAGCAGCCGAAACCCGTCGGCGTACACCCACGCCGTCGTGTCGCCGCGGACGACGAGGTCGTCCCGCAGCAGGTAGCGCTCCCCGTCCGCGAGCGCGCGCGCGACGGCCTCGCTCGAGACGCCGACGCGCCCGTTGCACTCGAGCAATGCCGCGCAGGTCAGCGCCGAGATCGCGGTGTGGATGTTGGAGAAGAGCCCGGGGCCCTCTCCGACGGCGTCGTCCGGCGCCGCCTCTCCTCCTCCCGCCCAACGCGACCCGAGCCACGCACCGCTCGAGCGCTGTTGCGTGAGCAGGAACGCGACCGCGCGTGCGACGAGATCGTCGACGTCGTCCGCGTCGCGGCGCCAGCGCGACCCGTCGCGCGCGGAGAGCGGTTCCGACCAGGCCAACGACTCCATGCCACGCGTGAGCGGCCCCTCGCCGCGGAGCCCGTCCGTTCCGATCGCGACGTACGCTGCGGAGCGCGCGGACCAGATGGACGCGGGATCGGACTCGACCGCGCGCCTCCACGCGGCGACCGCTTCGTTCTCGCGGCGCGTCGCGTAGAGCGTCGCGCCGAGACGGTAGCCGGCTTCCGTGGTGTGGGCTCCGCCGGCGGATCGCGCGCGCTCGAAGTGCTCCGCGGCCGCGTCGATTCGACCGAGCCCCTGCGCGATCTTTCCGCGCTCGAGCGAGACCGCTTGAATCCTGTCCGGCGCTGCGTGCTCGAGGTCGAGCGAGTCGAGCAGGCGTGTCGCCTCGTCCTCGTGCTGGCGCACGACCGCGAGCCGCGCCAAGCCGAACGTGGCTTCCGGATCGTTCGGGCTCGACTCGAGCACGCGGCGGAGCGCGACCTCGGCGGTCGCGAGGTCGCCATCGAGCATCGCCTCGCGCGCGAACGCGATGGCGTCGCCCTGGCCGGCTCGTTCGGTCCACGCGGCGCGCGCGCGCTCGAACGCGTCGCTGTGGGACGCGTCGTCGAGTCCCGCCAGAACGTCGCGCAAGAACGCGGCGTACGGTTCGGGTTGGAAGACGGCGCAGCGATCGAGCTTGGCGAGGACTTCGCCGTCGGCGGAGAGCACCAGCAATCCGGGCTGGAGAAAGGCGGGCGTCGTCAGACCGAAGCGCGCGGCGAGCGTCCCGCCGGCGGGGCACTTCACCGCGACGAAGCGGCGCTCGACGAGCGCGGCGAGCTCGGGGGCCGCGAAGACGCCGATGTCGAGGTAGCGATCGAGCAGGTGGGGGAGGATCATGTGCTGGCCCTCGACCGCGGTCACCCACCAGAGCACCGGCCGCCGCGTCGCGCGCGCCTGCTCGAGCCACGCGGACACCGGCGGGACGCTCGCCATCGCATGCTCGATCCACGCCTCGCTGTGCGCGACGAGTCCACCGCCCATGACGAGCTGCATGAGCTCGGCCTCGGTGTCGGGCGTGTCGGCGCGCGCGAACCACTCGATCGCGTCGGAACACGCGGACCAGTGCGCAGTCGTCGCACCATCGGCCTCCACTTGGGCATTGCCGAGCACCGCCATCTGCGTGCAGAGCAGGAGCGAGGCGCTCAGCGCTCGAACGAGCTTCATCATGCGACGTCCCGAGCGAACGCGAAGCACGCGCTCCTCGGGCAGCTGGGCGAGGACGCCGAGAAACCACGGACGAAACGTTCGGTGCACGCGCCAGAGCGTCCGCGCGAGCCACCACGTGTGCGCCGCGGAGTCCTCGGGACAGTCGTCGGGGAGCTCCGCCCGTGGCGCGGTGCGCGCGCGCAGCTGGCGGCGGGCCGCCCACGCGTAGTGCTGCCACAGCGGAAGGTCCGCGAACACGACGAGGTCGGCGGCGTGCGCGCGACGCGAGATGCTCGCGCGACTGCCGAAGCCGTCGATCACCCACGCGTCGGACTCCGCCACGCGTTGGAGGTGTGCATCACACTCGGCCTCACCGCGCCGCTTCCAACCCGGCAGGAACTGCACCGAGTCGACGTGTACGACGGGCAGGCGGAGCGCCGCTCCGATGCGCCGGCTCAGGGTCGTCTTCCCGCCCCCTCCGTTCCCGATCACGAAGATGCGCCGCGCGGCACGGAGCCGGCGCAGCGAAGTTCGGAGCCACGTGTCATTCGTAGTCATTCATCGTTCCGCGCATGGCGGTCCCATCGAAGTCGAGAGTTGGAGCGAGCGAAGGCGCGCGTCGCGGAGCGCTGCTAGCGAGATCGATCGGACGGCTCGTCGGTGCCCCGCCCGACGAGCAAGACCTTGCTCAGACGCTGACCGTCGCGAAGGAGGGTGCACTCCAGTCGCGCGCCGGCCTCGGCGTCCAGCGCGCGATACTGCAGTCCGATGCCCCAGTCGTTCGCCGCGAGCGGGACTCCGTCGATGTGGGTCACGAGATCGCCGACGCGGAAGTCGAGGCGCTCCGCCATCGTTCCCGGGATGACCGTGGCCACGAGAAAGGCCCCGCACGACGGGTCTTCGACCCCCGCGATCAGGCGCTCGAGCGGCGTGGTTTGCACCGTGTTGAGTCCGGTCACACGCGTCAGGTCTCCGGTGAACGGAAAGCGCTCGTCCCATTCAGCGACCGCGCGAACCAGCTCGAAGAGGACCTCTGTGCGTGCCGTGAGATCGGCGAACGAAACGGTTGAGAACTCGTCGGTGGCGCGGTGTGTCGTGTCGGTGTCGCGCAGTCCGTAGGTCACCGCCGGAACACCTGCCGCGGCGAAGGGCCAGTGGTCCGCGTCGGCAACGATGCGGGGAACGGATGGGCGCAGGGAGACTCCCGTCGTGAAGCCGACGACGTCCAGCACGCCGCTCCACGATGGGCTCGTCGAGGTCGTCGAGACGATCGCCGGCTCGCCCGGCCAACCACCGAGCTGTTCGAGATTGATCACCGCGTGGATCGAGTCGAGCGGAATCGGTGGCTCCGTGACGAAGTGCGTCGAACCGGGACACGCATGTTCCTCCGCACCGAACGCGATGAAGAGCGTCGATCGACGCGGCGGATCGGCGACGACCTCCCGCGCGACCTCGAGCAGAGCCGCGACGCCGGTCGCGTTGTCGTTCGCGCTGTTCCAGATCCCGTCATCGCGCGAGCCGTCGAGGGCCGCGTGGCGCCCGGGTTCGGCTTGCCCGACGCGTCCCTGGCCGTCGAAGTGAGCGGAGACGATGACGTACTCGCCCGCGAGCTGCGCATCGCGACCGGGGACGAGGCCGATCAGGTTTTGCGAGCGATACACCGCGCCCGGCGCGGGGGGTCGTGTCGGCAGGAACGAGAACGGTTGTCGATAGGACGCCTCCATCCCGGGGAGCAAGCCGAGGTCGCGGAAGCGCTCCTCGATCCAGAGCGCCGCGCGCACCTCGCCTTCGTAGCCCGCGCCACGGCCCTCGAACCCGTCCGACGCGAGCACCTCGACCACGTCGCGCATCCGCCCCTCGCGATCCGTGCCCTGATCGCGGTCCGGAGGTCCCTCAGCCGTCGCGCAAGCACAGAGCAGAGGTAGTAGTAGCCCTTGCATCTAACACTGAGCGCCCCGACGCGATGGCCGTTACCGATTCCTACGCTACCCACACATCCGGGCGGCACGGTGCCCGTGCGCAATCCACCGCCGCTCGGCCCTCGATGTCGCGCTCGCTCGATCGCGGAGGCGCGAAGTGGCGGCGGATTCGGTCCTGACACCGTACTCTGCACGGTTCGTGGATCGGGAAGTGGCCAGGAGTCGAAGGATGAATGCAATCGGATGGAGGTGCGCGGGCGCGATCATTGCCCTCGCGGGTGTCGCGCAGGCCCAAGGCGACGAATTCCCGGGGCTCGGTCTCACGCTGACGCTTCCCGAGGTCGAGGGCGTGCAGCAGCTTCGCCGTCCGGACGGCGAGCAGACGCGGTGCACGTGGACCGGGGCCTATGCGGGGGCTTCGTTCCGAATGGACCTGATCGCCCTCGGCGCCGCCGAGTTCTCGTTCCGCGAGGCGGGCGATGTCTCGGGCCAGATCGTCGACTACTACCGCGGCTCGGGCGACTTCGATGTCGACGCGGCGTGGTTCCACACCGGCGCGTACGGCTTCGCGCCGATCCTCTCGGTCGTCAGCGGTCGTGGGCACGACGAGGCGGGCAACGCGGTCGAACAGTTCGTCGCGGGGGGGCTCGTCGAGGAGTTCGGATACGCGCTGTACGTCCGTATCGGCGGCGAGCTCAGCGCGGAGGATCGCCAGCCGCTGCTCGACTTCTTCGAGCACGGCATCGAGTACGAGGGTGCCGAGCGCGATCCCGAATGGACGTTGGCCGAGCTCGAGGCACGCTGGCTGCGCGACGCTCCCGACGACTTGCACGCCGACTTTCAGCGCAACCTCACGAAGAGCGCCTGGCTGAAGAAGGCGGTCGTTCGAACCAAGAACTACGTCATCCTCACGAGCGCGTCCGGCGGGAAGCTGTTCGCGAGGAAGATGGAGGAGAACCTGGCGGAGATCCGCAAGGTGTTCCCGTTCGAGGCGGTCGAAGGCAGGCGCCTCATGCCGGTCTTCCTGTTCCGCACGCGCGACGAGTACAACGCCTTCCACGTCAAGGTCACGGGCGCGAGCCGTGACGCCGCGAATCGCTCGAAGGGCCACGCGTGGCGCGACTACTACGCCACCTGGTACGAGGCGCCGAAGGACCCGGTGCACATCCACGAGCAAGTGCACCAGGTCTTCGGCAACCGCCTGCGGCTGAGCGGCGGCGGGTCGTGGTTCCAGGAGGGTGTGGCCGAGTACGTCGAGAGCAGCGCGAACGATCGCAACGTGGCCGCCAAGCAGGTCGAGTCCGGCAAGCACATGCCGCTCGAGCAGTTCTTCCAGATTCAGAGCCTGCTCTGGTCCTCCAACGAGGACCGACCCGAGGGCGGTAGCGAAGCGGGCGACCTCTACAAGCAGGCGGCGCTCTTCATCGAGTTCCTGCGCGAGGGCAAGTGGGGGAAGGGCAAGTTCGTGCCGTTCCTCGAGACGATGGGGCGCGTGCCGCGCAACGACATCGAGAAGATCCGCGCGGTCTTCGACGAGATCTACGGAGCGTCGCTCGAGGACCTGGAGGCGGCGTTCCGCGCGTACTGCGAGGATCGCTGACACCGTGCCCGCGCGGGCTCACTGCTTCAGCTGCGGCGCGAGCCAGTCGGACACTCGTGCAGTCAGGCGCAACGCACCGGCGCGGTTCGCGTGCTGGTGGTCGTGGAACTCGTCGTCGCGGAGCAGGTCGCGCAGATCGAGCAGCGGCGCTTCGCCGACGGACTCCGACAGGACGCGGAGATAGCGCGCATACCGCTCCTCGCCGAAGCCGTCACGGCTCCACGAGACCTCCGGCAGGCTCACGAAGAACAGGCGGATCCCGTGCCGTTCGGCGATCTCGAGCACGGCGGCGAAGGCGGCGCGAATCGCGTCGGCGTCGTCGTCCGGGTTCCACGCGCGCATGTTGCGAACATGTTCGGCGAAGCTCGAGTAGCGCGCGTCCACCGCGTCCGGCTCGAGGAAGACCTGGCGCGTCAACTCCGGAGGCCAGTTGCTCAGTTGATGGAAGGCCTGGGGAACGAGACGCGTGCGAAGCCGAGCGCTCTCGGCTCGATCGGGCGCGACAGAGACGAGCCCCGCGCGCAGCACGCCCTTCCACGCTCCGCGATACCGATTGCCCTGGTGCTTGAACCAGTTGATGCGCGCGCGCAGCGCCTCGCGCCACGGCCGCTCGACCAGGTGCGGTCCGGACTGGCGCGCCGCGTCGTCGAACTCGACCCGGAAGCGCGGGCTGTAGCGGTTGATCGCCGAGTAGAACGGTGAGGGTGACTCCCGCAGGTCGGCGACGTAGCGCGGAGTGATCCCGACGACCAGGGCCTCGGGGAGCGCGTCGTCGCCATAGGCTCGTTCCAAGTACTCGAGGCCGAGGACGAGCTCGGGGAGCGTCGCCCAGATCCACGCGTTCTGATCGGTCCTCCACTCCGGGAAGCGCGCGGCGAACGTCTCGCCATCGAAACCCTCGCGCGCCTCCGACGATCCCGTGAAGAGCAGCCGCGGCCGGTCGCCCGGCGCGTAGTTCGAGCGCATGAACAGGCGCAGGTGTTGCTCCTGCCACCACAGCGAGGCGCCGCCACGTTCGAAGTGGAGCGCGAGCGAGTGCAGCCCGACATGCGCGACGACGAACGCGACGAGCGCGCAGGCGCCGGCTCCGAGCACGCGCGCGACGCCGCGTGTGCGCTCGCGCTTCGTATCGTGGACTTCAGAAGGCACGGTACACGAAGTCCAACGTGGACGCGGCGAAGGTCACGAGCACGCTCGTCAAGAGCAGCGTGTAGAGGAGCTGGAGCAGAATGCGGAGGGGGCGCTTCATGATCCGAGCGACAGCAACGTCGTGACGAAGGGGCCGATCTCCTCGATCTCGAGGACGAAGAACACGTAGGCGAACGACGTGACCTGGAACGTCACGAGGACCGCGCACGCGTGAACGAGCGGCTGCGACGAGAAGGCCGCGAAACGCTTGCGCCCCATGCGCGCCGACAGGAATTCGCGGTACACGTGATGCGCGATCAGCATGACGCCGTGGATGAGGCCGAAGCAGAGGAAGGCGAGGGACGTCCCGTGCCAGACTCCGCTGACGAACATCGTTCCCATCAGCGCGATCGGAATGACCAGCGTTCGCCTCGACGCGAGCAGTCGCGAACGCATGGCGGCCATCGACAACGGGTTGAAGACGTAGTCGGTGAGCCAACTCGTCAGCGAGCCGTGCACGCGCTTCCAATAATCCGACACGTTGCGCGACAGGAACGGCGTGCGGAAGTTCTCCGGCGGCTTGATCCCCATCAGCGATCCGAAGCCGATGACGACGTCGCAGTAGCCCGAGAAGTCGAAGTAGAGGAAGAAGTAGAAGAGGTACGTCGCGACGACGAGCTCTCCGGACGAGCCGACGTCGAACGCGACGCCATCCGGCCCCGATGCGACGCGTGAGTGGAGCGCGTAAGGCGCGAGGGCCTCTGCCAGAACGAACTTCTTGACCAGCCCGCGCAGCACGCGGTTCACCGCGCCGAGATGCGCCTCGAAGGTGGGCGCGAGCGCGCGCTGCTTGCGCTCCCATTGATCCGTGAAGTCCTGATAGCGCTGGATCGGGCCCATCAGGAACGTCGTGAAGTTGAGGCAGTAGTTCAGATAGGAGTGGAACCGAAGCGACTCGATCGTCCCGCCGGCGCTGTCGACGACGACGTGCACGATCTTGAAGAAAAGGAAGCTCAGTCCCACCGTCGACAGGCGATCGAGCAGCTCGACGTCCGGCAGGAACACGCGCACGATGTCGTAGCCGCGCAGCACGACGAACGCGATCACGAGCGTGGACACCGCGCACGCCGTTGCCCGCGCGCTGCGTAGGCGCGCGGTCCAGCGCGCGAAGAAGAAGCCCGCCACGCACAACCCGAGCGTCGACCCCAAGCCCACCGGATCCTGGAGATAGCTCCAGGCGAACACGACGTTCACGCCGAGGAAGAAGAGCGTCGCGATCCGGCCGCGCGACGCGGAGAGGACGATCGCGGACAGGAACGCGAGCGCGAGGAATTTGGCGGAGAGCAGCGACACTGGATCCCGCTAGCCCGGGTTCTTCATGAGGCTTGGCCGAGATCCACGCAGACGCGCGCCAGATCAGCGCTTCGCGACCGAAGCGCGTGCAGGCGACCTGGACGGGTCGTCGAACCCGGTGAGGGAGGGAAGTGCTGATATGGCGCGTAGCCGCGTCGATCTCGGTGAAGCGTCATGAATGATCCTGGCTAGCCCGATGCCGCGAGCTTCCTCTCGAGCAGATCCACCAGATCGCCCACCGTCTGCCGCTCGCGCGTCAGCTGCGCCATCTCGGCCGTCGCGAGCTTGACGCCGAACGCGCGCTCGATGGCCACGAACAGGCCGATGTTCGCGATGGAGTTCCAATCGTCGAGATCGTCCGCGGACGTCGCTCGACCGATCACGAGCTCGTCGTCTCCGAACACGTCGCGGAAGACGGCCTGCACTTCGTTCAGAACGTCCCTCATGCGTTCACCTCTCGAACTCGGGTCGGGCGCGGTGTCCAGCCTTCGTCGAGCCCGAGCTCGAACAGCTGGACGCCGTCGGTCGGCGCGGACATCGAGGCGAACCCGAGCTTCGGGTACAGCTCGGCGACCATCCCGTTCTTCTCGCTCGGTACGTACTCGCCGCGCAGGACCTCGAAGTCCGCGGCGCGTGCGCGTTCGATCAGGTGGTTCATCAGCTGTTCCTCCGCGCCGCGGCGCAACACGCGACAACTCATCACCCAGGTGTCGATCGTCAGGACGCGCTCGTCGGCGCGCGCCAGGAGCGCGCTGATCAAGCCGTTGTCGCCGAAGCGGTCGGTCAGGCTCATCGTGAGCGTGAGCCACCCGTCCTCGTCCGCGGCCGCACGAAGCTCCGCGGCCGACCTGCGTCGACCCGTGAGGTTGAACTGGTTCGACTTGTTGATCAGCTGCGCGGCCCGCTGCAGGTTGCCCTCTCCGATCGGCGCGATGCACGCGACCATGTCGAGGGACTTCAGGAACGCGTCGAGGCTCGGCGCGACCTGACGCGCCTGCACACGCTCGGCGTTGGCCCGGTACATCTCGGTGCGGCGGCCGTCCTCCGGTGCCAACGAGACGACCTGGAAGAAGCGGTTCCGCTCGAGGATCGCGATCGAACCGAGCGGGTCGCCGTCGATCTCCGGCACCACCACGTCCGGCACGCACCGACGAACGAGCGACCGCTCGGCGGGCGTATCGTCGAGGAACACCATCGCATCGAGCCCGATGTCGAGTTGCTCGGCGATCGCGCGCACGTTGGTCGCCTTGTCGTTCCAGTTCGCGACGAAGCACGCGAAGTCGTCCATGTGGAGCACGGTCTCGGGATGCTCCTGGAACGGGGCGCGCGCAACGGCGTCGTCGTTCGCGCTGCACACGGCCAGGATCACGCCGCGCTCGCGCAGCGCGAGGACGTAGCGTTGGAACGCGGAGAACGCCTCGGAGTCGGCGTCGCCTTGTCCGAGGCGAATGCCACCCAGCCCTTCCTCCGCGACGATTCCGCCCCAGAGCGTTCCGTCGAGATCCAGGACGAGGCACTTCTTCGCCTTCCCGCGATGGGCGGCGATCAGCGAGGCCGCGCTGTGCGCGTAGTCGACCAGCGCGTCCGGCATGCACGGCAGCTTCGCGAGGTGGTAGTAGCGACCCGCCTCCCAGCGCTCGTGTCCGGCGCGGTTTGCCAGCCACTCGACATCGTGGATCGTCACGTACTCGGGCGCGTTCGCGCGCAGCGCGCGGTTAAGCTCCCGAACAAAGCGCGCGGGCGAGCCCGGTTGTCGCAGCTCGTGATTGCCGAGCGTTCTCCACGGGGGGGGAGTGAAATCGTTCTGGACGATCTGGCAGCCGAGCGCGTCGTGCAGCGTCTTCCAGCGCGCCACCCACACGAAGAGCTCATCGTCGACAGCGCGCGCCGCCGCGGCCTCGTCGTCGCGCGCGTCGGGCACGTGGGTCAGCTCGCGGCGGTCGCACGCGAGCCACACGAAGCTCGGCCGCGCGGCGCGCAGCGCGGAAGCGGGATCGAGGATCTGCTGATCCATCGCGCCGTACTCGGTCTCGACGAACTCGGCCTCGATGCCGCCGGCGAAGAGGAACAGCTCGACGAAGCCGGCGAGCGGAGTCGTGGTGACGTTGCCGAGGATGGCGAACCGCAGGGGAGCGTCCGCTGCATCCCGCGCGCACGCCGCGATCGAGCGTCGGTGGAGTCGCAGCAGCTTCTGCGCGTCGTTGTAGTCGAGCGCGGGGTCGGCCAGGCGTCGGATCGCGCGGCGGATGGCCTCGACGCCCTCCGTCGGTCGCGCGTCGAGCTCTGACGACAGTCGCTTCAGCGCGGCCGCGAACGCCGCTTGGCGGGCGGCGGGCGCGGCGACGACGAAGTCCTCGACCGCGTCCAGCAGCGCTGTTCTCTCCGTTCCTGTGCTCATCGCGGCGTCCATCTTGGAGCGGACTTCGTGCGCGTCAATGCGCGAGGTCGATGCGCTCGGCGAGGAACGCCGCGATGCGCTCGCACACGGCCGGTGTGTAGTGGAATTGATCCACGAACGCGTACCCCTCGAACCCCTCGAGCAGGTGCGTCATCGAGAAGGAGTCGTCCGCGTCCATCACCTCCTCGAGCAGCTCGAGCTTGCGACGCGTGTGTTCGTACGAGTCGATGTAGCGCTCGGACTGGAGCGGGTGATGGAGGAAGTCGTTGCGATAACCGGGCATCGGTTGGAGCGCGAAGTACGCCGCGAAGCCGTGGTGGTCGGCCAGCAACCGAATCAGCTCGCGATCGCGGACGTAGGCGTCCCGCACCTGCTCCGGGTCGAGCATGGTCGCCATGCGCGTGAAGTTGTCGGCGGCGTAGTCGACGTTGCGCTTGCCGTTGCGCAGGAAGCGCGTGACCGGAATGCGCTCCATGACCTCGTTCAGCAACGCCTGGTCGTCGCGCGCCGCGTACGTCTCGAAGAGCCGCTCCATCTCCTCGGTGTAGAAGGGTAGCACCTGGCCTTCGTTCACGCCGTCGATGAAGACCACGACGTCCGGGATCTCGCCGCGCCGAACGAGGTCGAACAGGAGCACCGTCTCCTGCCCGATGTAGTAGAAGCTGCGCCCGAAGTTGAAAACCTCGAGCGCGACGCCGGGATAACGCTCCTCGAGCTGTGCCTGGAGAAACGTGGGAATCGTGGACGCATCGTCCACGCCGTAACCGAACGTCGTCGATCCGCCGAAGACGAAGATGCGCAGTCCCGCGACGTCGAGCGTGCGGTCCGTTGTCGCGGAGTGGCGGAAGCCCTCGTCACTCACGTTGACGAACCGTCCGCTGCGCGGTCGCTCGCGAAAGCCGACCCACGCCTCGTAGCGGTAGGGAGCGAGCCAGGTCTCGGCGAGCAGTTGCGCCTCCTCCTCGTTCGAGAGATCCGGATAGACGAGGTGCCGCGTCTCGCCCATCTCGCGCCAGCGCGCCTCGCTGCGGATCGCGTCTTCGGTCTGCGCGAGGTCCCAGACGTACGGCATCGCCAGGTTGAGAGCGAACAGCGCGAGGAGGACCGAGAAGAACGCGACGGCCGCCGCGAGGTAGGCCACGCCGACGCGCTTGGCCAGCGACCACAGCGCTGGACGAACGCCCGCGTCGGCGAGCCGGCGGCGGTAGCACAGGATCGCGAGGCCCAGCACGAGACAGGCACCGTCGAACACGGCGATGCGCGTGCGGTTCGCGGCGGACAGTTCGCCGTCGGGACTGAACAGCGCCGCGAGCAACCACTCGTTCGCGACGAGCCCCAGCGCGACGAGCGTCCACCCACAGGCCGCGACGGTTTTCACCGAGTGCCGGGCGGTATCGGGATGCTTGTCCTGGTTCATGTTCGAATGCCGGCACGCGGTCCGCGTCCGGCGGCGAGGGTCCGGACACTACACCCGACCGTCGCGCGGCGACAGCGATCAGGCGAGGTCACCCGCGCACCACGCGGCGCACGCTCGAGCGCGCGCGCACTGCCAGCTCCACGCAGCGTCGAACGGCGGGCGAGGTGAGCTCGCGCTCGCCGCCCGCCCACGCCGCGCGGTGTCCCGCGAGCTCGCCGCGCCAGAGCGCACCGAGGACCGCCGACCAATCCCGGCCGCGCGCGAGCTCGAGGTGGCGCGTCTCGCGTCCGAAGCCGTCCTCCCAGGGGAACGCGCCCCAGGCCCGTGCTTCGGCCTCGGTCGGCGCGTCCCAGAACGCGCGCAGCGCCGTCGCGGTGGCCTCGCGCACGTCGTCCCGCGCATCGACCGCGTCCGCGGCGAGAATGAGCTCGCGACAGAACGACGCGACGCAACGCCGCGCGAACGGCAGGCCCCACTCGATCACGGCCGCGTTGCGCTCGGCGGCGAGCACGGGCACGACGCGTCCGTCTTGCTCCGCGTACTCGACGAGCGTGCCATGGTCGGCAGCCGCGAAGGCCTCGATCGCGACGACTGCGGTTCCGCCCATGCCGAGCAAGCCGGTTCCGACGCCGTCGCTCTCGTGCCAGGCGCGCGGCGTCGTCATCGCGCGCTCGCGTCCGTCGTTCAGCAACGCGAGATAGAACCCGATGGGCTCGGAGCTCGAGCCCGTCGCGCGCACCACGGCGGCGAGCGACTCCTGCAGATTCCCGTGCCCGGTCAGCTCGACGACTCCGCTCGCCTCGTCCGCGAGCAAGCCGACCTCGTCGAGGTGTCTCTGGAACAGCGCCAGGCGCGCGCTCGCCGCGAGCTCGACTCGCGCGCGGACGCCGGTCGTCGCCACCAGCGGCCGCAGGTCGCGCAGATCGTTCGGGGTCAGCGCGCGATCCCACGCCTCGTCACCGTAGCCGTGCGAACGCAGCTCGGGTCCGATCTCCTCGGCGGTCAGACCGACGCGCGCGAAGAGCTTCCGCGGCGTCAGGTCGTCCGTTCGGTCCCAGATCCAGTTCAGCTCGCCGTGCGCGCCCGCCGCGAAGGCCGGAAGGTTCCAGGCCTGGCGGCTCGCGTGCAGATAGCGCAAGCGGAGCGTGTCTTCGTCGATGCCGATCCGGGGCGCGAGGGTGCGCGCGATGTCGAGCAGCACCTGGCCATCGCGACCCAGGAACCAGAGCGTTCGGAGCCGATCGTCGCGCGCCCGTTGCAGCACCCACAACACGTAGCCGGCGAGGAGCGGCGCGACGACGCCCGTTGTGACGTCGCGCAGCGCGCGTTCGCGATTGCCGGTCGCCGGGGTCGACAGCCGCGCCAAGCGCGACGCGCCGGCAAATGCTCGAGCGAGCGAGGGGCCTTGATCGAGCGCCTCCTCGTACCGATTCCGATGGGCGTCTTCGAACAGGCGCGCGTTGCAGCCCGCGCCGCGCGCCGCCTCGACATCGAGGGCGAGGTTGTCGCCCTCGTGCACGACGTCCGTCGCGCGCACGTTCGCGAGCGCGCACAGCTGCCGGTAGATCTCGCCGTCCGCCTTGTTCACCTGGCAGTCGCTCGACACGAGGACGAGGTCTTGCTCCTCGAGCACGCCTTGCTCGCGCAGCACTTCGCGCACGAACGCGACGGGCAGCGGTGTGTCCGAGACGAAGGCCACGCGCGCGCCGTTCCCGCGCGCCGCGCGCGTGCGCTCCTGCGCGCCCGGAAGCCGCGTCAGCAACTCGCGCTCGAGCGCCAGCTCGGCGTTCATCGTTCGCTCGGGATCACCGAGCTGCGCATGGATGTCCTCGAGCCGCACCTCGCCGCCCGCCGCCTTGGCGGTCTGCCACGCGTGCAGCTCCGCTGCCTTGCGCGCGCCAACGAACTCCGCGGCGTCGCGCCCCAGCCGGTTGGCGAGCAGGTGAAAGACGGCTTCGGGCGTGACCACCCGGCGCGCGAGCACCGTGTCGAAGACGTCGAACGACGCGACCCTGGTCATCCTCTCCCCTGAGCCAGCTCCGCGAACAGCGCGCGATAGCGCTCGGCTTCGATCGGGAACGCGTAGTCGCGCGCGGCCTTGCGGCGCGCGGCGCGGCCGAATCGCTCGCGCACGTCGCGGTCGTTCACGAGCGTCTCGATCGCGGCCGCGAGCGCGCCCGAATCGCCGACCTCGTCGAGCACGAGGCCCGTCTCCCCGTTCGCGATCAGATCCGGCACTCCACCGATCCGGAAGCCGACCGACGGCGCGCCGCACCCGGAAGCCTCGATCACGGTCGTCGGCAGGTTGTCCTCGAGCGACGGAAGCACGAACACGTCGGCGGCGCCGTAGATGCGCGCCAGGCGCGCGGGGTCGGCGATGGATCCGAGGTGCTTGACCGGAATGCCGAAGTCATCCGCGCCGCCCGAACCGAAGCGCACGCCGACCACATCGGTGCGCCGCACGCCGAGCGCCCGTAGCGCTTCCGCCAGGATCGCGATGCCCTTGCGCGGCGCCCCGTCCCACGCACCGAAGAGGACGCAGACCTGGTCGACGGAAAGCCCGAGCTCCGCGCGCGTGCGTGCGCGCTCGTCCGCCTCGGGCGGCCGGAACGTGTCGAGGTCGATCGAGTAGGGAATGACCTCGACGCGGCGGTCGCGAAAGACCGAGCTCGCGCGCGCCTGGTCGGCCAACCAGCGCGACGGCGCGACCACGGTCGCGTCGAGTCCGCGCCACGCGTCGAGCTTGCGCGTCAGGACGTCGCGCGACAGGTCGTGCGCAGCGTCGCTGCCGAGGATCGGGCAGGCGCCGCACATGTCGAGGAAACGCTCGCAGCCTCCGGAGTAGTGGCAGCCACCCGTGAACGCCCACTGGTCGTGCAGCGTCCACACGATCGGACGATCGAATCCGATGAGCGACTCGATGTGGAAGAAGCCGCCGAGCACCCAGTGCAGGTTGAGGACGTCGGGCGCGAGCGCGCGCGCGTGCTCGACGAGCTTCGACTTGCCGATGGCGGGGGAGAAGTGACTCGTCTTCCGATCGCGATAGCGACGGACGACGCTCAGGTCCTTGTGCCCGAAGTTCCACGGACTGAGGACGGGGCGCTTCACCTGGACGATCCGGGGATCCTCGCCTTCCTCGTCGGTCACGGCGTCCACGAGCACGTGCGCGTTCTCGCCCAGCGCTCGCAGGCTGCGGAACAGGCGCTTGGTCGCGCCGCCCGCGCCACCCGCGAGCGAGATCGAGGCGAGCACCGGCTTCATCTCGCGCGTTCGACCTCCGGCGTGGGGAAGCGGATCGCACCCCATTCGGCGTGCCACTCGCCCGCGATGTCGGCGGACCCGGACAGGATCTCGAACGCCAAGACGTCGCGCACGACGTCGAACTCGCGCCGCTCGGTCAGCTGGTCGCCGGTCCCCACGCCGAGGGAGAAGAAGTACAGCCCGGGCGCGAGCCGCAGGTCGCGCAGATGCACGCGGAACGTCTGCGTTTCGCCGGCGCCGATCGACAGCGCGTCTGCGGAGAACACGTTGCCGACCGCGACGCCGTCGGCGCGCGTGATCGTGACGCCGATGCGGAAGCGCTCGACGCTTTCCTGCGCGCGCAGCGTCGTGCCGAGGACGATCGGCTCGTCGGCGGGCACGAGGGTCGTCGCGCGGTCCAGGAGCGAGACGCGCACGAACTCGACGGCGCGTCCGAGCTCGGAGAAGGGGCGCATCGCGTCGTCGACTTCGACCGACGTACCGGCGCGCGTTTGAAGCGAGGCGAGGTAGTTCTGCACGACGTCCCGCGTCGGCCCGTGCTCGACGACGCGCCCGCCGTCGAGCCACAGCGCCGTCTGCGTCAACTGCTGAACGGCCGCCATGTTGTGGCTGACGAAGACGACGGTCCGTCCGTGGCGCGCCACTTCGCCCATCTTGCCCAGGCACTTCTTCTGGAAAGCCGCGTCCCCGACGGCGAGCACCTCGTCCACCAGCAGGATCTCCGGTTCGAGGTGCGCCGCGACGGCGAAGGCGAGGCGCACGTACATCCCGCTCGAGTAGCGCTTGACGGGTGTGTCGAGGAACGCCTCGACCTCCGCGAAGGCGACGATCTCGTCGAAGCGCTCCGCGATTTCACGGCGCTTCATGCCGAGGATCGAACCGTTCAGGTACACGTTCTCGCGACCCGTGAGTTCGGGATGGAACCCGGTCCCGACCTCGAGCAACGAGCCGACGCGTCCGACGAACTCGACGCGGCCTTCGGTCGGCTCGGTGATGCGCGACAACACCTTCAGCAGCGTGCTCTTCCCCGCGCCGTTGCGCCCGACGAGCCCGAGCACCGCACCTTCGCGCACCTCGAAGCTGACATCCTTCAACGCCCAGAGCGTCTGCTTCGGCGGCCGCTTGCCGGCGATCCCCATGAGGCTCTCGCGCAGCGTCTTGTAGCGCGCACCCGAACCGATGGTGTAGCGCTTCGAGAGTCCCGTACAGCGAATGGAAACGTCGGGCACGGGCTCAGATCACGTCCGCGAAGGACCGCTCCATTCGTTTGAAGGTGAACGCACCGACGAGGAAGATCACCGCGCTGACGGCGAACGAGATCGCGAGCGCGCCCCAGTCGGCGTGCGTGTTCGGATCGAGCACGGCGCGGTGCACGTGCACGATGCCGGACATCGGATTGAGGAACAGGAGCCAGCTCCACTTCTCGGGCACGAGCGTCACCGGATAGATGACCGGCGTCAGAAACAGCCACAGCTGAATCAAGAACGGCGTCGCGTGGCGCACGTCGCGATACTCGACGTTGAGCGCGGCCAGCAGCATGCCGACACCGCTCGCGGCGAGGAACGCCACCGGGAGCACGAGCGGCAGCGCCAGGAACTCGAGGTCCGGCGCCACACCGTAGAACAGTATGATGGCGAACAGGAGCACGAGCGCGATCGCGTAGTCGACCAGCGCCGCGAACGTCGCGGCGAGCGGGACGAAGAGGCGGGGGAAGTAGACCTTCGTGACGAGGTTCGTGTTCGCGACCAGGCTCTGACTCGCGTTGACGACCGAGTTCGCGAAGAACAGCCACACGAGCAGCCCCGTGTACGCGAACAGCGCGTACGGACCCTGCACGTCGCTCTGCATCCCGGCGAGCCTGCCGAAGAAGACCGTGAAGACGACCATCGTCGCGAGCGGCTGGAGCACCGCCCACAGCACGCCGAGCAGCGTCTGCTTGTAGCGCACCTTGATGTCGCGCCACGTGAGGAACCAGAGGAGCTCGCGGTGCGCGACCAGCTCCCGGATGTCGAGGGGGATCAGTCCGCGCGAAGGCGTGAGTACGGTTCTGGTCGAGGCGTCGGACATCGGGGCGTTCTCGTGGGCGAGCATCTACCCACCCCGGGGAGCCTCGCGGCACGCGTTCGGACTCGCGCGGGGAAGCGTAGCCGTGTGCGAGCCTCGCGGCCATTGTAGGGAACAGCTCGCATCCCAGGGGGGCGAACAACACGCGATCGAAGCGCCGCGTGCGAAGCCCCGACTCGGCGGCGCGCTCCAGTGGGGGGCCGGCTCAGAAAGGATCCCCGCGGATCGTGATTCGTCGATACGATCCAGGGCGATCCGGAGCTCGCAGCGTGACGGACGGCCACAGGTGAGCGCTCGTCGCTCGTGCTCCACGGGAGAGGGATTCGGAGGAGTTCATCATGCGCAGGTCGCTCTTGCTCGCGTTCGCGTCGTTCGGTCTCGCCGCGGTCGGTACCGCCCAGGGCCCGATGGTCCTGATGGGGATCGACGCTGAGGACTTCAACATCAGTTTGGGAGGCCACGGCGGCACGACACCGTACGAGGACATCCTCACGAACGGGCTCTTGCCGCACGTGACGAACGGCGGCGTCGGCGTCCTCGTCGTCGGTGGCGGGAAGGACCCGAACGACGACGTCACCCAGTTCTGGACCGAGGTGGTGAGCAACGTCGGCATTCCGCTGACGTTCGTGAACGGCGGCGACGCGATCCGGCGTCAGGGCCTCCGCGGCTTCGCCGTCATCGCGATCGCGAGCGCGCTGCCGCAGACGCCGTCGGGTGGACTGACCGACGAAGAGAACGACGCGCTGACCTTCCGCGCGCCCGAGTTCGCCCGCTTCGTGAACGGCGGTGGCGCCGTCTTCGGGACGTCCCAGGCGGGACTTCGAAGTCCGTACGGCTACCTCGGACCGGACTTCTTCGTCTACAACTTCCCGCCGCAGTTCGACGCGATCACGCCGACGGCGGCGGGGCTCGCGCTCGGCATCACGAACGTGTTCGACACGTGCTGCTGGCACGACGAGTACGTCGCGTTCCCCGCGTACTTCGACGTGCTCGCGACGAACGACGCGACGGGCCAGCCCTGCGCCATCGGGAGCGAGGGCGTCGTGATCGCGCGACGCATCGTCGGGACACCCTTCATCGCCACGTGCTCGGGGGGCGAGACGCACACGGTCACGGCATTCGTTTCACAGAACACGCTGCCGGTGCCCGGGAAGCTGGTCGACTTCCAGATCTACTCGGGGCCCAACGCGGGGGAGACCGCGCAGGGCGTCACCGATGCGGAGGGCAAGGTGTCCTTCAGCTACGTCGGAGACGGAGGCGAGGGCGTCGACCTCATCCGCCTCTTCTTCCTCGAGAACGGCGAGCCGGTGTACGACCTCGTCTACAAGTACTGGGGCGATCCGGTGGAGTGCCTGCTCGTCGTCGGGAACGGTCCGGGAGCGGACCCGCTCGGCTCGCCTTCGCACGTGTGGCAGACCCAGGTCTCGGCGATCAAGGGCTACTATCCGGCGACGGAGCAGAACTTCCCCGTCTTCGAGCTGCCGCCGGTGACGCCGCAGGCTTCGAATCCCAAGACGAAGCGGATCCCGAAGCTCGTGGTCGAGGTCAGCGTGCAGATGCTGATGTGGAACCCCGTCCTCTTCCCGAGCAACCCCGAGCAGTACTCGCGCGGACTCACCGTGAAGGTCTGGTCGGACGGGCGCGTCGAGGGAGAGATGTACGGCACCGCCGATGGGATCAACATCTGGCTGGAGACGTACACGCACCCCGACTCCGGAGCGAAGTTCATCCGTTTCCCGTTCCGTTTCCTCCCGACGACGACGCCGCGCCCGCCGAAGGTCAAGTTCGTGCGCTGACCCTCGCGAGCCGTCGTTCGGATTCCAGATCACGTGCGCAGGCTGGCTCCCCGGCGGATGGGGGAGCCAGCCTGTTTCGGTCGATCCCGTGCCGACGTCGTTGCGGGTTGCTGAGAACGCGGCGCGCTCGGGGAGCCGAGGCTCGCGAACACGGTGGGGGCCCTACGGTCCGTTGCCGTCGTAGGTCAACGAGCGCTCGCGGTTGACCGGTAGGGTCTCCGGCATGTTCCACATGCCGCCGAGCCCCTGGACGACGACGCGCACCTCGTCTCCGGGGCTCAAGCCGTTGAGCGTGATGTCGACCGTCGTGATCCCGTCGTTGCCGGAGATGGAGCCGCGCCGGTTCTGGCGGAACGCTCCGTTGACGAAGACGTCGACGTCGAGCTGGCTGAGTCCGGGCTTGCGGCTCCCGACCTTGTAGCCGGCCTCACCCGTCATGCTGAAGCGCAGCGTCCCGCCGGAGTTCTGCTGCACCTGGGTGCTGACTTTGCGAAGCACGATCGAGGTGGGCAGCCGGGAACTGACGGCCCTGGCGGTCAGGTCCTGGGTCACGCGGTTTCCGCCCAGGTCCGTTGCGCTGACCGTGACGTTGTAGACCCTTCCGTACTGCAGCGCCGCGAGATGGATGCTGTGCTCCTTCTCGAAGTCGCGCAGGTCGACGGAGCCGAGCTGCGCACCCGAGCTCCAGGTGGCGGAGACGCGGCAGGGTTCGTCTGTCCGGAACTGCAGCTTGGCGATCTTGCTCGTCGTGAAGACGGTGCGCAGACCCTGGATGGTGGGGAACGTGTCGTCGACCGAGAGGAGCTCTGGATCGCTGGGGTCGCCGCCGTTCTTGACCTCGTGCCCATCCGGTAGGCCGTCGCCGTCCGTGTCGCTCTGCAGCGGATCGCAGTGATAGCGCCGCTCGTCCTGGTTGAAGAGCTCATCACCGTCCGCGTCCACGCCGATGCGCTCCGCCTTGCCGACCGGAAGCCCCATGAAGACGAGGTCGACGCGGTTCGCGCGCGCCGCGTCGAGGAAGTCGGTGAGCGTGCGCGCCGGCAAGGAACTGTTCTCCGGAACGAACAGCTCCTGTCCGCGGTCCCAGAACCAGCGCATGGGTGTGGCGTCGGCGTCCAACTGCAAGGTGCCGAAGACCGCGATGTCCGCGTTGCCCTTCTTCGCCTCGACCAGGAGGTGGTTCTGCAGCTCGTCCTCGACGTCCGCGACGTTGCTTTCGTTCAACAACCAAGCGCGATGCACGACGGGCGCGAGTCCGGAATCCAGCTGCCGCAGGAACGCCTCCACATCGAGCACCTGTTGGGGGCCGAGTTGGAAGAAGTTGGTCAGGAAGTTGCGCAGGTTCGGGCTCGCACCTGCGGACAAGAGACCGGAGCCGTTCGTGGGTCGCTGGGACGTGCGGCCGTTGGTCAAGCTCACGGTTTCCAACGTGGGTTGCTCCTTGCGCCAAAGTCCGTTGAACGAGGGCACCACCATGTGCTGGCGACGCTCGAGCCCTTCGGTTTCGCTGGCGGACAGCATCGGCTCGTTGCTCGTACCGGTCGGGGTGGCGTGACACGAGACGCAGTTCTCGCCCACCGCGTTGAAGAACTCATCCTGACCGCGAATCGCGTCGCCGCCGTTGCCCGTGTGATCGGCGTCGACCATGCGATTGGGCGGCGTGCCCGGGTTGGCGGGTTGCTCCAGCGATTTCACGTACGCCTCGAACTGGTCGAACTCGCCGCCGGGGGTCGTGTCGAGCCTGGTTCCGCCGAGCAGCGCGTCGAACGCGGCGTTGAAGTCGCGCAGGGTCTTGCGCTCGCCGCGCCAATGCAGGGGGAACTGGTCCCCGATGCCGCGCAGGGTCTGCGTGACCAGCGGACCCTTGTCATCGAACGGCAGGTCGGAGAGGTCCCACGCGAGCATGTCGGTCTCGGTCTCCACATGGCACGAGGCGCACGAGACGTTGCCGTGCATCGAGAAGCTCGCGTCGAAGAAGAGCTTGCGACCGGCCTTCTGCATCTCGGGCGTCGGATCGAATCCGACGCTGAGGGCGGCCGACAGGTACGCCTGGTCGGCGTCGAGCTCGTAACGCTCGACCCGGTTGTCGCCCCAGCTGTAGACGTACGCGTAAGCACCCGCGGGGTCGACCAACACCGCGCGCGGAATCGCACCGACGTCCCATTCGCGCACGAACTCGCCGCTCTTCGAGAGCTGCGTCACGTTGGCGCTGAGGAGGCCGGCGACATACGCGTTGCCGCGGGAGTCGAAGCTCAGGGCATAGGGCTGGCCGACGCTGCGTGTCCTGTCGAACTGAACCCCCGACGTGTACGGATCCGCGTCGTCCAGCTCGATGACGCGCGCCGGCGCGACCACGCGATCCGGCTCGAGACTGGCGATGGACACCCGGTTGGAGAGGAAGTCCCCGCGCAGGGTGGGTTCGCCGCGACTCTTGGGGCCCTTGTTCTTGGCCTCGGTGCCGAGCTGCCAGAGCTCGCCGGTCGCGGGGTTGATGCCCGACGCGAAGAGGATCGTGCCCATGTCCGTGGCCACGGGGAGCACCTGTCCGTCGCCGGTGATGCGGAACAGGTCGTGGTCGTTCAAGCGCTTGACGGCCCGCGTCGGATCCTCGAGGTCCACGACGCTTCCGCCCGAAGCGATCGAGTTGTTGCCGGAGAGCATGGGGGACACGAGCACGTCCTCTCCGTCCAACGTCAGAAACGTGGGACGCATCGCGGGGATCGGATAGCTCGCCCGAATGCGGCCGTGAACCCAATCGACCTCGACGACTCGTCCGGCGCCGGAGCAGCTCACGAACGCGTGTCCGCTCGTGGGGTGGATGACGATGTCGGCGGGCTCCGCGGGCAACTCGACCAGGCGCGTGATCGACGCGGACTCCAGGTCGATGCAGGCCAACGTATAGCTGCCCCGACACACCACGAGCAACGTATCGGGCCGCGCGGACCCGTGCGCTTCCACGAGCGCCAACGAGACCGGCCCCCAGGGCACGGAGATCGTTCGCTGCCGTCCCTCCGACCGGAACTCGACCACCGTGCTGTCGTGGCTGTTGACGGCGTACAACCGTCGGCCCTCCGCGCCGAGGGCCATCGGGCGCACCGGTGCAAAGACCAAGTCGATCGCGTCACCGCGCACCTGATCGAGCTCGTTGAACGGGACCTGCGCGCCGGCCCGGTGTTCGGCCGTCGAGTTCGGTCGCGTGGCCCGCGGCTCGCCGCTGTGCATGCTCTGGACGCTCCGCATGCCCTGGGCGTCGAGAAGGGACGTGAGCGTGCCCAGCAGGGCCAACGTGACGAACGGTCGCCGAAGTCGATGCATCGAGGTCTCCCGTGGGGCGGGGTGGCTTCCCCGTGAAGCGCTTGCGTGGGGGGGGCGCGCCTTGTGCGCGGCCCGATGCAACCACAGAGGCGTCGCGTCGGGCAGCATCGATCCCGATTCTTCTCGGACGGCCGCGCCCTACGCGTTCCCATCGGGGGTCGGCGAATCCAAGACTCGGCCGCCGTGACCAGCGAACCGCCGCCATCGAGCCCTACATCCGGAACGTGTCGAGCACGTAGCCCGTGAGCTGCGGCTTGCCACCGCCGAGGATCGCCGCCTGTCCGTAGAACGTGTAGCCGAGCAGCGACGGTTCGTTCGGGGCGACGAGGTCGATGCGCGTCGTGCCGCCCGCCATCGGGAGCATCACGATCGGTAGCGACGTCAGCGGGGCGGCGAGGAAGAGCAGTCCTCGCAGGCGGCCCGGGTTCGAAACGGGGGGCTCGAGCAAGCCCGAACCGAAGGCGACGATCGCGAAGCGGTCGCCGGACGCGTAGTCCGGCTCGGCGGAGAGCTCGAGCTCGTACGCGCGCCCCGGGATCGCGAAGCGGCGCGCATCGAGTTGGCGGTGCAGGTTCACCAGCAGGATGCCGGCGTTGTAGCTGGCGGGATCGAACCCGAGCAGCAGGTCGAGGTCGCGATCGCGGTCCAGGTCGGCGAAGACGATGGCGAGCGGGTTCGTGGGGATCGCGGGAAGGCGCGCGCTCCCGTCGACGAAGAAGCCCGTGCCCTGGTTCACGAACAGCTTCGACCCGCCCGGCGCGAAGCGACTGATGAGGAGGTCGACGTCGCCATCCTCGTCGATGTCGGCGACGGCGACGGCACGCGCCGAGCCGGTGTTCGGGATGCGCTCGGAGACGTCGGCGAACGTCCCGGTGCCGTCGTTCAGGTAGAGCGCGGACGCGCTCGACTCGTTGGCGATCACGATGTCGAGGTCGCCGTCTCCCTCGATGTCAGCCAGCGCCACGGCCCGCGAGCTCGCGTTGTCCACGGGCATGCGCGCCGCGCTCGCGTCCTCGAACATTCCCTCGCCATCGTTCAGATAGAGCCGGTTCTGCGCGCCGTACGCGGCCGTCACGACGTCGGCGTCGCCGTCGCCGTCCACGTCGCCGACCGCGAGGCCGTAGGTCGACGTCTGTAGCGCGGGCAACCGGCTCGCATCGAGGACGAACGTACCGCCTCCTTGGTTCACGTAGATGCGGTCCTGCTGCGAATCGTTCCCGCTCATCAGGTCCAGGTCGCCGTCGCCCTCGAGGTCGAAGAGCACGATCGCCTTGGTGTCGTCCGTATCCGTCGGCAAACCTCCCGACACGCTGAACTGACCGGTGCCGTCGTTCAACCGCACACGATTCGAGTAGTACGTCGTGAAGTAGCCCCCGTCCGTCGAGTTGCCCTCGACGATGTCGATGTCCCCATCGCCGTCGACGTCGCCGGTCGCGAGCGCCCACGTGTTCCAGTAGCCGAGCGACTGGCGCGTGTAGCGCGTCCCGGGTCCGTTGCTCAGGTGCACGAAGCTCTCACCGACCTGGATGAGCGCGTAGCCGCCGCCGGTCACCACGTCCTCGTTGCCGTCCCCGTTCAGGTCCGCCGTCGCCATGACGACGCCAGCCAGGTCGTCGAAGCGGCGCGTGGGCGCGTCGTAGAAGTCGCCCGCGCCGTCATTGAACAGGAGGCGGTGCACGCCGAGGTAGAGGTCCAGATCCCCGTCTCCGTCGACGTCACCGAACGCGAGCGGGTGGTCGTGGTTCACGCGTCCGGGCACGAGGCTCGCGCTCACCGAGAACATGCCCGTGCCGTCGTTCTCGTAGAGACGCGTCGCCGTCAGCCGCGATCCGCGCGCCGCGTCCGGGTCGCCGTCGCCGTCGAAGTCGCCGATGGCGAGGCGCCCGCCGAAGCCGCCGATCGAAGGAACGCTGCCCGCCACCGCCGCGAAGGTTCCGGACCCGTCGTTGCGCCACAGGATGTCGTTCCCCGTGTGTTCGGCGATCAAGACATCCAAGTCGCCGTCGAGGTCGGCGTCGAGGAAGCGCTCGTCGACGACGGTGCTGCCGAACGCGGGCAGTTGCGCCGAGACGTCGGTGAACACGCCGTTCCCGTCGTTCTCGTAGAGCTCGGGCGTGATCGGACTCGTCAGCGCGTCGAGGTCCCCGTCGCCATCGATGTCCCCGAACTCGACGTTGCCGTAGGTGCTGGTGCTCGGCCAGTTCTGCGCGCTCTCGTTCGCGAAGTGGCCCGTCCCGTCGTTCACGTACAACCGCAGACCGGAGGCGAGGTACGGAGTGAAGACGAGGTCGAGGTCGCCGTCTCCGTCGAGGTCGACGAGCTCGACGTCGCCCCCGGGGGGACTGCCATCGGGGAGCAGACTGGCCGAGCGATCGAGGAACACGCCGTGGCCGCTGTTCACGAACAGCGCGTCGCCGGTGGCGATGTCCTCGTCGCCGTCGCCGTCCACGTCTCCCACGGCGAGGCCGCGCAGGAACCCCGGCCGCGGCGGAACGCGCGTGGCGGTCTGGTCGACCAAGATGCCCGTTCCGTCGTTGACGAACACCTGCAAGCGCGCGCCGGGACCGATGCGGATCAGGTCCTCGTCACCGTCGTTCTCGACGTCGCTGAACGCGATCCCCTCGGCACCCGTCGAGATCGGCAGGTAGCGACGCAGGCCGCGCTCGGCGAACTGCTCCTGCGCCTCCGGCGCGATCGAGAGGGCAAGGGTCGTCGGCGCGAGAAGCAGCGCGGACGCTCGAAACGGAAACCTCGTGGCGTTCACTCCCATGGCGAGCTCCTGGTCGTCGTTTGCGGCGGGCGACAATGAGGATAGCAGGCTCGCTCGTATGGGGGGCCCGCGAACATCCGGACTCTCGTTGATGAGAACCGAGTGTTGAAGGAACCGTTGAGCGGGCGCGCTCCGATGAGCAGCGCGCGACCGAACCCGGTTCGGTTCGCCCCGATGTGGATCGTACGGTGGTGGTACGAGGTCCGATTCTGCGTAGCTCGGGTCGATCTCGGTGAAGGCTCATGAATGATCCGGGCTAGCCCGGGTTATTCATGAGCCTGCACCGCACTGCGCCCCAAACGGCCGCCTTCGGCGTCCTCTTCGTCCCTGGCCGCACTTTGCCCACACGACCGTCCTCGACGACCCGATCAGGGTCGCCTGCGGGGTTCGCGCGAGCAAAGC
>JAJDEV010000013.1 GCA_029259605.1 Planctomycetota bacterium | reverse complement strand
ACCCGCAGAACGCCGTCCTCCACTCCGGCTTGGCCCCCGAAAGCCTCGCCGAATCCACCGATTCGCCTACGTTTCCGGAGACCAACCCGGAGCGGATGCCGACGCTCTGCGGGCGAAGCACTTTCGCCACAGCCTGCTAGCGAGCCGCGCGCGGGCGCCAGCCCTCGTTCCGCTCGATCTGCGCGCTAGTGCTTATTCACGCCTTCGCGGCCGGTGGTGATTATCGGTCCCGAGGCGTCGAGCGACCCAGGAAGGGCGAAAGGGATCCGATCGACGCCGCGTCGCATGACTCGACGTCCATCCCAGGACACGCGTCCGTCAACTGCGCGACGGGCATCCCAGCGAGGGTCGGAGTGTAGGCGTCGACTTCCCGTGGGACTGCGGTGTCTCGCGCTCGGCGGCGCGTTGCTCGCGCCTTCGCCAGCCTTTGCCGGCGTGCAAGCGTCCGACGAAGCGACTCCGATTCCGCAGGACACCGAGGCCGAAGCGGTGCCGGAGCCCGCGGTCGAGCGCGGGTACGCCATCCACGGCCGCACGCGCTTGCGCTATCGCGGACGCTTCTCGCCGCTCGACAACGACCACGACCTGACCCAGACGCTCGACCTCGACCTGGGCGATCGCGAGCGCGACGCGTGGACGTTCCACGTCTCCGCGCTCGGCTCCGTGGACCTCGACGGAAGGGCGGACTCGGGCGACGTCTTCTTCGACCTCTCCGACACCTATTCGACCTACGGGCGGCTGTACGAGGCCTACGCCGACGCGCATGGATCGGGGCGCCTGACGCGGCTGCGTGCCGGAAGGCAGATGACGTACGAGACGCCCGTCTTCCTTTGGTACGACGGCGTCTCGGCCGAGACGGAGGAGCTCGACACCTGGGCTTCGCGACGCACGGCGTTCGGTGCCTTCGGCGGTCGATCGGTGCACGCACACGAGTCCTCACCGGACGGCGACTTCGTCTTCGGCCTCTACGCCCTCGCGCGACCGTGGGAAGCGGGGCGCGTGCGCGTCGACTGGCTCCACGCGGAGGACGAGAGCATCCTCGGAACCGCGGACGACGACCTCGTCTCCATCGAACTCTGGCAGCAGTGGAGCGCGAGCGTCGACGCCTACGCGAGCTACGCGCTGCTCAACGGGGACGACAAGGACTACCGCCTGCGCGGCGGCTATCACTCGCCGGACGGCGACCTGTACGTGCGCGCGTCGTACTACGAGTTGCTCACGCCCCAGCGCGACCTGACGACCGAGCTCGATCCGTTCTTCTCCTCGCTGCTCGAGCTCTTCCCGTACTGGCAGGCGCAGGTCCTCGTGTCGCAGGACCTGAACGAGACGCTCACGATGCAACTGGGGAGCGACGTGCGCCGCGTCTCCGACTCGGGCGACGTCGGCGCGTTCAACCGCGACTTCGAGCGCTACTTCGCGTCCGGCGTCGCGCACCACCTGGCGCACGCGGGTGACGCGCTCACGCTGACGGCCGAGACCTGGCGCGGCGAAGACCGCATCAACACGTGGGGCGCGAGCTTCGACACGCCGCTCACCGAGGCGTTGGAGCTCTCGGTGGGCTCCTACTTCTCGCTGTACCGCTTCGACCTCGGGGTCGACGACGAGGAGCGCGAGCGCGTGCGCACGGTGCACTCGAAGCTGCGCTACCGCTACGACGCGCGCACGTCGTTCGACGTCGCCTACGAGTTCGCGGACGACGTCCTCGCGGACACACACGCGCTGCGCATCGGCGTGTCCTACCGCTTCTAGCCATGACCGACCGCAATCGAGCCACGCTACCCTTCGCTCTCATCGCGCTCGCCGCGCTGGCGGGTTGCGTGCTGCTCGATCGTGTGCGCACGCGCGAAGTCGTCTTCGGCTTCGACCACGCGCTGCACGTCGAGGAAGGGATGGACTGCGGCGACTGCCACTACAGCGTTGAGGACGACGACGATCCCGGTCTGCCGACGCTGCCGCAGTGCATGCTGTGTCACGAGGAGATCGACGCCGAGCGACCGCCCGAACGGCGGATCGAGACGCTCTTCGACGGGAACAAGTTCCGCGCCGCGCACGGTTCGGCGCTCTCCGACGAAGTGCGCTTCTCGCACCTCGCGCACGCCACCGAGCTCGAGTGCGCGGCGTGCCACACGGGCATCGCCACGAACGAGCGCGTCGCCGACCTGCCGCTCGTGGACATGGACGCCTGCACGGCGTGCCACGAGGCGCGCGGCGAAAGCACGTCCGAGTGCGCCACATGCCACACGCGCATCGACGCGTCGTGGAGTCCCGAGTCGCACGACCAAGCGTGGCTCGAGCGCCACGGACCCGCGTTCCGTGCCGGCTCCGACGCGCAGGATGCGCGTTGCTCGGTGTGTCACTCCGAGTCGACGTGCAACACGTGCCACGCCGAGGTCGCGCCCGACAACCACAACGACTACTGGCGCCGCCGCGGACACGGCATCACGGCGCGCATGGATCGCTCGAACTGCGCCACCTGCCACCGCACGGACTCGTGCGCGCGCTGTCACGAGGAGAACCGTCCGGTCAATCACACCGCGTCGTTCGGCGGAACGCGGAGCACGCACTGTCTGTCGTGCCACTTCCCGCTGCGCGGCGAGGGCTGCCTCACCTGCCACAAGGACACACCCGGACACCTGATGGCGACGCCGTTGCCGGCGAACCCCATGCACTCCCCGGGCCAGAACTGCCGTCAATGCCACGGCATCACGGCGCCCCTACCCCACGTCGACAAGGGGGACGAATGCATCGCCTGTCATCGCTGACGAATCGAACAACACCCCACCGCTCACCGGCCCGCAGATCGAACTCGAGGTGCACACGATGAACACCCAGACCCTTCCCACTCCTCCCCGCTCGCTTCACGGACGCAGATCACGACTTGCGTTCGCGGCGGCGTTCTTCTCTCTCGCCGCGTGTAGCGGAAGCGACGGTCGCAACGGCTCCGACGGAGCGCCCGGAACCCTGCCGGTAACGACGGTGCTTCAGCCCGCAGAGGACGCGCCCGGCGTCGCGCTCACGATCGTGTCGATCACCGGCGCGAGCGGCGCTGGCGGGTCGTTTCAGGTCGGAGACATTCCCGCCGTGCGCTTCACGGTGAAGCGCGCCGACGGGACCGACTGGGACGTCATGGACCTCGCGACGCTGCGCATCCTCGTGTCGGGTCCGACGTTCAACTACCAGCGCGTCATCGCCGAGCAGAGCGACCTCGTCGCCAACTCGACCACGAACTCGGACGGGTCGTACACCTACCGGTTCGCCACGGGCATCCCGGCGACGTATCTGGCGCCGCTCAACGATACGGTCGCGCTCGGGGCGATGGACGGAGAGCTCACGGGCATGCCGCTCCTCGCCGGAACGTACACGGTCGGGATGTACGCGGCGTGGAACTACTCGGTCGCCGGCAAGACCGGGACGGTTCGTGACGTCGGCAACGCGACCGCGGACTTCCTCTTCGGCGGGGCGACCACGCTCGCGCCGCGCGAAGTGGTGAAGGCCGACAACTGCAACCAGTGTCACACCCAGCTGCAGGCCCACGGCGGACTGCGTCGCCAGCCGACGCTCTGCCTCCTGTGCCACACGTCCGGCTCCGAGGACCGCAACATGTCAGGCGCCGGCGGAACGGACGAAACGCCGGGCGCGTCGATCGACTTCCGCGTGATGATCCACAAGATCCACAACGGCAAGCATCTGCCGTCCGTGCTGGGGATCGGCGTGATGGCCGACGGCACGGCCGACTACACCAAGCCGCCGGTGCCGTACGAGCTCGTCGGCTTCGGGAACAACAAGCACGACTTCTCGGAGGTCGCGTTCCCGGTGTGGCCGAGCCTGAACGTGGCGATGCCGCGCGACGAAGGCTATTCCGCGCTCGGCTCCGCCGAGAAGGCGCAAGAGGACGCGATGCGCAGCGGCGTCGTCAGCTGCGACGTCTGCCACGGAGACCCCGACGGCACCGGACCGCTGACGACACCCGCGCAGGGCGACCTCGCGTACGTGCAGCCCTCGCGCCGTGCGTGCGGGGCGTGCCACGACGACGTCGACTGGACGCTGCCCTATGACCGCAACGGCGGAGCGGGCGGCGCACCGATGCCGGCGAACAAGCTCGACAGCGAGTGCTCGAACTGTCACGCCGTCGGCAACCTGTTCCCGGTCGAGGACAACCACCGGCACCCGCTGAAGGACTCGACCTTCAACCCGGGATTCAACATCGAGCTGACCGGCGTGACCGACGGAGCCGGCAGCAACCTGAACGGGACGCTCGAGCCCGGCGAGAAGGTCGACGTCACGTTCCGCATCGTCGATGACATCGGCGTCGAGATCGATCCGGCGACCGTGTCGGCGCTGAGCATCGGCCTCGCGGGACCGACGACGAACCAGAACCTGCTGCTCCAGACGTCGATCCCGACGGACTCCCTGACCGGCGCGCAACCGTTCACGGTCGCCGTGCCGATGCCCGTGCACCTCGAGCACGTCGACACCACGTTCTCGGGCGGCGCGCTCGAGACGTTCGCGGGAACGACCTACACGCCGCACTGGAACGTGTCGGGCGCCGAGACGGGCGTCTGGGTCTCGACCGGCTTTTCGGGCGTGAGCGGCAGCCTGGCGGCCGACCAGCCCGGTCCGAGCAACTTCATCGACGTCGGAACGGGCGAGGGCGCGGCCTTCGCGCGCGACGACTTCCTCGTGATCGACTCGGGCGGCGCCAACGAGGAGTGGCTGCGGATCCAGTTGGTCGACGACGACCGGCTGTGGTTCAACTCCGGCAACCTGTCGTCGTCGTATCCGTCGGGGACGTCGATCGATCACTCGATGGGCGAGCTCGTCCAAGTGGTCGACCTCGCGCTCGACATGAGCGGTGACTCGATTCTTGTCCTAGGCGTGGACTTCTCCGTGAGCACGGCCGACGGCGCCATCACCGAGCTCGTCGACTTCCCGGACGGAGAGGTGCTCGTCTCCTACACGAGCGACTACGTGATGCCTGACGTCTACCCGCTCGCGCTCAACGCGTCGCCCGACCTCGACGAGAGGCAGGGCAAGTGGACCGGACTGCCGCTGGTCGACGGGACGTACAAGACGACGATGTGGGGCGACATCCGCAAGACGCTCACGCAGCACGGCGAGAGCAACTCCTACCGCCTCGCCGCCGAAGGCGTCAGCGCGTCGTTCCTGTTCGACAACCCGGCCGAGGCCGGCACGCCGATGACGCTCGTCCCGTGGGACAAGATCTCGTCGGTCGACAACTGCTACGCCTGCCACCAGGACATGCTGTTCCACGGTGCGGGGCGGCGCGGCGTCGAGACGTGCTTGATCTGCCACGGCTCGTCGGGCGGCGAGGATCGTCCGCGCTACGTTGCGGCGAACGCGCCGGAGACCACGGGCGTCGAGATTCGCTTCCGCGAGATGCTGCACAAGATCCACGCGGGAGCAGAGCTGGCGAACGCCGCGAGCTACACCGTCGTCGGCTTCGGCCAGGGCTATCCGAACAACTTCTCGGAGCACCACTACGACGAGGTCGAGTTCCCGTCGTTCCCGGACGGCGTCAAGAACTGCGAGGCGTGCCACGGGAGCGGCAACGACGCGTGGACGAACCCCGCTCCGGCCAAGCACCCGACCGACGCGACGCTTCCTGGGCAGGCGTGGCGCGCGAGCTGCGGGTCGTGTCACGACGGCGAGGCGGTGCAAGCGCACATCGATTCGCAGACCTCACCGAGCGGCGTCGAGTCGTGCTCCACATGTCACGAGAACGGCAGCGATCTCTCGATCGACGTCGTCCACAAGGTGCGCTAACAGGCCCTGCCTATGAATGCTTGCACATCAAGACGGATCGGGCGAGCGCGGTGCACCGCGCTCGCCGGGCTCACGTTCCTCATCGCGGGCGTCGGTTGCGACTTCGTGGGGCGCTCGAAGGACGTGCAGACCTGGGGTCCGCTCGCGCTTCCGCCGCTCGACCAACTCTCCCCCCCGCCGTCGCCATCCGACGCGACGTTCCCCTGCTCGGACTGCCACGATCCCGACATTCCGGTCAACCATCGCGTGCGCGAGATGAAGGCCGCCCACGCCGAGATCGAGTTCCAGCATGGCAAGGCGAAGCTCTGGTGCCTCGACTGCCACGACGCGCTCGATCGCGATCAACTGAAGGCGGCCGGCCGGCTCGTTCCGTTCGACACGGGGTATCGCGTGTGCGGACAGTGTCACGCCGGGAAGTTCCGCGAGTGGGTCGCGGGCGAGCACGGCGAGCGCGTCGACACGCCTGACGGAACGGGCGCGATGCTGCAGTGCGTGCACTGCCATGACTCGCACCACCCCGCTCCGCATCCGCCGCTCGACGTTCGCGCGGCGGATTGAGGACGACTACTTCGCCGGCACGCCGCAACCGTCGTCGGGGCAGCCCGTCGTGCAGTCGCACGGATCGCAACCGCAGACGAGCACCTCACGCTTCGAGTCCGGGCGCGCATGCCGGATCTCCGCGAAGCGCTCGTAGAAGCAGAACGGCTTGAAGCTCGGGCTGTCCGAGTTGTGGCAGCCGAGGCACGTGGCCTGGGTGACGTCGACGAGGATCTCGCCCGGCTCCGGCTTGGCGTCGGGCTTCTCCTCGGCGGCCGCGCGGAAGCGCGCCTTCATGTGCTGTTCGCCCGGGCCGTGGCACGACTCGCACTGCACGCCCGCCTGCATGTCGAAGCCCTTCTTGACGAGCGCCGGATCCGCGGTGTACGCGGTCGCGTGACACCGCATGCAATCGGCCGACTTCTGCGGATCGGCGATGCCCTGCGCCGCGGCGAGCTTCTTCGCCTCGGGCGTGCCGAGCGTCGCGAACGCCTGCGCGTGCTTCGCGTTCTCCCACACTCCGTACTGGTTGCCCTTCTCCTCCGCCTGGTGGCAGTTCTTGCACTTGGCGGCGCCGATGTAGCGGTTCTCCTGCGTCGCGCCGTCGGTCATCGACGACGGAGAGTAGAACGCCGTGAGCCAGCCGACGGCGGTGATCGAGACAACGAAAAGGATGCGCTTCATGTTCGGCCTCCAGTGTCTGGACGAGCGGCCGCGGAGTGCTCCGCAGCGTGACACGCCATGGTAGGCGCCACCACGGCACCCGCGGCCTGGGTCGATGCGCGTAGCCCGCTCCGAACAAGTGCCCCCTTCGAACCTCGCGCCGCCGGCGAAAACGCGGGAAACCCTCGCCAGGCTCGCGTCGCGCACGACATCCTGGCCAGACGATGTCCCCCTCGACCGAAGCTCCCGCGACTCTTCCGCGCCTCCTGCTGGGCGTGGCGCTGCTCATTGCCGGCGTGCTCTGCTTCGTCGCCGCGCGACGCTTCGGTCGGAGCGACGCTCCCGAGCAGCGGCACGAGGGGCCGGTCGAATACCTGGATCTGGCCGAGATGTGCGCCGTGCTCGCGAAGCAGGATCCGAAGCTCGGCACCGACGCGCTCGATCGACTCGAGGCGCGTCCCTCGCCGCGCCCGTTCCAGGTCGAGCTTCGACTCGCCGACATGTACCTGCGGCACGGGCGCAACGACGAAGCGCTCGCGTTGCTCGAGGAGCTGCGAACGCGCGAGGCGGGCGATCACGAGCACGTCCAGCGCATCCGGCGCGCGCTCGGCATCGCGCACATGCGCGCCGGCGAAACCGCGAACTGTGTCCACGGCGCGACGCGCGATCGCTGCCTGTTTCCGATCCGCGCCGGCGGCGTGTGGTCGATCCCGGACGAGGCGATCGCCGCCCAGCGCGAGTTCGAGGCGTACCTCGAGGACGAACCCGACGCGCCCGACGTGCGCTGGCTGCTCAACCTCGTGCACATGACGGCGGGAACGTATCCGGACGGCGTGCCCGCGCGCTGGCTGCTGGCGCCCGAACTGTTCGCATCGGACACATCGATCGGGACCTTCCCCAACGTCGCGCGCGAGCTCGGCGTCGACACGCTCTCGGGCGCGGGCGGCGGGATCATGGACGACTTCGACGGAGACGGATGGCTCGACCTCGTCGCGTCGTCGTGTTTGCCGTGCGATCCGCTGCGCTACTACCACAACAACGGCGACGGGACGTTCGATGATTGGAGCGCACGCGCCGGACTGCTCGACCAAGTCGGCGGGCTCAACTGCATGCACGCCGACTACGACGGCGACGGGCGGCTCGACCTCTTGGTGTTGCGCGGCGGCTGGCAGGGCCCGCGCTTCGGACGGCAGCGCAACTCGCTCCTGCACCAGAACGACGACGGCACGTTCACGGACGTCACCTTCGAAGCGGGGCTCGCGTCGCCGGCGTATCCGACCCAGGCGGCCGGCTGGTGCGACTTCGACGGCGACGGCGACCTCGACCTCTTCGTCGGCAACGAGCAGTTCCCCGGCCAGCTCTTCCGCAACAACGGCGACGGCACGTTCACCGACATCGCGGACGCGGCCGGCGTCGCCGGCGCGGGCGAGTACGTGAAGGGCGTGGCGTGGGGCGACTTCGACAACGACGGCGCCCCCGACCTGTACGTGTCGAGCTTCGATTCCGCCAACCGGCTCTATCGCAACGAAGGCGACGGCGCGTTCGTGGACGTCGCGACCGACGCGGGAGTCGCGATCGGATCGCGAGCGCGCACGGACGAGAGCGTGTCCGCTTCGAGCGACGCAACCGGCGACGACTCCGCGGACTTCATGAGCGACGCGTCCGGCGGCGCCGGGGCCGAACGCACCTTCGCGTCGTGGTTCTGGGACTTCGACAACGACGGCTGGCTCGACCTCTTCGTCGGCGGCTTCGACGCGAAGCTCGACGGCGTCGCGAGCGACTACGCGGGCGATGCCGCGAACGGCGAGCGCTTGCGCATCTACCGCAACCTCGGCAACGGTCGCTTCGACGAGGTGGCCGCGCAGCTCGGCGTGGCCGACGTGCGCCTGCCGATGGGCGCCAACTTCGGCGACGTGAACGGCGACGGGTTCCTCGACTTCTACCTCGGCACCGGCCGCCCGAAGTACGAGTTCCTGGTACCGAACACGCTCTATCTCAGCGACGGCGGCGCGCGCTTCCAGGACGCGACGACGGACGCGCACGTCGGGCACCTGCAGAAGGGACACGGCATCGCGTTCGGCGACCTGGACGGGGACGGTGACCTCGACATGTTCGCGCAGATGGGCGGCTTCTATCCCGCCGACGCGTTCCACGACGCGCTGTTCGCGAACCCGGGCAACGCGAACGCGTGGACGACCATCCTGTTGCGCGGCACCGTGTCGAACCGCTTCGGGCTCGACGCGCGCGTGCGCGTCGTGGTGCGCACGCCGTCGGGCGAGCGCACGATCCACCGCCGCGTCACGAGCGGCGGCAGCTTCGGTGGCTCGAGCTTCCAGCAGGAGATCGGACTCGGCGACGCGACCGAGATCCTGCGCATCGAAGTCGATTGGCCGCACGATCGCGGGACGCAGGTCGTCGAACGACCGCCACTCGGCCGCTTCCTCGAGATCGTCGAGGGCCAAGCGGGCTGCACGCCGCTCGAGCGCCGCGCCATGCCCGCCATCGACTCGCTCTGAGGGTTCGCCGAGCGGGATTTCGGATTCGGCGTACTCGAATCCCGGTCAACCGATAGGTTCGAGGCGGGTACGTGGAACGGACCACGCCGAAGGACCCTCATGAGGAAGAGAGAGATCGTCGCCGCGCTCGCATGCGGCACGCTCGTGTTCGTGACCTGGCTCGCATCGACCGACGGCCCGCGCGACCGCAGTCTCGCGGCCGAGCCGCGCATTCGTCCGCGCCCGAGCGCGGCCGCACCCGACGCGCTCGGGCTGCCGGCCGAGAGCCACCGCGACGCCGATGCGATCGCGCGGCAAGCGCTCGACGGCGACGCGGTTCCGAACGCACGCTCCGAGAGTCCGAGCACGCTCGCGCCGGACGCGGAGTTCGCACGCGTCGTCGGCCGCGTCGTCGACGAGCTCGGCGATCCGATCGCGGGTGCCGAGCTGTTCTTCGCGAGCATCGACGAGTGGCGCGTCGGAGACCTCGACTACGAACCGGAGTCGGCGGATCCGGAAACGAACAAGCGCGTGATCGTCGTGAGTGACGAGCGTGGTCACTTCCGCTTCGAGGACGCGAAGCCCGGCACGCTGCGATACCTCGCGCGCGCGGCGGGGTTCGCTCCGTCGCACGAAGGACGAGCGGAGGCGCGCGCGGGCGTCGAGCTCGACCTCGGCGACCTAGCGCTCGATCCGGGCCTGATTCTCGAGGGTCGTGTCGTCGACTCGAGCGGGCATGGCGTCGCCGACGCGGTGCTCGGGCGCGCCCAGTCGAACAGCCATTGGGGCGCGCGGGATCACTACGCGCCGCTGACTCGTTCGGACGAGAACGGCGACTTCCGCATCGACACGCTCGCTCCCGGCGAATGGACGATCCGCGTCGAGAGCGCCTCGCATCCGCCCGCTTGGTTCGAGGGCGCGACGTACTCCGTCGGCGTGTCGCGCGATCACGTATTCCAGCTCGACCGCGCGTGGACGATCGCCGGCCGGATCGTCTTGCCGAACACGGAGGACTACACGGGGTTTCTCGTCAACGCCCACCTCAACCAGGGGTTCGAAGGGTTCGCGGAGCTCCGCCGTGCGCAGAAGACCGCGCGCGTCGATTGCGACGCGGACGGACGCTTCGCGTTCGAACGGCTGATCGCGAGCGACCCCTCGACGACCTACACGCTGCGCGCGCAGCGGCGCGTGGACGCGCGCAGGCGCGACCCGGTGGGGACGGCCGTCGAAGCGCACGCCGGGAACACGGACGTCGTCATCGTGGCGGAGGCGCTCGCGTCCCTCGTCTTCGGATTGAAGGCGGAGGAGGGCCAAGCGCTCGAGGCGCACGTGTTCCTGAACCAAATCGACCTCACCGAGAGCGAGCGCCTGGAGCGTCCGTCGCCCGCGAGCTATCGCATCGTCGGCATTCCGATCCCCCCGAAGCCCGGCCAAGGCTCTCTGCGGATCCAAGTCGACGGGTATCGGGACCTCCTGTGCTTCGACCTCGACATCCGCCCGGGCGCAGAGCTCGACCTCGGCGTCCTCGAGCTCGAGCGCGCCGAGATGCTCGACGTCCTCGTCGTCGACGCGGCAACGCAGGCGCCGATCGAGGGCGCCACGGTGCGCCGCGTCAGCGAGGACGCGCCGTGGCCCATGCAGCTGCGCGAGGAAGGTCCGATCGCCCACTTCGACGGTCAGCACCACGAGGCCGAGACGGGGCCGGACGGGCACGCCCGCGTCCTTTGGTCCGCGACGTACTCCAACCGGATCGACGTCGATCACGAGGACTACTCGACCGTGCACGTCGAGCCCGAGGAGCGCGCGGATCCGCTGCGCGTCGAGCTGTCGAGCGGCGCGACCGTTCGCGTCCGAGTCGAAGATCCGAACGGCGCTCCCGTCGCCGGCGTCAGCGTCGTGCGCGAGACGCAAGAGCAGGACAATCAGGTGCTCGAAACGCTCGCCGGTCTCCGCTCGTTCGGCTCGAGCAACCAAGTGGAAACGACCGACGAGAACGGCGTCGCGCTCTTCGAGCACTTGCCCGCCGCGCCGACGGCGTTCAGCATCAACGACCAGGCCAGCGAGCTCGACTCGCGCACCGTCGAACTCGCCCTCGACGACGACCTCGAGCTCCTGTTCGTCGTAGCCGAACGCGCGGACCTCGAGGTCGTCGTGCGCGAATCGGCCGTTCCGCTCGTGGACGCGACCGTAACGATCTGCGCGAACGACCAGCGCGACGACGAAGGCAACCCGGTGCCCGTTTGGGAGCGCAGCACGCTCATGAGCGCGAAGACCAACGGCCGCGGAGTCGCGAAGCTGGAGAACCTCGCCGTCGGCGAGTACGACCTTATCATCACGCACCCGACGCGCGCGATGCACGAGAGCGTGCGCACGTTCGTCACGCCCGACGGGAAGCCGGTGCCCGTCGACCTGTCGACCCCGTTTCTCGAGGGGCGCGTCACCACCGCCGACGGACGCCCGAGCACGAACGCGCTCGTCATGGTCGTCGACTCCGACGGGTTCAATCGCGACCTGCTCGTCTGGGTCTCCATGTGGGCGCTGGAGACGAGCATGCCGGAGATGCCGGGCACGGCCTTCTGCCGCACCGATTCCGACGGCAACTTCGAGTTGCGCGGCCTGCCGACGCGCGCCTCGCTCGAAGTCATCGCGGTCCCCGAAGGCCACGAGTACGTGCGTTCGAAACGCTTCGAGCTGCGCGCAGGCGAACGCCACACCGTGCACCTCCCGCCCGCCAAGCCGGCCGGCGCGTTCCTGGTCTCGGTCGACGGCAGCGCCGAACGCCGCGGCTGGGGCTTGCAACTCCAGTTCGAGTACCTCGGCCCACGCGACGACGTCATCCGCACCTTCGAGACCTGGATCGCCCGCGACGGCGACGCCACGCTCTCGAACATCACCCCAGGTCCGTGGCGCGCACGCACGGCACGCACGTGGGGCGAACAGGAGGGCACCGTCGGAGCGTGGGCAACGGCGGACGTCAGCGCGGGGGCGACGACGGAGCTCGTGCTCGGGCTGCCGGAATGACCGGCGCAGGCACCCGTCGGGATGGGCGCGTGGTCGCCGCCGGGGCGCGGCGCCTACTCGAGCTCGTGTTACGCGGAGCGCGTCATGAGGAATAGAGGCATCGTGGCCGCACTCGCGTGCGGCACGCTCGCGCTCGTCGCGTGGCTCGCGCTGGGCGACAGCCGATCCAAGGGGAGTCTCGCGGTTGGTGCGCCGGGCCTCGTGCCCTCGGAGTCCGCGACGAAAGAGAAGCTCGGTGCACCCGACGCCGACGCCGACGCACTCGAGGACACGGCGGCGACGCGGCGCGCGGTCGCCGGCGACTTCGTTGCGTCGGTTGCGCGAGGTGGCGACGCGCCACCGCCAGGTCCGCGCGTCGTCGGCCGCGTCGTCGACGAACTCGGTGAGCCGATCGAAGGCGCCGACGTGTTCTTCGCGCGCGCGGATCGCTGGGTCTACGCGGACCTCGACGTGGCGCTCGGATCGGACGATTCGCCGACTCGCTACCGGCGCACGCAGCTCACGACCGATGGCGACGGCCGATTCGAGCTTCTCGATCCCGAGCGTGGGAGGTTGCGCTACCTCGTGCGCGCGGCAGAGTTCGCTCCGTCGAAGGACGACAACGTCAGCGCGCCGACGAGCGGGGTCCTCGACCTCGGGGACATCGAGCTCGAACCGGCGCTCGTGCTCGAGGGCCGCGTCGTCGACCCCGA
The DNA here is from genome assembly GCA_029259605.1 of Planctomycetota bacterium. Lineage (GTDB taxonomy): Bacteria > Planctomycetota > UBA1135 > UBA1135 > OFTM281. The sequence continues at coordinate 5,752 of JAJDEV010000013.1, read as the reverse complement.
TGGACACGGCGTCGCCGACGCCGAGATCGCGCGAGCCACGACGGCCGACGACTTCGGGTTTCGGATGCACTACGCGCCGGTCACTCGAACGAACGACGACGGGATCTTTCGCATCGACACACTTGCGCCGGGCGAGTGGGAGATCCGCGTCGATAGCGCGCAGCACCCGATCGCGCGCTTCGCGGGCGCGACGTTCGAGGCCGGAGTGTCGGCCGGACACGTCTTCCAACTCGAGCGCGGTTGGACGATCACGGGCTGGCTCGCGGCTCCGGACGCGACCGACTGCTCGAAGCTGTTCGTCTCCGCGAGACCGGTCGGCGGTCTCGAGGCAGCAGACGCGCTCCAATGGGAGCGGATCACGAGCACCGCCGATTGCGACACCGACGGTCGCTTCGAGTTTTGCCGCCTCTTCGCGTCGGATGCGACGACGACCTATGCACTCAGCGTCTGGCCGCAGATCGTCGATGGCATGTCGTATCAGGTCGGGCAAACCGTCGAGGCGCTCGTCGGAACCACGGACGTGCGGATCCCGATCGATGCGCCCGCGACACTGCGCTTCGGCCTCCGTTCGGGGGACGAGCCACTCACCGACGCGACGGTCTACATCGGCTGGACCGACGTGACGGCGAACGGCCAGCTCGTGAGTGAGACCGCCGGCCGGTTTCGAGTCGTGGGGATCCAGGCCCAGCCGCGCGGCGTGCACCGGGACCTCCGCATTCGGGTCGACGGCTTTCGCGAGTACTCTCGCTTCGACCTGCCGCTCGCCCTGGGCGACGAACTCGACCTCGGTGTGCTCGAGCTCCAACCGGCGACCGCGCTCGATCTCGTGGTCGTCGACCACGGAACCGAGGCACCGATCGAAGGCGTCTCGATCCTGCGGCACAGTCCCGACATCCCCTTGCCGAAGGACGTCGTCGCGGACCCGAGGATCGTGCACTGGGACGGACGGTTCGGAGAGGCGACCACGGACGTCGAAGGACGCGCTCGCGTCTCGCTGGCCGCTGGATACTCGAACGCGCTCACGTTCAAGCACGCGGACTATGCGCCGCTGCGCATCGACTACGGCGCCGACGTGACGCAGCTCCGCGTCGAGCTATCGGCGGGCGCGACCGTCCGCGTTCGAACCGAGGACGCGGACGGCGCACCAGTTCCGCGCATGCAGGTATCACGCGTCAGCGCGTGGGAGAGCCTCGACGATCCGCTGCTCGATCGTTCGCTCCGTCCGAGGTCGAGGGAACAGACGGACGTCGATGGCATCGTGCTGTTCGAGCGGCTGCCCCCCGGTACCACGACGTTCACGGCCCACTCTCCATCGGCCCAGCTGGGCGAGCGTACGATCGACCTGATCGACGGCGACGACGTTGAACTCGTCTTCGTGGTCCCGGCTCGCGCCGATCTCGAGGTGCTGGTGCGCGAGTCCGGCCTGCCGCTCGTCGATGCCGAGCTCGGACTCCGCGCGACCGACGAGCGCGACGACCAGGGCCAGCTCGTTCCGATCGGTCAGCAATGGAGCCGAGTCAAAGCGAGGACGAACGGGCACGGAATCGCGCTCCTCGAGAGCGCACCCGTCGGCGAGTACGTGCTCGCGGTCTCGCACGCGACGCGCGCTCTCGAAGAGACGCTCCTCGTCCAAGTGGCGGCGGATAGCGAACGCGTCGTCATCGACCTGTCCGTGCCCGCGGTCGAGGGCGTCGTACGTTCCGTCGACGGTTCCGCGTGCGCGAACGCGTACGTGTACGCGCTCGACGCCGAGATGAGCCCGGCCGAGATCGCGCTGGACGTGATGCTGACGCTGAACTCGGGCGAGTCGTATCCAGGCGTCGTCCGGACATCAGCCGACGGTCGCTTCGAGCTGCGCGGCCTCCCCGTCGACACCTCGCTCGTCGTCGTCGCCGTTCCCGAGGACGGCGTCGCCGTCGTCTCCGACCCGCTGGCACTCGGCGTCGACGAGAAGCGCTCGGTGACGCTTCCGCGCGCCCTTCGCGCCGGTAGCGTGCGCGTGAGCATCGAGCCCGAGGATCGCGCTCTGCAGCGGATCGATTTCGAGTCGCTCGACCCACACGCCGAGCTGTTCCACGCGTTCCAGGTGTGGACGAACTACCGCGCCAACCCGCACATCGGCGGCCTTCCCCCGGGCCCTTGGCGCGCGTGCGCGGTCGAAGGCTTCGGAGTCGGCGCCGAACGGAATCGCGGCCCGTGGACGACGTTCGACGTCGCCGAAGGAGAGACCACGACGATCGTGCTCACTCTTCCGAAGTGACGCGAGCCGTCCGCCTTACCCCAGCGCGATCGCTTCGGTCGAGAACACGGGGCCCTCGACGCAGCACTTCGCGTTCGGCCACTCGCCCAGCGGACCGTCGGGGCGCGTGTCGACCGGGCAGCCGTTGCAGATGCCGACGCCGCAGCCCATCAGGGTTTCGAGCGAGAGCCAGCAGGCGAGGTCGTTCGCGTGCGCGAGGCGTTCGACGGCTTCGAGCATCGGGTCGGGGCCGCAGGCGAGGAGGCGCACGTCGCGCGGGAGCTCGCCTCGCTCCCACAGTCCGTCGAGGAGCTGGAGCACGTTGCCGTGGAACCCCTGGCTGCCGTCGTCGGTGGCGGCGAGGACGCGGATGCCCTGCTCGGTGTATGCGTCGAGATCGTACAGCAGCCCCTTGGTCGCCGCGCCGAAGAGGAACGTGATGTCCTCGGGTCGAGCGGGCGCCTTGCCGTCCATGCCGGCGAGCGCTTGCTCGATCGCCATCGGGAACGGCGCGCAGCCGACGCCGCCGGCGAGGAAGACCCACGGCGCTCCACCGCCGTCGATCGTCGGCCAACCGTTGCCGAGCGGGCCGGTGAGGATCAGCGCTTGCCCCGGACGCGACTCGGCGAGCGCGCGCGTGCCGCGCCCCATCACCTTGATGAGGAACTCGAGCAGGCCATCGCGTTGGCGATAGATCGAGAACGGGCGCGGGATGAGCGGTGAGACGCGGTCGTCGCGCTTCAGCATGAAGAAGCGGCTGGCGCGGATGGCGGCGAGGTCGTGCTCGGGGCGCACGACCAGGATCACACCGTCGTCGCCACAGGGCTCGACGCGAACCACCTCGGCCCGCAGCGTGCGGGCGTCGGTCGGGGGGGCGGGCATGGCGGCAGTTTAACGCGCGCCGCCGTCCAGCTCTCGAATCTTCGCCACGAAGTCGGCGGCGAGCTCGTTCGGGATCGGGAACGTCAGGTTGTACTGCGCGATGCGCCACTTGCCGTTCTCTCGCACGAGCGCGCCCGTCCCGCGGCAGTCGCCGTACGTGTCGTTCCACAGGCGCTCGTCGAACCAGGCGACGTCGCCGCTCGGACCGAAGCCGACGTTGCGCTCCTCGACCGTGTAGGTCCAACCCTGGCCCTTGGAGAAGTACGGGTCGGCGTAGGCGCGGAACTCGTCGCGCGTCCAGCGCTCGGTCGAGTCCGTCCCGAGGAACACGCCGTTCGCCGTCATCAGCCCGAAGTAGCGTTCGCCGTCGGCCTTCGACGCGGCGTCGTGGAAGCCGTCGAGCACGGCGACGACCTCGGCCACAGCGCGAGCACCCGCTTCGTGCACAGCGCCGATGTCCACGAGGTCGTCCCCGCACGCATCGCACTCTCCAGCGTGCCCGCCCTCGTCCCAGTCGTGCTCATCGTGATCGTCGCCCGCAACGATGATGCAGCCCGAGAGAAGCGTGGAGGTGAGGAGCGCGAGAGGCGTCGAAGTCCGGAGCAGGTGCGAGGTGCGCATGGGAGGTCTCGAGGTCGGTTGCGGGGTACGGATGCGGTGCCGGGACAGAGTGAGCGGCGGCGGATTCTGTCCTGGCACCGTAGCCGAGAGTTCCAACAAAGCTCGCGAAAGCCTGTGACGTCCCGGTGAGGACTGCGGTGGTTGCCCTTGTTCCCGCTTCCGTGCGCGTGCGCCAAGCGAGGAGCGGCACGATCCTCCAACGAACAAGCGAGCCATGAGACATCTGATCCCCCGACTCCGACGCTTCTCGCGCCGGGCACTTTCGACCCTTCTCCTTCCCGTTGCGCTTGCGGGTGTTGCCCAAGCGCGCACCCAAGCCGGCAACGAAACCGAACCGCCTCCGACCGCGCTCTGCACCACGAGCTGCAAGCCGGCACGTTCTACGACAACCTCGCGCGCTATCAGCTCGAGCGTGGCCGTCGAGAGGAGGCGGAGGAAACGGCGCGCACCGCGATCCGCTGGCACGAGGACATGCTGGCAAAGACGGGCGACGGCGAGCACGCCGAACGCCTGTCCAGAACGCTTCCCCTCTTGGCGCGCATCCAACTTCGACGCGCGGACGAGGACGGCGCGCTCGAAACTCTGCTGCGAGCGGACAGCGAGGGCTACCTCTCCGACGAGGACCTGGCCGCGAGCGACTTCGAAGAGGGACTGGGGCACCGCGCCGAGTTTCAAGCGCTGCGCGCGCGCGACGGGTAGAACTTCCGAGCGGGCGCCATCAACTCCCGGCGCGAGGGTCCATGATGGGCACCATGTTCGGTGCCATTCCAGCGGAGTCCGTTCGGGCAGCGGCGAGCCACGTCCGGAGTGTGCTCGAGCTGGCCGTCGAGCACACCGAGGAGAGCGCCGCGATGGTGGTTTCGGACGCGCGCTCCGAACTGGCCCGGGCGCTGACCGAGGCGTATCGCATGTGCTTGCCGGCGGGCCGCTTCGTCGACTTCGACGCGGTCGAGCCGGACGAAGTGCGCGCAGGCTTCGACGCGCTGAGCGCCGGCGATCTGGTGGTGCTGATCCAGTCGACGAGCTTTCGGTTGGACGCGTTTCGGATCCGCCTCGAGCTGTTCAAGCGCTCGCTCAAGGTGATCGAGCATCCGCATCTGGCGCGCATGCCGGGTGCGGAGGGGCTCGTCTACATCGAGTCGCTCGCCTACGACCCCGCGTACTACCGCGGCGTCGGTCGAGCGCTCCAGGCGCGCATCGACCGCGCGCGCGTCGGCGTGGTCGACAGCGGCGGGCAGCTGCTCGTCTACCCCGCCGCGTTCGAACCGGCCAAGGTCAACATCGGGGACTACACGGGCATGCCGAACGTCGGCGGCCAGTACCCGATCGGCGAAGTGTTCACCGAGTCGCGCGACCTGGAAGCCGTGCACGGCCGGGTGCGCATCTCGTTCTTCGGCGACACCACGTTCTCCGTCAACCGGCCCGCGCATCCGATCACGCTGGTCGTCGAGCGCGGCCGGGTCGTGGCCGCCGAGGACTCCACGCCGGAGTTCGAGCGGGTCCTCGCCAGCATCCGCGCGGACGATGGCGAGGTCTGGCTGCGGGAGCTCGGCTTCGGAATGAACCGCGCGTTCAACCAGGAGCGCACGGTCAGCGACATCGGCACCTTCGAGCGGATGTGCGGCGTGCACCTGTCGCTGGGCGCGAAGCACGCCACCTACAACAAGCCGGGCATCCGCAAGAAGACCGCTCGACACCACGTCGACGTGTTCGCGATCACCACATCGGTCCAGCTGGATGGCGACGTGATCTACCGCGACGGCGCCTGGCAGGTCTAGCCCGGGTGATTCATGAGCCTTCACCGAGGTCGACGCAGCTACGCGCCATATCAGCGCTTCCCTCCCTCACCGGGTTCGACGACCCGTCCAGGTCGCCTCCACGCGCTTCGGTCGCGAAGCGCTGATCTGACGCACATCCGCGTCGATCTCGGCAAAGCCTCATGAATCACCCGGGCTAGCAGGCTGTGGCGAAAGTGCTTCGCCCGCAGAGCGTCGGCATCCGCTCCGGGTT
>JAJDEV010000120.1 GCA_029259605.1 Planctomycetota bacterium | reverse complement strand
AGGCGCGCCGCTGCAACACAGGCTCGCTTCGCTCGCGTGTTGCGAGCCGCGGGCGCTACCGATTCACGCGCGGGGCTTCGCCCCGCTGCACGGCATGCGCCGCTTCGCGGCGCGCCGTGCGGGGACCGCGCGCAACCCGCCAGCCGCACTCCGGTGACAAGCCCCCGAACGTCCCATCGCCCGTTCCGGAAACCGCTGCGGCTGCCGTGTAAACCCCTGTTCCGTTGCGAACCGCGGCACGCGAGCGAAGCGAGCCTGTGCCGCAGCAGCGCGAAGCGCTGCGCGGGAATCGATTGAGAACGCCAACGAGTCCCCGTCCCGTTGATCTGCCCCGACGAGCAGAGCGAGCGAAGCGAGCCCTGCGAGGCGAAGAGGGAACGCCCACAACTCCCCGCGACTCCAGTTCCCCCAGGCGCGCGAGCGAAGCGAGCCCGCGCCGCAGCAGCGCGAAGCCGCCAGCTCGGTGGACCGAAAAGGCCGAAAGTGCTCCGCGACCGCGTCTTCGGAGGCGCAACATGATGGGACCGCGGGGATGCGCGTCACGCGGTTCGTGGATGCGCGTACGCTGCGGCCGGAATCGTTTCGCGCACCTGCCCGCACTTCCAGGAACCCAAGCCCTTGCACGTCGCCATCATCGGGAACGGAGTTACGGGTGTGACCGCCGCGCTCCGGATCCGCGCACAGCAGCCGGACTGGCGCATCACGCTCATCTCCGGCGAGTCGAAGTACCACTACTCGCGGCCCGCGCTCATGTACGTGTTCATGGGGCACATGCGCTACGAGGACACGAAGCCGTTCGAGGACTCGTTCTGGGAGGAGCAGCGGCTGAACCTCGTGCGCGGTTGGGTGACCGAGATCGACGTCGAGGGGAAGCGGCTCCACATGCATCGCGGGACGCCGATCGCTTGGGACAAGTTGCTGATCGCGACCGGCTCGAAGTCGAACAAGTTCGGCTGGCCGGGGCAGGACCTCGACGGCGTGCAGGGGTTGTGGGGGATGCCCGACCTCGTGCGGCTGCGCGAGAGCGTGAAGCGCGCGCGGCACGCCGTGATCGTCGGCGGCGGGCTGATCGGTATCGAGCTCGCCGAGATGCTGCACTCGTGCGGCGTCGGCGTGACGTTCCTCGTGCGCGAATCCGCGTACTGGAACAACATCCTGCCCGAGGTCGAGGCGCGTATGGTCGGCCGGCACATCGAGAAGCATGGCTTCGACCTGCGGCTCGAGACCGAGCTCGAGGCGATCGAGGACGACGGGAGCGGACGCTGCGCCGCCGTTCGCACCAAGCAGGGCGCGCGCATCGCGTGCGAGGTCGTCGGACTCACCGCTGGGGTGTCGCCGAACATCGACCTGCTGCAGGACTCCGCCATCCCGACCGGTCGCGGCGTCCTCGTCGACGCGTGCCTGCGCAGCTCGGTGCCCGACGTCTTTGCCGCCGGCGACTGCGCGGAGATCGTGAGCGACGGTGAAGGGCGCAACACGATCCAGCAGGTCTGGTACACGGGCAAGGCGCAGGGCGAGGTCGTGGGCGACGCGATCGCGGGTGAGCCGCGCGAGTACGCGCCGGGCATCTGGTTCAACTCGGCCAAGTTCCTCGACCTCGAGTACCAGACGTACGGACGCGTCAACATGCGCGTCGAGCGCGAGCGCAACCTCGTGTGGGAAGACGCGCCGGCCGAACGCGCGCTGCGGGTCGTCGACACACCGGACGGTGTCATCGGCTTCAACGTCATGGGCATGCGCTGGCGCCACGAGGTGGCCGAGCGCTGGATTCGCGAACAGCGACCGATCGAGTATGTGCTGCCGCGGCTCGCCGAAGCGAACTTCGATCCGGAGCTCTTCCGGCGTCACGAGACCGAGATCACCCGCACGCTCGAGGTACAACTCCGATGATCGAGTCCGACCTGCTCGACTACGACTTCGACGAGGAGGCGAGCGCGTTCGCCGCGCCCGAGGCGCCGCTGGCTTCGGAGCAGGCGCGGCGCCTCTCGCCCGGAGCGCGCGCGGCGCTCGCCGTCGCCTCCCTGGGGTTGCTCTCGCTCGTCGTGCAGATGACGGGCGTGGGGGACGCGTGGAACGGAACCCTGATCGGCCTGGCGAGTTCGCTCGGTGCGCTCGCGTTCGGCGGCGCGCTCTACTTCTGGTTGAGCATGCGCGGCACGCCGACCGGCATCCGACACGACGGCACGTTCTTCGGCCGCCTCACCGGACGCGGCGCGTTCGCGTGGATGGCGGGGATCTTGATGACCGGGCTGTACGTGCTGCTCTACTTCGACCCGCGGCTGCTCGGCTACACGCCCGCGGTCTACGCTCCGGACGGATCGATCGCCGCGCCGGCGGCTGTCACGGGCGGGCTCGTTCGCGCCGTCGAGCCGCTCGCGACGTTGTTCGGCATCACGACGTCGCAGTGGTTCCTCTACGGTGTGCTCTACACGCTCGCGATTCTCGTCTTCGGCGTGCGCATGGTGATGCGCTATCGCCACAACCGCTATCAGCAGGCGCGCACCGCGTCGGTCATGTTGTTCCAGACGTTCTTCGCCTGGACGCTGCCCAACCTGCTCGTGCGCTTCCAGCAGCCGTATGTGGAGTTCAACGGCATCTGGCCGCTCAAGTACGACTACCTGTGGCCGGAGAAGACGCCGGGGTTCTTGAGCGCCGGGACGTTCGGCACGTTCCTCTTGGTGTTCGTCGTCGCGGGCGTGATCGCGACGCCGATCCTCACGTACTACTTCGGGAAGCGCTGGTACTGCTCGTGGGTGTGCGGCTGCGGTGGACTGGCCGAGACGCTCGGCGATCCGTGGCGCCAGCTCTCGGACAAGTCGACGCGCGCGTGGAAGATCGAGCGCGTGGTCATCCACTCCGTGCTCGTGCTGGTCGTCGTCACGACGGTGATGTTGTGGATCGACTACGCGACGTCGGGCAACGCGTACGGAAGCTGGTCGGGACCGTTCCGCTCGGCCTACGGCTTCTACATCGGCGCGATCTTCTCCGGCGTCGTCGGCGTCGGGTTCTATCCCTTGCTCGGCAATCGTGTGTGGTGCCGCTTCGGCTGTCCGCAGGCGGCGATCCTCGGCCTCTTCCAGCGCGCGTTCTCACGCTTCCGCATCACGACCAACGGCGGTCAGTGCATGTCGTGCGGCAACTGCTCGACGTACTGCGAGATGGGCATCGACGTGCGCGCCTACGCGCAGAGCGGCGAGAACATCGTGCGGTCGTCGTGCGTCGGATGTGGCGTCTGCGCGGCGGTGTGTCCGCGCGGCGTGCTCAAGCTCGAGAACGGCCTGCCCGGCGATCGCTACGAAGGCGCGGGCGAGCCGTGGAAGGCGCTGGTCGCGTCGCTGCAGACGCCGGACATCTACGGCTATCGCGCCTGGACGGGCGCGGCGAGCTGCGACGCCGCGGTCAGTTCTCCCAACTCTTCGGGTCGAGAAAGCTGAGCGCGCGTTCGAGGTCGGCCGTCGGCAGCTTGCACGCGTAGTCGAGGCACACGTACGCGAGCGCCTTCTGGTTCGCGCCTTGGTCGAGCGTGAACGGCGCCAGCTTCGTGATCGGGGGAGCGTCGCCGAGCGGTCGGTGGAGCAGCACCTTGTGGGGCACGAAGCGCCGACGGAAGGCACGCGCCATCGCGCGCGTGTCCTCGGCGTCCGTGTCACCCGCGATGACGATCTCGTACGAGGGACCGATGGCGAAGTCGAGCGCCGTGAGCAGCAGCGCGTGCGCGCTCGGATTCCTGGCGACCGAGGCGGAGTGCGAGCGAAACGTCCCCGCCGCGAGCTCCTCGAACTCCGTGCGCCCGGTGATGCGAGCGAGGCGCAGGAGGTTCATCGCTGCGGCCGAGTTGCCCGCCGGAATCGCGCCGTCGTAGGCCTCCTTGCCGCGCACGATGGTCTCGGTCGCGTCGTCCGCGGAGAGGAAGAAGCCGCCGTTCTCTTTGTCGACGAAGTGCGCGACCATCGTGTCCGTCAGCTCGATCGCCGCCGTCAGGTAGGCGACGTCGAAGGTCGCCTCGTACAGCTCGATCAAGCCCCAGCTCAGGAACGCGTAGTCCTCGAGCGTGCCCGGCAGACCGGCGTTGCCGCTCCGGTAGCGCTTGTGCAGCCGGCCCTCTTTCGTGCGCAGCGTCGTGAGTGCGAAGTCGGCCGCGCGCCGTGCCGCCGCCTCGATCGCCGGATCGTCGAAGGCTTGCGCGGCGCGCGCGAGCGCCGCGATCATCAACCCGTTCCAGTCGGTCAGAACCTTGTCGTCCTTGAAGCAGTGCACGCGCTCTTCGCGGGCGGCGAAGAGTCGCTGGCGCGCGGACTCGAGCCGCTTGCCCTCCTCGGACGACGGATCGATCGCGGCGGAGAGGTGCAGGATGTTCTTGGTGCTCGACTGGCCCGTGGCCTCGTCGTGGAAGTTGCCGTTCGGCGCCGCGTTGAACGTCGCGAGCACGAGCGACGCGTCGTCGCCGAGCACGGCCTCGATCTCCTCCACGGTCCACAGATAGAAGAGCCCTTCCTCGCCCTCGCTGTCCGCGTCCTCCGCCGAGTAGAACGCACCCTCGGTCGACGTCATGTCGCGCAGGACGTACTCGATGACCTGTTCCGCGGTGCGCTTGAACTCGTCCTCGCCGGTGATCTGCCACGCCGCGGTGTACGCCATGACGAGCAGTGCCTGGTCGTACAGCATCTTCTCGAAGTGGGGGACGAGCCAGTTCGCGTCGGTCGAGTAGCGGTGAAAGCCGAAGCCGACGTGATCGAAGATCCCGCCGAGGCGCATCTCGCGCAGCGTCTTCAGGCTCATCTCGAGCGCGCGTGCGTCGCCGGTGCGCTGGTGGACCTGCAGCAAGAACAGGATGTCGTGCGGGATCGGGAACTTCGGCGCCTTCGCACCGAAGCCGCCCTTGTCCGGGTCGAAGCTGTTCGACAGTTGGCGGTACGCGAGGTCGAGCGTCTCGGCGCCGAGCTCTCCACCCGGATCGCCGCGCTTCAGGTTCTGCATCCACGACGAGACCTCGGCCGCCGCCTTGTCGACCGCCTCGCGGTCCTGCTTCCAAGCGCGCGTCAGCTCCGGCAGCAGCTCCATCATCCCCTTGCGTCCGAAGCGACCCGTCTTGGGGAAGTACGTGCCGGCGAAGAACGGCTTCAGCTCCGGGGTCATGACCACGGTCATCGGCCAGCCGCCGCTGCCGGTCATCGCCTGCGTCACCGCCATGTAGACGTGGTCGATGTCCGGACGCTCCTCGCGGTCGACCTTGATGCAGATGTAGTTCGCGTTGAGCAGCGCGGCGACCTCGTCGTCCTCGAACGACTCGACCTCCATGACGTGACACCAGTGGCACGACGAGTAGCCGATCGAGAGGAAGATCGGCTTGTCCTGCGCCTTCGCCGCCTCGAACGCCTCGTCGCCGTAGGGGTACCAATCGATCGGATTGCCGGCGTGCTGCAGGAGGTACGGACTGTCCTCGAAGACGAGGCGGTTGTAGTCCGGCCCGCCGTCGGGCGGCAGCTTGGCGAGCTCTTCCTGCGACGGCGTCGGCTTGCGGCCGGCGTGGTCGCGCGCGCCCTCCTCCTGCGCGACCGTCGCGTCCTGCGGTGCCGGGGACGGGGCGCACGTGATCGAGAGGCAGGTCGAGGCGAAGGGGAGGAGCAGACGTTGGGCGAGGAGCATGGAGCGTGTTCGAGGGGAGGGGCGGGCGTCCCAGGGTAGCGGCTCGCCGCGGCCGGCGCGTCGTGCGCTCGGTTGGAAGCGTGTCGCGGACGCCGGCTAGCCCGGGCTATTCATGAGGCTTTGCCGAGATCGACGCGGATGTGCGTCAGATCAGCGCTTCGCGACCGAAGCGCGTGGAGGCGAC
>JAJDEV010000119.1 GCA_029259605.1 Planctomycetota bacterium | reverse complement strand
ACCGCGCGCACCTCGCGCTCGAAGTGCGCGCCGACGCGGTGCACCTCGGCTTTCGCTCGCTGACGCCCGCGACGTTGCGCGCCGAGTTCGGCGGGTTGCCGGCGCTCGGCCTCTCGACGCATGCGGACGCGGATGACCGAGTGCGTGGGGCCGACTATCGGTTCTTCGGGCCGGTACGCGAGACGCCGTCGAAGCCCGCCGGCTCGCCGGCGCGGCGACCGGCGACCGGTTTCGACGGGTTGCGTGCCGCGTGCGCGGCGAGCGACGTGCCCGTGCTCGCGCTCGGAGGCATGCGCCCGGAAGACGTCGCGACCGCGCTCGACGCCGGCGCGCACGGCGTCGCCGTTCTGTCCGGCATCGTGGGAGCGTCGCGACCGAACGCGGCCGTCGCCGAGTATCTCGCGGCCTTCGATGCGGTGGCGTTCGAGGCATGAAGAAGCTCGCACCCAAGCAGGTCGCGCGCGGACTCGCGCGGGCGCGGATCGTCGTCTACGTCGTGCTCGTTCTGGTCATCGGCTACCACCTGTGGCGCTACGACATCGTGCAGATCCCGCGCGAGGCGATCTCGCCGCTCGACGGCTTTCCGGCGGGGACGCGGCTGATCGTCGACGTGCGCACGGACGCGTTCGAGCCCGGTGACGCGGTCCTGTATCGCGCTCCCGATGGCGAGCTCTTTCTGGGACGCGTCGGGTCGCCGCCGCCCTCGGCGCCCGCGGAAATGCACGCGGCGTGCGCGAGCGGCGCGTTCTGGATCGAGAAGGACAACGCCGACGCGGCGGGGAAGGACAGCGTGCTGCTCGGACCGATTCGAAGCGACGCGATCGCCGGAAGGATCCGCGGAAGCGTACCGTGGTAGATCACGGCGGGTAGTTCGACGGGATGGAAGCACGGAGCAAACGGGAGCGGCGTGCCTCGAGCCGACCGGGTTGGCGCGAGGAGCGCGTGCACGCGTGGCTCGCGCGGCGCGGTGTGACGCTCGGCGGAGTCACCGTCGGATCGCACGGACACGACGCCGCCGTTCTGCGAAGTTCGTCCGCGCGCACCGTGGTGTGCTGCGATCAAACGATCGAGGGCGTGCACTTCGCGGACGACGCGCGCGCGACCGCGGTCGGACGCAAGGCCGTCAGCCGCGCGCTCTCCGACCTGGCCGCGACCGCGGCGAGGCCGCGCGCCGTGTTGCTCGCGATCGCCGCGCCGGGCACCACACCCGAGCGTTGGATGCGCGCTGCGATCCGCGGCGTCGACGAGCAAGCACGACGCTTCGGCGCGGCGCTCGTCGGGGGCGACCTGGCGGCGCACGCCGGCCCGCGCGCGCTGACGGTGACTGCGCTCGGCGAGCTGGCGGGTCGACGCCGTCCGCCGGGCCGCGACCGTGCGCGCGCCGGGGACGTCGTACTCCTCACGGGGCCGGTGGGGGGCAGCCGTCGCAGCCGGCACATGCGGATCGAGCCGCGCGTTGCCGAGGGCGAATGGCTGCACGCAAACGGCGCGCGGGCGCTGATGGATGTCAGCGACGGTCTCGCGCTCGACCTCTCCCGCGTCGCCGCGGCGTCGGGCGTGCGCATCGATCTGGAGTCGGTTCCGGTGCACCGCGATGCGCGCCGCGCGGCGCGCGACGACGGCGCCCTGTCCGCGCGCGACCACGCGCTGTTCGACGGCGAGGATCACGAGTTGATCGCGACGCTGCGTCCGTCCGCCTGGCGAAAGATCGAGGAGCACGCGGCGCGCGCGTTTCCGGGGCTGCGCCCGATCGGTCGCGTTCGCGACGGCGCCGGACTCTGGTTCGCGGTCGAAGACGGCGGAGCGCTCGAGCGCTGGTCCGGAGGCGGGGGCTATCGGCATGGGAGCTGAGCGCCGCTTTCGATCGACGTGCGCCGAGGCCACGGAGGCGCTCGGCGAAGCGCTCGGACGCGTGCTGGACCGCGGCGCGGTGGTCGCGCTCTCGGGCGATCTCGGCGCGGGAAAGACGACCTTCGTGCGCGGCCTTGCCCGCGGGTTGGACGTGACCGAGCCGGCGACCTCGCCGACGTTCACCCTGATGCAGGAGCACGAGGGCCGCGTGCCGTTCTTCCATTTCGACGCCTGGATGGCGGGGCGCGAGGCGGCCTTCCTGGACAGCGGCGGTAGCGACTACCTGGGCGGGGAGGGCGTGGCCGCCGTGGAGTGGTCGGAACGCATCGCCGAGCACCTGCCGACGCCGCGGATCGAGGTGCGCCTCCAGCACCTGAGCCCCGAGGAGCGCGGCGTTCGACTCTCGGTGACCGGTCCGGGCGACGGACGAGCGGCGCTCGAGGCGCTGCTGGACGGCCTCCCGTCGATCTCGGGGCTCGTCGATCTTTCCTCGGCGAGCGGTGAACCGCCGGGCCCGACCTCCGTTCACGGGGGCGCCTGATGGCAGACTGGGATCTTCGCAGCGACCCGCTCGCTGACCTACGCGACGGGGATCCCGGCCCCTTCGAGGCATTCGTACGATCCCACGCCCGCGTCTTCTTCGCCTACTTCCGGCGCCAGGGGGCGGGGCAACACCGGGCCGAAGACCTGACCCAGGACGTCTTCCTGAAGCTCTATCACCACGCCGCGCGCTACCGGTCGGAGGACCGCTTCCAGGCGCTTTGCTTCCGCATCGCGCGGAACATTTGGATCGACGATCGGCGCAAGTCGTCGACGCGTGGCGCGAACGTGTCGATCGATCGCGACTCCGACGCGGAGTCCGAGGCGCGCGCCCGCGAGGTCGAAGACGTCGGGCCGGTCGAGCGCGTTTCGATCCACGAGGAGAGCGGCCGATTGCGCGGCGCATTGCGCGAGCTGCCGGAACCCCATCGCGCCGTCTTCGAGCTCGGCGTGATCGAGGAGCTGGGCTACGCCGACATCGGCGCGATCCTCGACATTCCGGTCGGGACCGTGAAGTCGCGCATGTACCACGCCGTGCGCAAGCTGCGGCGCGCGTTGGGCGAGGACTTCGAGGAGGGCGCGGCGTGAACGAGCGCGAGTTCGAAGACTTGGTCGAAGCGGCGCTGGATCCCTCCGTCGCGGATTCGAGCGGCGCGCAGGACGGGGAGTTGCGCCGCTTGCGCGACTTCGCCGCGCGCGCGCGGCGCGCCGCACTCGAGCCCGTCGCGTCCACCGACGCGTGGTCCGAGATGCGCGAGAGCGCGCTGGTCGGCCGCATCCTGGGGCGCACGACGCGCGAGGATCTCAGCTGGCGGGGCGAGCTGCGCATCGTCGCGTCGTTCGTGCGCGAGCGTCTGTCCGCGTCGCCGCTCCTGCGCTTCGTCGCCGCGAGCCTCGCGCTGCACCTCGCCGCCGTTCCCGTGCTTGCCGCGTGGTACGTGTACGACCGCGACGAGCCGCCGGGGCTCCAGATCTCGATCGAGCCAGCCGTCACCGACTCGCCGTTCGACGACGAGCACGAGGAGTTCGACACGCCGGTCGTGATGTCGGACGACACGCTCGACGCGCCCGCTTCCGACGAGATCGAGAACGCCACGCGGCGCGCTCGCTTCGTGCTGTCGCGCGCGTTCACTCCGGGCGTCGAACGCGTCGTCGTTGCCGAATCTTCGGGAGATCCGACGGTCGCCTTGGAAAGGAACCTGTTGGAGGCGCGTAGCCGGCTGCTCGCGGAACGCGCGTGGAGCGATTGGCTGGACGAAACCGAGCGATGGACCGACGCGACGACGCTCGCGCGCGTATTGTGGGTCGAGACTCTGCTCGACCGACTCGCGCTCGAAGGCGTGCGCTCGCCACGGCTGGGGCCGTTCTTGAACGACCTGTCGCTGGCATCGACGACCGGCGGCGAAGCGTCCGCCGCTTTGGCCGCGTTGATCGACCTGTCGCTCGACCGCGCGCGCAGCTACGGAGCCTGGGCGGCCGCCGCCGACTTCGAGCCTTCCGCGGTGCCGCTCCCGCTGAGTGCGGCCTGGTTCGACGCGCTCGAACGCGCGGCCTCCTCGACCGCCCTGATCGGCGATCCGGCCTGGGATTCGTTCCAGACCTGGACTCGCTAGGCTCCGAGACGCGCTCCCGCCCTGTCGGGCCGAGCCGGCCGAACAGCCCCGCGTTCGGCGTTTGCCCGAGGTTACAGGGCAGAACTCGCGCCATGTATCGGTGGTCCCCCAATCGACCCCCAACTATGCTCTCGCTCGTATGAGCCACCAATCCCCGGTCCCGTTCGCACCCCTGCGAAGCGGCGTGATCTTCGCGCTCTGTGTGTCACCGCTCCTCGGCGCGAGCCTAAGTGCGCAAACGTCCCAA
Organism: Planctomycetota bacterium; assembly: GCA_029259605.1. Taxonomy (GTDB): domain Bacteria; phylum Planctomycetota; class UBA1135; order UBA1135; genus OFTM281. Next base: position 13,273 of record JAJDEV010000119.1, on the reverse strand, counting down.
GCGATGCTCAAGCTGACGCTGGACGACGCCGTGCGAATCGCCCTGCAGCAAAACCTCGACCTGGACTCCGAAGCGATGTCGACGCAGATCGCGCGCTTCTCGGCGTACGGGAGTTGGGGCGCGTTCGATCCGATGGTGCGGATCGACGCGACGGCGTCGGAGGCCGAGAGTCAGGGACAGAGTCAGCTCGCCGGCGGTACGGTGGTCAAGCGCGACTCGCTGGGGTTCAACGGCAGCCTCGAACTTCCGCTGCGCACCGGGGGTGCGCTCAGCCTCACCCTCGACCACGCGAACGACAAGACGAACAACTCGTTCGCGTTGTTCGATGTGGCGACGAGCGAGTCGATCACGCTGTCGCTGAGCCAGCCGCTGCTGAAGGGCGCGTGGAGTCGGTACGCGACGACGACGCAGCGCGAAGAAGAAGTGCGGTACGAGGTGCAGATCGAGCACGAGCGTGAGGTACGGCACCTCATGATGCGCGACGTGATCCGCGGCTACTGGGACCTCGTCAGCGCGCGCGAACAGCTCTCGGTGCGCGAGCTCGCGGTCGAGCGCGCACAAACGCAGCTCAAGCAGTCGCAGCGTCGACTCGAACTGGGGGCCGGCACCGAGGTCGACGTGCTGCAGGCGGAGACGACCCTGGCGCAGCAAGAGGAGCTGCGGTTGAACGCGCGTTTCGTGCTGCGGCAGGCGGAGGACACGCTGCGCCGGATGATCTTCCAGCGCACCGGCGGCGAGATCGAGACGTTCCTCGACGACTGGGACCTGCCGATCGAACCGTTGACGCCGTTGCCCAGCGTCTCGGACCGCACGCTGAACTGGCGCGAGTCGCTGCGGACGGCGATCGAGAATCGCCCCGAGATCGCCCAACGCCGGCTCGATATCGATGTCGCCGAGGTGCGACTCCAGAACGCGCGCTCCAATCGCCTTCCGCAGCTCGACCTGAACCTGTCCTCGAGCAGTGGGGGCTACGACACGGATCCGAGCGAAGCGTTCGACACGGCGCTCGGCTGGGACTTCCCGACGAACTCCGCGTCGCTGAACTTCAGCATGCCGATCCTCAACCGCTCGGCGAAGTACGGCGAGCGCTCGGCGCGCGTGGCCGTTCGTCAGGCGCGCATCGCCTTCGATCGCCAACAGCTCGACGTTCTCGCGGAGGTGCGGGCAGCCGTGCGCGACCTCGAGTATCGCGCCGAGGCCTTGCTCGCGGCGATCAAGAGCGCCGCACTCGCGACGCGTCAGCTCGAGGCCGAGCAGGTGCGCCTGGACATCGGGCTCTCCACCACGTTCCAGGTGCTCCAGTTCCAGGAGACGCTCGCGGAGGCGCGCTCGACCGAGGTCGACGCACGCGCGGCGTACGCCAAGGCGGTCGTCGCACTCGATCACGCCGAGGGCACGCTGGACGCTTCGGCCAAAGCCGACGATGCCGGCGAGTGAGCCGGGGCCGGCCGCGCGGAACGCCGCTCGCGAGCGCCGCGCTCATTCCCTGATCGTCGCGACCTGCGCCACGTTCGCGCTCGCCGCCGGCTGCGACGGCGGACGTGACGAGCCCGTGCACCCGCTGCTCTCCGACGGGCGTGTGGTCGAGCTGTTGCAGGACTGCCAGCGCGGGTCGTACTACGACCAGTTCGTCGACGACATGCTCCCGATCCTGATGCGGAAGCTGAAGGAGACGGGCGGCGATCCGCTCAAGCGCGCCAAGGAAGAGCTCGGGGCGATGGGGAAGCCCGCGGCCGAAGCGCTGCGTCGACTCGTCGATGAGAGCTTCACCGATCCGTCGAAGGGCCCCTACATCGAGAACGCGATCGACGCGCTCGCGCTGAACGCGACGCGCGAGGCGCACGATGTTCTGATCCACTCGCTCGATCATCCGATGAGCTCGGTGCGCCAGCGCGCGATGCTCGCGCTCGTCGCGCGCCACGCCTTGCCCGTCGACTTCGACACCTTCGTGTATCGCGCCGAAGGCAGCGAGCCGGTGGAGCTGCGCAGGATCTACGTCCGCGGCATGTTCGCGGCGGACCGGGCGCGTGCCGAGGAGCGAGCCACGGAGTGGTTGCGCGACGGCGAGTTCGTGGAGTTCCATCTGGACGTCGCGCTCCAGCTCCAGAAGTCGACGCTCGACAGCACGGGGCACGCCTGCGCGGAGCTCTTGGAGGGCACGAGCGCGATGCTCGCGCCGTTGCTCGCCGCCCCCGCGCTGCGCGTCGACGATCCGGCGGCCGCGACCTTGCTCGGGGAGATGATCCGGAGTGGGCCGCCGAACGAGCGTCTGAGGGCGGTGCAATCGGTCGGCGCGGCGGGGCACTACGACGAGCTGCGCGAGCCGCTGTCCAGCGACGCCGATGCGACGGTGCGCATGATCGCGATCGACGCGCTGATGGCGAACCCGGAGCTGACCGCGGCGCAGCGAGCGTGGGTCGAGACGGCGATGACCGGCGACGCGTCGCCGGTGGTTCGATCGCATGCGCTCGTCGAGCTCTGCAAGCTGCACGTGCCGGCGGCCATCGACCAGGCGCTCGTGTTCCTGAACGAGGACGGCGGCGAATTGCAGTCGTCGCTCCAGGCGCTGTCGACGATCGTCCGCGACGACGACGATCTCGCGCGTCGCATGTACGACCAGCTGCTCGCGCGCCACGCGTCCGAAGAGTTGCGCCCGATCGACGAGCGCACCGCGACGTTCAAGGCGATGGGCATCGTTCCACTCCCCGAGGCGGCGCTCTTTCTGCGCGGGCTCGGACTCGCGCACTCGCGCGAAGAGATCGAAGGGCTGCGCGCGCACGAGTGGCTGATGATCCAAGCGACGAACACCGGGCGCCCGGGGCTCGAGGCGTTGTGGCGCGAACTCCCGGGCGAGACGGATCCGGTGCGTCGCCTCGATCTCATCGGCGCCGTCGCGTCAGCGAGCAATGCCGAGCAGCGGCACTGGATTCGTGAGCTCCTGATCGAGCTCATCGTGAGCGGCACCGATAGCGAGTACGAGCGCCTGTTCGTCGCCGCGCAGCTCATGCGAGTCGGTCCTTCCGTCGCCGTCGCGCCGCGCCTGAAGCCGATCTCTCGCGAGTTCGCGGACGCGCGCCTGCAGGTCGCGTTGCAGTGTCTGCTCTGGCGCTGGTACTGAGCGCAGGCGCTCAGTCCACGGGGATCCACGCGCCGTTCGTCGCCAGACTCGCGCGCACGGCGTCGAGCACCTCGTCCGTACGGCAGGCCTCGCCGCTCAACGGCAAGAGCCGCTCGTTCGCGACGTCGCCCGGCGCGCGACAGTAGGCGAGGAAGCGGCGAATGCTTTCAGGCCCGTAGCCGGCGACCGACGCGCCCGCAGCGTCCGGATCGGGAAGGAGCTGGAAGAAGTACGGGTTCACTTGCTCGAAGGCGTCGTCGCGCCAGAGTTGGAAGCCGCGCTCTTTCTGATCGACGATCGCGCGCCCGCGCTCGAACGAAGCGTCGACGCGCTGGTGGCTCTTCGCCGGCGCGCCCGACGGATCGCTCCACCCGACGCGTAGGTCGAGGCGAACGTTGTGCGCGTCGCCAAGCGCGAGATCGATGACCGCGTGCACGACGTCGAACGCCGGCCCGCCTTCCGCAGCGAGCCGACCGGCCAACCCCGTGGCCGAGACGCGCGTCGCACGCGCGTTGGGCATCAAGTAGAACGCGAGGTCTACGTAGTGGCAGCCGATGTATTGGAACACGTCGACGTCCGACGACCACGCGGCGAGGTCGCCGAGCGGAATGCGCCACGGCTGCGAGTACTGCACGGACAGGATCACGGGGCGCCCGACGGATCCGTCGTCCACCAGCGCCTTGAGCTTGCGGTTCGAGTCGTCGAAGCGCTTGTGATAGTCGACCCAGAGCGGGACGCCGGCCTCGGTCGCGAGCGCGTGCAGCTGACGGCTCTCCGCGCCGCGCCCCGTGAGCGGCTTGACGGTCCACGTCGGAACGCCGGCCCGTAGGAACGCCTCGATGTACTCCGCGTGATGTGCGTCGGGTATGGCGACGAACGCGCGCGCGTCGCGGTCGAGCGGCGCGTCGGTGAGCGAGGCGGGCGACGCGATGACGAGCTCGTCGATCACGACCGCTTCGGCGCCGAGGCCCGTGCGCAGCGCGTTCACGCGTTGCCAGAAGGCGTCGGTGCGCGGCGTGCGCGTCGCGAGCACGATGCGTCCGACGTCGCCGCGTCGCGCCGCGTCGAGGAGCGTCGGGAGGATGACGCCGTCGCCGAACGAGTCTCCGAGGACGTAGGATCCGGCGCCGACGACGATCGCGGTGTGGCTCATGTCATGTCCTCGTGGAGGGCGGCGCAGAGATCCAGTGCGGAGCGGTCCGCATCATCGCGCGTCTCGCCGGTGCAGACGACGTAGCCGATGCGGTCGTGGTGGGAGCGGATCGGGGCCTGCTCGAGCGTAGCGAGGAAGCGCGGCTGGAACACGACGGCTTCCGTTGGTGAAGCGACCCGCATGAGCTCGGCGCGCGGTGCGCGTGCGGCGCGCGAGCCTTCGGCCAGGAACACGAAGCGCTGGGACACCCCGCGGTGCGCACGCGGCTCGAGGACCGCCGGGTCGAAGGCGTCGCCCATCGCGAGCGGAATCAACGCCTCGAGCACGTTCACGCCGCAGTGCAGCGGCGTCACGAAGTCGGCGAAGCGGCCGCCCGAAGTGCGCGCGGCCATCTCGATCACGAAGATCGTCCCATCGTCGCGTACGAGCAGGTCGCCTTTGAGCACGCCGTCGCGCACGCCGATCGATTCGGCGCACGCGTCGATGAGCGCCTCGATGTTGCTGCGCAGGCGCGGCTCGAGCTCGAGCGGCATCGAGTGTCCGTCCTCGATGAGGTACGGATGAAAGCGCTCCATCCCGTTGTAGTGGCGTAGCGCCATCGCGTGCCACACCGACCGGCCGCCGGTGAAGACCGACTCGCTGCTGATCTGCATTCCGATCTCGAACGACTCGAGCAGGAAGACCGGCGACGCGAGCGCCGACTCGCGCGCGTCGAAGTACACGTCGAGCGCGGCTGCGTCGCGGACGAGTTGCACGCCGCGCGCGCCCTTCTCGTTGCACGGCTTCGCGACGAGCGGATAACCGACGGCGGACGCGGCTACGTGCCACGCGGCGCGCGGCTCGTCGACGGCGACGCGCCGATGCGCCGGAACGCGGATGCCGCTCTCCTCGAGCGCGCGAATGCGCAGGTGCTTCAGCGTTCCGCGCTCGGCGGCGTCGACCGAGAGGCCGGGGAGCCCGAGGCGCTCGGCGAGCATTGCCTGTTCGACGGCGAGCTCGGCCGCGTGCGTGAACACGCCTTCGATGCGCAGCGGACGAGCGGCGGCGAGGAGCGCATCGGCGTCCTTGATCGTCGTCCGTACGCACGCGTTCGCGAGTTGCGCCGCCGGCGGTTGGTCGGTGTCGTCGAACACGACCACGTCGTACCCGAGGGCTTGCGCAACGCGGACCGCGATGACCTGCTCGCTGCCGCCGCCGAGCAGCGCCAAGCGTCGGCGCGTCGCGCCAGGCGTACGCGCTGCGCTGGAAGTGGACGCCGCGGTCATCGGGCGCCTACGGGAGGCGGCGCCAGCCGTCCCAGCTCACGACCGGACGCACCGGCTCGAGAGGACCGTCGAAGCGCGCGGTCGCGTTCGGGTGTCGGTAGACCTCGCCCTGGGCGGTGGCGAGCAGCGCCGCCGAGCCCGTGCGCCCGACTCGCCAAGGCCACGCGCGGACCGCGAACCGGGGCAGCTGGGCCGCGGCGTCACGCGTCTCGGCTGCGAGCACGGTGCCCGGCGTCGCGGGCGCCTGCGTGCCCGTTTCGAGCGGGACGACCGCGAAGAGGTAGCCGTGGCGACGGAGCAGCGCACCGTCGTCGAGAAAGTCGGCGTCGGACAGCGACTTCGCGACGGGCCCGCGGCTCGAGAGGCTCTCGATGAGCGGGAGCTCGAAGGTGCCGTCCGCGTCCTCGAAGTGGGTGGCGAGCTCGCGCGCGAGCAACCGCGCCGTGTCGCGCGCATCCGCCTCGTTCTCGGTGCGCGCGAAGACGCGCAGGCGCGGCATCGACACGAGTACGAGCACGGACACGATCGCGGTCAAAGAGACCGCGCCCATGAGTGTGATTCCGGCGCGATCGCGCCGCGGAGTCCTCGACGTCATGGAACCGGATTCTGCGCATCGCTTTGATACGCTTCAAGCGTATGGAACGTCGGATTCGACATCCTTCGATCGCAGCGCTGCCGGATGCCCTGCGCGCACCGAGCGCAATCATCGCCGCACGCCTCGGTGAGCGCGGCTTTCGCACGTGGCTCGTCGGTGGTGTGGTGCGCGATCTCGCGCTCGGAATCACTCCCCACGACGCGGATCTGACGACCGTGGCGACGCCCGATGACATCGAGGCCTGCTTCGAGCGGACGATCTCGGTCGGCCGCGCGTTCGGGACGGTCGTCGTCGTCCTCGGCGACGCGCACTTCGAGGTCACGACCTTTCGCACCGAGTCGGCGTACGGCGACGGCCGGCGTCCCGACCAGGTGGCATTCGGCACGACCGCCGAGGAGGACGCGCTCCGGCGCGACTTCACGTGCAACGCGATGTTCCTCGATCCGCTGACCGACGAGCTCTTCGACCCGACCGGCGGGCTCGAGGACCTGCGAAAGGGGCTCCTACGCTGCGTGGGGGACGCGAACGAGCGCTTCGGCGAGGACGGCCTGCGGCTGATGCGCCTGGCGCGCTTCGCCGCGCGTCTGGATCTCGAGCTCGAAACCGGAACGCGCGACGGCGCGCGCGCGAACGCGCAGCGCATCCAGGCCGTCAGCGGCGAGCGCATCCTGAACGAGTGGACCCGCATCGCCGAGGGCCGCTCTCCGGGCCGCGCCGTGCGGCTGCTGGACGACGTGGGCGTGCTGTCGTGGATCGTCGGCCCGCTCGCGCCGGGCGCCGTGGAGCGGTTCGCGCGCTTCGACGACGACGTCGAGGGGGCGGCCGTGTCCGTTGTCGCGCTGCTGAGCCTGCTGCTCGAGGTCTCAGGCGGCGGGGGCGAGGCGCTCGAGCATTGGAGTCCATCGCGCGCGTTGCGCAACGGGATCGAGCGCGCCGCCGCGCTCCAGGGCGTGCTCGCCCGCGCCGTCGAGGACGGGCCGCTGGGGGTGGCCGAGCGCATCCGTCTCCTTCGTGACCCGCACTTTCGTGACGCGCTCGCCGTCGCGCGGACCCGCTACGCGCGCACGCCGGCGGCGCTCGGCGAGCTCGAGGAAGCCGCCGACGCGGCGACGGAATCCGAGCTGTGGCCCGAGCCGCTCGTGACGTCGGCGGATCTGGACGCGCTCGCGGTCGCGCGCGGACCGCAGTGGGGGCGCCTGCTGGCCGAGGCCGAGGAGCTGCAGCTCGACGGCGCGTTGCAGGATCGCGACGGCGCGCTCGCGTGGTTGCGTGCGCGGATCGGCTGAGCCTGCTACGACGGCGGGAACACGCGGCGGAGTCCGTGGCTCAACGGGAAACCGGCGAGGATGAGCCCCGCGCCGACCCACCCGGCCGTCGTCCCCGTGAGGAGCGCGACCGACGCCGTGAAGACGAGCAGGCGACGCAGCGCCATGCCCATGACGGGCAAGACGTCGTTCGGTGTCCAGTCGGTGCGCGCGAGCCCGGCGCGCACGAGCCCGACCGCGCCGAACGCGCCGACCGTGAACGCGGCGACGCGCGCGACGATGCCGGAGTCGTAGCCGGTCGGCGTGGGCAGGAGCGCCGGAGTGAGCAACACGAGCGCGATGAACACGATCAGCGCCCCCGGCGAAACGCGACGATCGCCGATGGCGTCCTCCGCGTCCTCGAGCCGTCCGAGGCGCGAGACGAGGAAGACGTAGGCGCCGTAGGCGAGCGGTAGGGCGGCGAGGCGCGCGAGGTCGACGGCGGTCGAGTCCTGCTCGGCGTGAGCGAGCAGATGCCCGGCGAGGAGCGCCGCGCCCAGGTTTCCCGCGCGACAGAGGCCGAGCAGGAACGGACCGAGCCACGGTCCGCGCCCGATCAGGTCGTAGAGGACGGCGGTGACCCCGACGGCCGCGAGGACGAGCGCGCTCGGGAGTGCGACGCTCGCCGCGAGCACGGGGCCGAGCACGAGCAGGACGACCGCGATGGCGAGCGCCGTGGATGCTGCAACGGCGCCGCTCGCGAGCGGCCGCGCGCTGCGTGCGGGCACCGTCGCGTCGACCTGCCGATCGGCCCAATCGTTCAACGCCATCCCGCCGTGGTACACACTCGCCGACGCGGCGAGGACGAGCCAAGGCGCGCTTCCCGCGGGCCATCCGCGCGCGCCGACGAGCAGCCCGGCGGCCGCATCGGCCAGTGCGCTGGCTGTCAGCGAGAGTCGTAGGAGCTGACCGTACGCGCGCATGCGCTTCGCTCCCTAGCGGGCCGTGGCGAGAGTGCTTCGCCTGCAGCACGCCGACAACCGCCCCGGGTCGGTCTCCGGAAGCGTAGGCGAAGCGGTGGATTCGGCGAGGCCTTCGGGGGCCAAGCCGGAGTGGAGGACGGCGTTCTGCGGGGGGACGACTTTCGCCACAGTCTGCTAGCCCGGGTTATTCATGAGGCTTTGCCGAGATCGACGCGGATGTGCGTCAGATCAGCGCTTCGCGACCGAAGCGCGTGCAGGCGACCTTGACGGGTCGTCGAACCCGGTGAGGAAGGGAAGTGCTGATATGGCGCGCAGCTGCGTCGATCTCGGTGAAGGCTCATGAATGATCCGGGCTAGCCGGAGATGACGCGCAGCACGTCGTGGTACGTGACGTAGACGAGCAGCGAGAGGATGAGCACGACGCCGACCATCTGGCTGTATCCGAAGACGCGCTCCGAAACCGGCGAGCCTTTGATCTTCTCGATGATCAGGAAGAACAGGTGCCCGCCGTCGAGGACGGGAATGGGCAGCGAGTTCAGGAGCGCCAGGTTCATGCTCAGGAAGCAGAGGAAGAAGAAGAACTTGGGCAGCCCGGCGTCGGCGAGCGTGTACGAGACGCGACCGATCGTGATGATCCCGCCGAGATTCTTCGCCGGGATGTCGCCCGAGACGAGCTTCTCGAGCATGACCCAGAGCTGAGCCATCATCTTTCCGGACGTGTAGAACCCGAAGCGCACGGCCTCGCCGACCGACTCGGAGCGATAGGTGTAGTGCGCGTACTTTTGTCCGAGTCCGTAGAACGGCGCGTCCATCGGCTCGGCCAGGACGGAGAGCGTCGGATAGGTCGGCGGCCCGCCGTTCGGGTCGGCGCGTTCGACGGAGAACTCGACCGGGCGCTCCGAGCGCGAAGCCGCGCGCACGAACGCGAACGTGTCCTCCCAACCGTCGATCGGAGAGGAGTCGATCTCGCGCACGACGTCGCCGTCGCGCAAGCCGGCGCGGTCGCCCGCTCCGCCGGCGGAGACCAGGATCATCGCGCTCTCCGTGTCCACGCTGATCGCGACATCGTCCACCCACGCGTCGGCGAGTTCGTCGCTCGGCGACGGCACGGTGATCGACGCCGAACTCTGCTGCAGGCCGCGCAGGACCAGGAAGTCGACCGCGTCGTCGCGCAGCGCGAGCGCGCGCGCGAAGTCGCCGCGCCGCAGGATCGGCACGCCCTCGACCGAGACGAGGCGATCGTCCTTGCGCAGTCCGGTCGCCTGCGCAGAGCCGCGCACCGCGACCACGCGGTTCGACGGCGGCCGGATCCCGATCAGCCGCGTGTCGGTTTTGACTTGGTCGGGCTCGATCGTGACCGTCAGCGCCTCGTCGCCGCGCAGGATGCGCAGGCCCACGCTCGACCCGGTCTGGAGCGCTTCGTCGAGTTGCCCCTCCGTGTCGAGCTCGGGCGAGCCGTCGACGACGCCGACCAAACGATCGTCGGGACGGAGTCCACCACGCCATGCCGGAGAGTCCGGCTCGACGTGCAGGATGAGGTTGCGCGCGTCGTCGCGCTCGAACTCGGCGCCGACGCCGATGTCCATCAGTCCCGTCGACGGATCGACGCGCGCCGCGACGTGGTAGGTGGCTTCCTCGCCGGTGCTCGGGTCGCGCAGAACGAGCACGTTGTCCGGCCCGGCCAAGGCCACCTCGGTCGAGATCTGCGGGAACTCGTAGACCGCACTGCCGTTCACCGAGACGACGTCCGATCCCGGCTGGATGCCCGCCTCCCAGGCGGGGCCGCCGGTCGCAACGGCGCCGATGCGCGGGAGCGCGAACGAAACGCCGACCGTGAAGATGATCGGATAGATCGCGAGCGCGAACGCGAGGTTCATCAACACGCCGGCGGAGTAAATGAAGAAGCGCGCGCCGACGGACTTCGAAGCCAGCTCGTCATCCGCCGGAGGAATGCCGTCGAAGCGGCGTTCCTCACCTGCCATCCGGCAGTAGCCGCCGAGCGGAATCAGGGCGAGCTGGTACATCGTCGCGCCCCGTCGCCAGCCGAGGAGGCGCGGCCCGAAGCCGAGGCTGAAGGTCTCGACGCGCACCTTGCACAGGCGCGCGGCGAGGAAGTGCCCGAACTCGTGCACGAAGATGACGAGGCCGATGCCGAGCGCGGCTTGCAGCGCGCGAAAGAGGTCGAAGCTGTCCATGGTTCAGATGCGTGACGGCGAGCGCGTTGCCTCGGTCTCTTTCAGGGCGAGCTCGCGCGCGAACGCGTCGGCGCGAAGCAATTCGGAGACGCTGCCGTCCAGTCCGGGGCGGCGCCCCAGAACGGTTCGGTTGATGTCGACGATTTCTTGAAACCCGATGCGGCCGTTCAGGAACGCGTCGACCGCCACTTCGTCCGCCGCGTTCAACGTGGCGCCCGCGTCGCCGCCTTCCTCGAGACAGCGGTATCCGAGTTCGAGCGCGGGGAAACGCTCGGCGTTCACGTCCTCGAACGTCAGAGACCGGAAGAGGTCCATGTCGAAGCCGCGCAGATTCGCCGGCTCGCGATCGGGGTGGTTCAGGGCGAAGTGGATCGGACCGCGCATGTCCGGTGGGCCGAGCTGCGCCATCACCGAACCGTCCACGAACTCGACCAGCGAGTGCACGATCGATTGGCGGTGCAGGACGACCTTGATGCGCTCGGGCTCGACGCCGTAGAGGTGGTGGGTCTCGATGACCTCGAGCGCCTTGTTCATCAGCGTCGCCGATCCGATCGTGATGCGCGCGCCCATGTCCCAGTTCGGGTGTTCGAGCGCGCGGTCCGGCGTCACGTCCTTGAACGCGTCGAGCGGGAGGTCGCGGAACGGACCGCCGCTCGCCGTCAGGTAGATCGTGCGCACGCGATCGAGCCGCTCGCCGCGCAGGCACTGGAAGATCGCGGCGTGTTCGCTGTCGACGGGGAGGATCGGCGCGTTGTTCGAGCGCGACAGCTCCATGAGCTCGGCGCCGGCGACGACGAGCGATTCCTTGTTCGCGAGCGCGAGCGTTCGTCCGCGTTTCAGCACCGCTTCGGACGGCAGCACGCCGGCCGCGCCGACGATCCCGTGGACGGCGAGGTCGTACTCGGCCGTGGCCGCGAGCTCGAGCGCGGCCTCCGGTCCGACGATGAGCGCCACGTCGGTGGGGAGCTGCTTCCGCAGCGCCTCCGCCGCGCCGGGATCGGCGAGCGCGACGACGCGCGGATGGAACTCGTGGACCTGCTCGAGCAGAAGCTCCCACGATCGATCGGCGCAGAGCCCGGTGACCCGAAAGCGCTCTTTGGACTCGCGAACGAGAGCGAGTGTCTGGGTCCCGATGGACCCGGTGCTTCCCAGGAGGAGCAGCGATTTCATGGAGGGCGTGCGCGGCGTCACGCGCCGTCGTGGTCTCGGGGGCCGGATCGACGACCGTACGCGCCCTTCGACAAAGACGGGGCGCGTTCGCTCGGCGCATCGGTGCGGGCCTACGGCCTCGAACCGCGACGATTGGCGCGCCTAGGGTAAGGCATGGCGAGATCCGCGCCAAAGCCGGAGCGCGACGACCGCGCGTGCTCCCGGCGAAATCGAACGGGAGTGGAAGCGGTCCCCGGTTCGGCGCGTGTCACCGACGCCGCAGGACCTTATTCTGGCGCGTTCCGAGCGGGGCGCGACTCCGCCGGAGTTCCCCCAACACCAGCCTCGACACCCCCGATCCAGCCCGTGGAAGCAGCACCCGACGTGAGCACCGAACCGCGATTGACTTACAAAGAGGCCGGCGTCGACATCGAGGCGCAGGACAAAGCGCTCGCCGGCGCGTCGTCCGCGATCCGCGGCAGCTTCACGCCGGGAGTCCTCGGCGATGTGGGGCTCTTCGGAGGCCTGTTCGACCCGTCCAAGGTCGGGTTCCAGGACGCGATCCTGGTGTCGAGCGCCGACGGTGTCGGAACGAAGCTGGAGGTCGCCAAGCGCGCGGGGATCTACGACACGGTCGGCCGCGATCTGGTCCAGCACTGCATCAACGACATCCTCGTCCAGGGCGCGCGTCCGCTCTTCTTCATGGACTACGCCGCGATGGGCAAGCTCGACCCCGACGTCGTGTCGGCGCTCGTGTCCGGTTGCGCGAACGCCTGTCGCGACAACGGCCTCGCGTTGCTCGGCGGCGAAACCGCGGAGATGCCCGGTCTGTACCAACCCGGCGACTTCGAACTCGTCGGATTCATCGTCGGCGCGGTCCAGCGCGAACACCTGATCGACGGAAAGGGCGTCGAGCCCGGCCAGGTCCTGCTCGGCCTCGGCTCCGCGGGCCTGCACACGAACGGCTACACGCTCGCGCGCCGCATCCTGTTCGATCTCCTCGGCCACGAACTCGGCGACCGGCCGAGCGAACTCGGGGGCGTGAGCATCCAGGAGGCCCTGCTCGCCGAGCATCGCTCCTACCTCGACCTGCTCTGGCCGCTCATTCAAGAGAAGCGCATCGCGGCCATGGCGCACATCACCGGCGGCGGACTCCCGGGCAACGTGTGCCGCGTTCTGGGCGACACGGATGCGATCATCGAGCGCTCCAGTTGGACCGTCCCGCCGCTGTTCCAGATGATGGTCGACGGCGGCAAGCTCGAGTCCTCGGAAGCCCACAAGGCGTTCAACATGGGGATCGGCATGGTCCTCGTTGTGCGCCCCGACGACGTGACGGCCGTGCGCTCGGCGCTCGAGGCCGCCGGCGAGGACGTGTTCGAACTCGGCACGACCGTCGCGGGCAGCGGGAAGGTGGAGCTCCGGTGAGGCGCCTGGTCGCGACGATCCTCTTCGCGCTCGCGGGAGTCGGAAGCACGGCCGCGCAGGGCGACGACTGGGCCGCCACATGGGACGGGCTCGCCGCGCTCGAAGCGCTCGACTCCGCTTCGGCGGAGGCCGCGCCCCTCGCCGGT
>JAJDEV010000118.1 GCA_029259605.1 Planctomycetota bacterium | reverse complement strand
TCCAGGATCGCGGGGCCGGCGAGCATGGACTCCTGGATGTTGTGCACCGTGTCGCGCGTCGTCCGTACGGCGGTCAGCATCTTGGTGATGCTCATCAACATCATGCCCATGATCATCACGGCGATCAGCACCTCGACCAGGGTGAAGGCTTGGAGCTCCGTGCCGTGACGTTCGGTGGGTTCGCGATGCTTCATGGGTCGATCCTTCAGTTGCCGGTGGGGGCGCCGGGCAGTTCGCTCTCGTCGAGCGCGCCTTCGTTGACCTCGGCGTCCTCGTCGGGCCCGTAGACCTGGACCCACGGGATCCAGCGCTCGATGACCAGGAAGTTCTCGGTGTCGATGCCGGGAAGGGACGGATAGCGCACCTTGATCCGCACGCGCTCGTAGGGCTCGGCGGCTTCCTCGTCCTCCTCGATCCCGTTCTCGCGGTTGTAGTCGTCCTCGCGCTCTTGCTTCTCCCTGAGGCTGTCGAACGGTCGTTGCTCCCAGTCCTCCTCGGCGCCCTCGTCGTAGGTCGGGAACTCCTCGTCCGCGAGGGCGAGCTCCCACTCGTACTCGGGATAGTCGTTCTCGGCGAAGGAACCCTGGTGCTCCAGCTCGATCTCCTCCCACCATTGACCGGCGGCGATCTCGCCCAAGGTCTGCAGAGCCAGCTCGCGCGCGATCTTGCGGTGCTGCGTGTGGGCAGCGGTGATCGTGGCGCTCTTCAGAACCTTGACTGAGAATGTCAATGAGAGGCCCACGATGGCGATCGTGATCGCAGCTTCAGCGAGCGTGAAGCCCGAGACCTTGGTCGATAGTCTCCTCATCAGTCGAAGTCCCGATCGTTAGGCATCTCGCGTTCCAGGAATTCGCCCTCGTGAAATCGGATCAGACCGGTCAACGGCAGCATTTCGATCGTGAAGAGTGTCTGGAACTCGGGCTGTCCTAGAATGACTGAATGATCGGATACCGCACCTAGAGGGTCGAAACGGACGAGCACCTTGCCGTCGTTGTAGAACTGTCCAGCCAAGTACAATCCTTGGAACTCCACTCCTGGACGAAGGGGTTCCCAGGTGTGAACTTCTCGTTCTTCTTCGGGATGTGAGTCCTGAATCCACGGTCCTCCTTCGATGTGATTGTTCGTCACAAGGCGGTACCGGTTGGCATCTAGATCGTACTCAACCAAGTGCTCCATATTCCGAGTCAAGGCCAATGAGCGCGTATCGGCAAGAGTGCCTGCCAGGTTGCGGACGCTCGTATTCAGGCGCTCACCCGGAACGAGAGCCTCGAAGCTGATGCCTACTAGCGAGGTGGCTAGCACCAAGATCGTGATGACAATGAGTAGCTCGACGAGCGTGAACGCACTCCTCGATGAGAGCTCACGTTCCTCGCATGCGGGAAACCGAGTTGCTCCAGTGATCTTAGGCATCACCGTTGAGCATGTCCGCGTAGGTAATGTCCCGCGCATCACCATCGCCACCGGGTTGCCCGTCATCGCCATAACTGATGATGATTGGGTCGCCTCCGGTCCTCGGCGCTTCGTAGAAGAACTCGTTGTTCCACGGGTCCTTCGGGATCGCAGTCATCTCGAGGTAGCGATGACCATTCTCGTCGGGCTCCACGAGAGCATCGAGTGTCTCAGGCCACGCCCTATTGTCGATGCGGTATTCCTTCAGGGCCGTCGCGAGCGAGTTGATGTTCGTCTTCGCGATCTGACGCTGAGATTTCATGAACTTGCTCCAGACGTTGGGGACAACGACCGTGGCAAGGAGCCCAAGAATGACGATTACAACCATGAGCTCGGCGAGCGAGAAGCCCGCTTTCAGCGTTTGTCGTATCGAGGATTGGTTTCGAATCTTCATGGTAGGGGTGCCTGGAGGATGTCTTAGATCTGTCCGATGTCCAAGATTGGTTGAATGATGGCCAGCACGATGAACCCGACGATGCCGGCGAGGCCGACGATCATGATGGGTTCGAGGAGTGCTGTGAGTTTCTCGGTGACGGAGTCGATCTCTTCGTCGTAGGCGATCGCGATGCGGTCGAGCATCTGCTCGAGCTCACCGGACTGCTCTCCGACGGCGACCATGTAGCCCACGACCGAGGGGAACGCCCCCGAGGCCTTGAGCGGCGTCGCGATATCGGTGCCTTCGACGACACGAACCCGGACGTGTTCCGTCGCATCTCCAATCACTCGGTTCCCGACGACCTTGCGCGTGATCTCGAGGGACTGGATGACCGGAACGCCCGATTGCAGCAGCGTGGACAGGGTTCGCGTGAAGCGACCGACCGAAGCCTTGCGCAGCATGTCTCCCAGAATGGGAATCTTGAGCGTGGTGGAGTCGAACCAGAGCTGCGCCTTGGGGTTCGTCTTGTAGAGCCGTTCGATCGCGAAGCTGATGGCGGCGATGAGCAGGGCGAAGCCGAGCCACCACTTCTGCATGACGGTGCTGATGTTCACAAGGATGCGCGTCGAGGGGGGCAGGGCCTTCCCCTGTTCGATCAGCATGGCGGTGATTTCCGGAACGACCTTTGTCATCAGGATTGCAACGACCAGGCATCCGATCACGATCATGATGATCGGGTACATGAGCGCGCCCATGACCTTGCGGCGCAAGGCGCGCTGGGCGTGCATGTAGTCGGCGAGGCGCGTCAGGACCGTGTCCAGGTTGCCGGCCGCTTGACCGGCCTGGACCATGTTCACGTACATCTCGCTGAACCATCCGGGGTGTTGGGACAGCGTGTCCGCGAGCGAGGCACCCTGTTGGATGCCCTCGCGGATCTGGCGGAACATCGTCTCGATGCGCTTGCTCTCGGCCTGCTCGATGATGGCGCTGAGCGCCTCGGACAGGGCGATGCCGGATCCGAGTAATGTGGCGAGCTGGCGCGTGATGCCTGCAACGATCTCGTTCTCCTTGGCGCCTGGGCCGCTCATGGCGGCTCGGGACTCACGGAGTTTCGAGAGCCAGCTGCCCGCATCCGTCGACTTGGACCCCTTGCGGCTCTTCTTGCCGCCGCGGATCTCGGCCAGCTTGTGCACCAGGAGCTTGT
Organism: Planctomycetota bacterium; assembly: GCA_029259605.1. GTDB lineage: Bacteria > Planctomycetota > UBA1135 > UBA1135 > OFTM281. Next base: position 26,388 of record JAJDEV010000118.1, on the reverse strand, counting down.
CCTTGCGCAGCTTCTGCCTGGCGTCACGCTCGGTGTCCGCGTCGACGACCCCCGTTTGGGTCGCGCCTCCAGGGGCGAAGGCCTTGTACTCGTAGATCGGCATGCGTGGGCGCCCCGGGATGGAGCAGGGCGAGGGTGGGGGGCCCGGCGGCCCCGTTCCAGACTACTCGACGTCCAATTGCGTGACGCGCAGGACCTCGTCCGGTGTGGTCAGTCCAGCTTTGATCTTACTTCGACCGTCCTCACGCAGCGTGGTCATGCCCTCGCGGACCGCGTGCTTCTTGAGCTCGGTCGCGTTGACGCCGTCCATGATCTGCGTACGCAGGTTCTCGGTGACGGGCAGGAACTCGTAGATGGCGGTTCGGCCGGCGTAGCCCGACTGGAAGCACTCGTCGCATCCGGGTCCGAAGGCGATGCCCTGGGGGACGTCGCTGGTGTCCATGCCGACCTTGCGCAGCTTGGCCGCCCATTCCTCGCTGACCGGTTGGTACTCGCGGCAGTGCTGGCACACGGTACGCACCAGGCGCTGGGCGATGATCAGGACGATCGAACTGGCGACCAGGTACGGCTCGACGCCCTGGTCGATCATCCGCGTGATCGTGGAGGGCGCGTCGTTCGTGTGGACGGTCGAGAACACGAGGTGTCCGGTGAGCGCCGCGCGGATGGCGACCTCGGCCGTCTCCAGGTCGCGAATCTCACCGACCATCATGACGTCGGGGTCCTGACGCAGGAACGAGCGCAGGCCGCGTGCGAACGTCAGTCCCTTCTTCGTGTTGACCTGGACCTGGCTGACGCCGCCGAGCGAGTACTCGACCGGGTCCTCGATGGTCAGGACGTTCTTCTGGGTCGTGTCGATCTCGGCCATCGACGCGTACAGCGTCGTGGTCTTGCCCGAACCCGTGGGGCCCGTGACCAGGATGATGCCGTGGTTGTAGTCGAGGTACTCGCCGAGCATCTCGCGGTTGTGCGGCTCGAGCCCGATCTCGTCGATACGATACAGCTTCGAGGTCTTGTCGAGCAGTCGCATGACGATGCGCTCGCCGCCGCTGGTCGGCACCGAGCTGATCCGGACGTCGACCTCGCCGTCGCCCAGGCGGATCGTCGCGCGGCCGTCCTGGGGGAGACGTCGCTCGGCGATGTCCATCTTGCCCATGACCTTGACGCGGCTGATGATCGCGTCCTGAACACGACGCGGGATCGAGTCCATGTCGTACAGGATGCCGTCGATCCGGAAGCGGACCTGCATACGATCCGGGTAGGGCTGGAAGTGCACGTCGGACGCGCGCATCTTCAAGGCCTGGAACAGGATCGTGTTGACGAGCTTGATGATCGGGGCTTTGTTGGAGACGTCCAGGACGTCTTCCGCCTCGTCGATCTCGGCCGCCAGCGAGCCGATGTCACCGTCTTCCGCGACCGCATCGAGCGCCTCGTCGACACCGTCCGCCTTGTGGCGGTATGCGCGTGCGATGAGCCCGGTGATCTCGAGCCGGGGCGAGAGCACCGCGTCGACCTCGCCGCCCACCAGGGCCGCCAGGTCGTCCATCGGGTGCGGCTCCAGCGGCGTGCACGTCGCGACGCGCAGCACACCGTCCGAGGTCTTGTCGAGCGCGATCAGGTTGTAGTTCCGCGCGAAGTGGACCGGTACCTGGTCGACGAACTCGCCGGGCACCTTGGTCCCTTCCAAGCTCTTGCGGAACTCGTAGCCCAGGTGCTTCGCATAGACCTGCAGCAGCGTCACCTCGTCGAGGTACTGCCGTTGCAGGACGATGCGATCGAGCGACTCTCCGCTGCGTACCGCCAGGTTGCGACACTCGTCCAGGTGCTCACGGGTCAGGCCCGCGTCCACCAACATGTCTCCGATGCTCGCCATGCGTGGGGTCTCCTGGATCAGACGCCCGAGGCGTCGTCGTTCGTGGTGGCGGCGGCTTCGGTCTCTTGGGGGACGTCCACGACCTTCAGGGTGCCTTCCATGAGGGGTTCCTCGACGGGCGAGTCCGGAAGGCCGTCCTCGTCCGTGTCCAGGAACGTCGTCGAGTTGGCGTTGATCGGAGCGGTGTTGCCGTTCATCAGAGCGCCATGCACCTTGATCGGGTCGAGTCCGACCTGGCTGCCGTCGACCTCACCTCGCGTCGGGCTCGTGTAGAGCGGCAGGTCGAACCCGTTCAGATCGACCGGACCGGTGTCATCGGTACGACCGAACTTGGGGTCGATGCGCTGCATGCTATCGAGACCGATGTTCTCGGCGGCCTCCAGCTTCTTGCGGTACGAGAGCTCGGCCAGGTCGGCGAAGTCCGCGTCCTCGAGAATGGTGGGGGTGACGAAGAAGTACAGCGCCGTGCGGCTGCGCGAATTCGTGTCGCGGCCGAACAGACGACCCAGGATCGGCAGGTTCCCGACCCACGGGATCTGACTGCGCGTATCGGTGCGGTTGTCGACCACGATGCCGCCGATGACCATGGTGTCGCCGTCCGGCACGTTGACCGTCGTCGCGAGCGTACGCTCGAGTTGCGGCGGCGGGATCGAACCCGAGAAACTGCCCTGGAAGGTCGAGACCTTCAGGTACAGATCGAGGCGCAGATAGTTCGAAGCGCTGATCGATGGAGAGATCTCCATCGTGATACCGGCGTCCTGGTAGTCCGCGAAGTTCTCCTGGGTGCCTCCGACGCCGCCGGACTGCGTGACCGTCGTCGTGGGTTGACGTTCGAGGGCCTCGACGCGCGCGCGACCGTTGTTGTTGACGAGCACGCTGGGGACGTTGAGGACGTTCGAGTTCTGCTTCGTCTCGACCAGCGAGATCAGCATGGGGAGGCTGAAGTCCTCGCCGTCCAGGATGCCGGCGCTGATGCCGGTGCCGAGCGACGGGATCCGGCTGTCGGCCAGGCCGTCGCCGTCCGTGTCCTGGAACGTGGACAGGCCGAAGTTCGTGACGCCGAAGCCGCTCTGGCTGTCCACACCCGGGATCTTGGCGAAGCCGAGCTCGACACCGATGTCGAGCAGGTCGTCGCCGGTGAGCTCGATCAGGGCCGTCTCGATCAGCACCTGGTGCTGACGTCGGTCGAGGCGCCGGATCAGGGAGAGCAGTTCCTCGTAGCGTGTGCGGCTGGCCGCGATCAGCAAGGAGTTGGTCTCGGCGTCGTCGACGACGACGAACTCGCTGCCCGAGCTGGCGTTGCCCCGTCCACCTGCGGGGTTGTTCGGGGCCTGCTGCTGCTCGACGCGACTGGCGTTGTCGAGGAACTCGTTCAGGACCTCGGAGAGCTCCTCGGCCTTGACGTTCTCGAGGTTGTAGATGTGGTAGCTGCGCTCGCGCTCGACGATCTCGACGTCGAGGCGGGCGACCAGGTCCTTGATGCGCGGCATCTCGTCGGGCATCGCCATGACGAGCAGCGAGTTCGTGCGGCTGTAGACCAGGATCGTCGCCGTGCTGTCGCCGCCGGCGAGCGCGCCGACTTGCTGCTGTTGGTCGGGTTGCTGCGCACGGTTGGCGTTGCGGCCGCGGCGGTTGCGGCCCTGGTTCTGGAGCTGGTCGAGCAGCTCCTCGAGCAGGTCCGCGATGTCTTCGGCCGCGGCGAATTCGAGCGGGATGATCTCGGACACCGGGAGCACGGGATCCGGACCCGCCGACTCGTCATCGACGATCTGCAAGAGGCGCGCGAGCGAATAGATGTAGCTACCGAAACCCTGAAGGATGATCGACGTGTCACCGGCGGGCAGCAGCGTCTGCGTGTTCGTGTCGGTCAGCATCGCGCGCAGCGATGTCGACAGCTGACGCACGTCCGTGTTCGGCAGGTTGAGCACGGTCGTGATCAGCGTCGCCGGTTGGTCGGCGTAGTCCTCGAGCTCCGACGGCAGGACGTGGATCGCCTTCTGCTTCAGGTTGTTCGCGCCCCGTTGTCCGGCCGTGAGCGCCTGGATCAGGATGACCGAGATGTGCGGCGGGCCGACTTCGACGCACACGAAGTCGTTGATGAACATCTGGATCTGGAAGAAGGCGTAGAAGTCCTCCTTGGGGATCCGCTTCGGCCCGAACATGACCACGTTGCCGCTCGCGAGGCTGGCCTGGGTCGTGTCGTTGTAGGTGAAGTTGCGCCCGGTCGCTTCCTGGCAGAGCTTCACGAACTCCTCGAGCGACAATCGCTCGCTCGGATCTTCCGAGAAGTTGAGAACGTAGGAGTCGCCCTCGAGTTGGATCGCCGGAACGCCGGTGGCGCCCTGCTGGCCCTGGCCGGTGGCGGCCGCCGCGGAGCCGCAGAGGGCGAGCGCGGCAAGCAGGACCTTCCGTGTGGCTTCGAACCGCGAGCGGTGCTTGTATCCCGTTGTCGGGAAGGGGCTTGTGTTCATCAACAGAGAACCGGGGGTGACCCTGGGGCGGACGGATGCGTGTGGCTGAGACTCCCCGGGAGCACGTGCCCGAACGGGAGTCGCGAGGAAGACGCCGGCGGCCCCCGTTTCTTCCCTCCTATGGAGGAGGAAGGGGTGCCGATTCGCGCGGATACGGTACCGAACGGGTGGGGCCAGACCCAGCGGCGCGTCGCTCGGAGGGGCGCCTGCGGGTATCTTCTTCGCCGCCGATGAAGCTCCAGGAACTCTTCCGGTCCGAAAACGTCGTCACCGGCTTCGTGGCCAGCGACAAGTGGGAGGCCATCCGCCGCATGGTGGAGCACCTCACCGCCGGCGGTCAGCTCCCGGAGAAGGCGGCGCCGGCCCTGCTCGAGGCCGTCCTGCACCGCGAGAAATCGATGTCGACCGGCATGGAGCGCGGCCTCGCGATTCCGCACGCCGCGGTGGACGAGCTCGACGAGCTGGTCGCGTGCCTCGCCGTCGTCGGCGATGACGGACTCAACTTCGAGAGCATTGACCGCAGCCCCACACGCCTGATCGCGCTGCTCTTGATCCCGCGCGCGCAGAAGCTGCTGCACATCCGAACGCTCGCCACCGTCGCGCGCGAGTTGGGCGACGACGCCGTGCAGCACGCGCTCTTCGAAGCGACGAGTCCCGAGGGCGCCTGGAAGGTGCTCGGCGGCGCGAGCCAGCCTCCCGATTGACGGCCTAGATCCACTCGTCGAGGCGAGCGAGCACGGCGGCCTGGATCTGTTCGGCGCACGCCGCGTACACGGACTCGGGGCCGCCGATCGGGTCGGCGATGTCGACGCCGTCCGGATCGAGCAGTTCGACGCGTCGCGCGCCGCTCGGCGGAAGCAGCGACAGGAGCGCTGCGCGGTGCGACGACGTCAGGCAGTAGACGTGATCGAACGCGCGCATCGCCTCCGGCAGCGCGGGGGACGAGCGCTGGGCGCGGATGTCGATCCCGCGCGCCTCGAGCACCGACACCGCATGCGCCGCCGGCGGAGATCCCGGGCTCGCCGCGACCCCCACGGACGCGACCTCGAACCCGAAGGTCGCGATGCCGGATGCGTCGCGCGCGACCTCGAGCCGCTCCGCGATCGCGTCGCGCGCGAGCCCCTCTGCCATGGGCGAGCGGCACGTGTTGCCGGTGCAGACGAAGGCGATGCGCAGGCCGGCCGTGCGGCGCAGCTCTTCGACGGCGAGCAGTCCCTCGCGCAGCAATTCGAAGCGTCCGTTGCCGACGCGCAGCACGGCGGAAGCCTGGGTGAGTTGGCACGGCCCGCCGTCGACGACGACGGCGACGGTGTCCTCGAAGCGCGCCGCCACGCCGTCGGCGGTGGTCTCGGGCGGCTCGCCGCTCCGGTTCGCGCTCGACGCGACGACCGGGAAGTCGAGCCCCTCGAGCAGCCCGAGCGCGGCGCGGTGCGCGGGTAGGCGCACGCCGGTCCAGCCGTCCTGGGAGACGAGCTCGAGCCCCTCGGGGACGCCGGGCATGACGAGCGTCAGCGGTCCGGGCCAATAGCGCTCGACCAAGCGCTCGACGACGCCGCGCGGCGCGTCGAAGCGATCGACCACGTTGCGCGCCGTCGCGTGCCACGTGAGTCCGGCGGCGGAGTCGCGGCCCTTCGCGCTGCGCAGCCGGGCGACCGCTTCGGGATCGTCGGCGCGCGCGGCGATGCCGTACACGGTTTCGGTGGGGAGGCCGACGAGCTCGCCGCGCTCGAGGCACGCCTGCACCTCCCTGCGGACGTCGCGCGACGGCTTCGCGTCGCCGACGTGCAGCACGCGTGGAAGGCGGGGAGTCTCGGGCGAGTCGGTCATCGTGCTGCCGCGCGTGGTGTCGGGAGCCGGCGCGCGGGGTCCCAGGGTGTCGTGAGTTGCGCCACGGCCTGCTAGCCTATCCGGCGATCCGGAGAGTCTCCACCCGCGCACAGCACTCCGGAAACACCGTATGGATGAACGTCCGACCGATTCGGCGCCGACGCTCGCGCCGCTCTACCGGCTGGCGAACGGACTCGCGCACGAGATCAAGAACCCGCTGTCGACGATGTCGATCAACTTGACCTTGCTGCAGGAGGACTGGGAGCGCGCGGGGAATGCGCGCAATCCCGCCGAGCCCGAGCGGACGCCGCGCGAGGAGCGCTCGCTCAAGCGCATCCGCACCCTGCAGCGCGAGGTGTCGCGCCTCGAGAGCATCCTGGACGAGTTCCTGAACTACGCCCGCGGCAGCCAGGTGAACCGCGCGCCGGCCGACGTGGCGGCGCTGGTCCAGGAGCTGCTCGACTTCGTCGAGCCCGAGGACGCGGGCGCCGGCATCCGCCACCACGTCGAGATCCCGGTCGGCCTGCCGCTCGTCCTGGCCGACGAGGCGCAGATCAAGCAGGCGGTGCTCAACCTCTTCGTCAACGCGCGCCAGGCCATGCCCGAGGGCGGCGAGCTGCTCGTTCGCGTCCGCCGCGAGCACAACGAAGTCGAGATCTCCGTGACGGACACCGGCATCGGGATGCCCGCGGACAAGCTCGAGAAGTGCTTCGACGAGTATTGGTCCGACAAGCGCGGCGGGACGGGGCTCGGGCTCGCGACCGCGAAACGCATCATCGAGGAGCACGGCGGCTCGATCCGCGTCGTGTCGGAGCCGGGCCGCGGGACGTCCTTTTCGATCTACCTCCCGCTCGCCGTCGAGCTGACCGGAACGCGCCGCCGCGACGAAGATGCGGACGTCGTGATCGACGCGACCCAAGAAGGAGAAACCGAATGAGCGACGCGAACACCGAGGGAGCGACCCCCCCGATTCGCGTTCTGATCGTCGACGACGACGAGGGGCACGCGGAAGCGCTCGCCGACGGGCTCGAGATCGACAACGGAGTCTGTCGCATCGCGCACTCCGGTCGCGAGGGCATCGAGGAGATGTCCGAGGGCACGTTCGACGCGATCCTCACCGACCTCGTGATGCACGACGTCGACGGACTCGAGGTGCTGCGCGAGGCGGGCCGACTGCAACCCGACGCGGCCGTGATCCTGGTCACGGGGCACGCGTCGGTCGAAACGGCCGTCGACGCCATGCGCCTCGGCGCCGCGGACTACCTGACCAAGCCGGTGCGCATCCCCGAGCTGCGCACGCGCCTGGCGCGCTCGATCGAAACCGGGCACCTGCGGCGCACGAACCGCGAGCTGCGCCAGCAGCTCGACAAGCGCTACGGCTTCGAGGGCATCATCGGGCACTCGCCGGTGATGCAGCGCGTCTTCGACATCCTGCGCCAGGTCGCGCGCTCGACGGCGACCGTCCTGATCCTCGGCGAGAGCGGAACGGGCAAGGAACTCGTCGCGCGCGCCGTGCACACGAACTCCGATCGCAGCGAGAAGCCGTTCGTCGCCGTGAACTGCGCGGCGCTCTCGCAGGGGCTGATCGAGTCCGAGCTGTTCGGGCACGTGAAGGGCGCCTTCACCGGCGCGGTCACGGCCAAGGAAGGCATGCTCGTCTACGCGCGCGGCGGCACGCTCTTCCTCGACGAGGTCGGCGACATGCCGCTCGAGACGCAGGCCAAGCTGCTGCGCGTTCTCGAGTCGCGCGAGGTGCAACCGGTCGGAGGCAACCACGTCGAGAAGGTGGACGTGCGTCTGGTGGCGGCGACAAACCAGCCGCTGCGCGACATGGTGAAGGCGGGCACGTTCCGCGAGGACCTGCTGTTCCGCCTGCAGGTCGTCACGGTCGAGCTGCCGCCGCTGCGCGAGCGGCCCGGCGACGTGCCTATGCTCATCGACCACTTCATCGGCGAGCTCGCCACCGAGCACAAACGCGACGTGCGTGGCATCACGCCCGAGGCGCGTGCGCTGCTCGTACGCTACGACTGGCCGGGCAACGTGCGCGAGCTGCGCAACGCGATCGAGAACATGGTCGTGCTGTCGCAGTCGGACCTCTTGGACCTGGTCGACGTCCCCGAGTACGTGCGCCGCGCGACCGGTGCGCCGAGCCGTTCGCAGGGACACTACGAGCTCGGCGGACGGACGCTGGCGGAGGTCGAGCGCGACCTGATCGAGGCCAACCTCAAGCTGTCCGAGGGCAACCGCCAGAAGGCGGCCGCGTTCATGGGGATCGGCGAGCGCACGCTGTACCGCAAGCTGAAGGAATACGGCCTCTCGTAGGCGTGCGCCGCGCCTGTCAGATCGACAGGGACACAGCGCGGGCTGTCACAAAGGCAGGCGCCGGTCGGCCCGGCGTCGATCGCAACCGTCCGAATCGGGACTCCGGGGGTCCAGAGGCGCGCTTCGGACCGTTGGCACGGCGATTGTTCTTGTCGGAGCGAACCGAGGCCCGCTCCCGGGCCCCACTAGGAGAATCATGAGCAAGACCAAGATCATCGGCATCGACCTCGGCACCACGAACTCGGTGGTCTCCGTCCTGGAGGGCGGAGAGCCGCAGGTGATCCAGAACCTCGAGGGTGCGCGCACGACGCCCTCCGTGGTCGCCTTCCAGAACGATGGCGGCCGACTCGTCGGAGCGCCTGCGCGACGCCAGGCGGTGACGAACCCCACGCGCACGATCTTCTCGATCAAGCGCTTCATGGGACGCCGCCACAGCGAGGTCGCCGCCGAAGAGAAGTCGGTCCCGTACAAGCTGGTCGGCGGCCCCGACGAACTCGTCAAGGTCGAGGTCGACGGCAAGCAGTACACGCCGCCCGAGCTCTCCGCGATGGTCCTCGGCGCGCTCAAGGAAGCCGCGGAGAACTACCTCGGTGAGAAGGTCGAGAAGGCCGTCATCACCGTGCCCGCGTACTTCAACGACGCCCAGCGTCAGGCCACGAAGGACGCCGGCACGATCGCCGGGCTCGACGTCGTTCGCATCATCAACGAACCGACGGCCTCGGCGCTCGCCTACGGGCTCGACAAGAAGAAAACCGGCAAGGTCGCGGTCTACGACCTCGGCGGCGGCACCTTCGACATCTCGATCCTCGACATCGGCGACGGCGTGTTCGAAGTGCTCTCGACGAACGGTGACACGCACCTCGGCGGCGACGACTTCGACGAGGCGCTGATCGCCTGGGTCGCGAACGAGTTCAAGTCCGAGAGCGGCATCGACATTCGCTCCGACGCGATGGCTCTGCAGCGCCTGAAGGAGGCCTGCGAGAAGGCCAAGTGCGAGCTCTCGAGCGCGCAACAGACCGACATCAACCTGCCGTTCATCACGGCGGACGCGTCCGGTCCGAAGCACCTCGCGAAGACGCTGACGCGCGCCAAGTTCGAGCAGCTCGTCGCCGACCTGATCGGACGCACCGACGGTCCGTGCCAGAAGGCGATGAAGGACGCGAACCTGACGCCGTCCGACATCGACGACGTGCTCCTGGTGGGCGGTTCGACGCGCATCCCGGCCGTCGTCGAGAAGGTCAAGGCGATCTTCAACTGCGAGCCGAACAAGGGCGTGAACCCCGACGAGGTCGTGTCGCTCGGTGCCGCGATCCAGGGCGCGATCCTGGCCGGCGACGTGTCGGACGTCGTGCTCCTCGACGTGACTCCGCTGTCGCTCGGTATCGAGACGATGGGCGGCGTGTTCACCAAGCTCATCGAGCGCAACACGACGATCCCGACCTCCAAGTCGCAGATCTTCTCGACCGCTTCGGACAGCCAGCCCTCGGTGGAGATCCACGTCCTGCAGGGCGAACGCGAGTTCGCGAAGGACAACCGCGCGCTCGGCAAGTTCCACCTCGACGGAATCCCGCCGGCGCCGCGCGGCATGCCGCAGATCGAAGTCAGCTTCGACCTCGACGCGAACGGCATCCTGAACGTGAAGGCGGTCGACAAGGGCACGAACAAGGAGCACTCGATCCGCATCGAAGCCTCCTCGGGACTCTCCGACTCGGACGTCGAGCGCATGAAGAACGAGGCCGAGGCGCACGCCGACGAGGACAAGAAGCGGCGCGAGGTCGTCGACCTCAAGAACCAGGTCGACCACCTGATCCACGAGACGGACAAGCAGGTCGCCGAGCATGGCGAGAAGCTCTCCGACGAGGACAAGGCCGCGATCGAAACGGCGAAGGAAGAGCTGAAGAAGGCGGCCGAGAGCGACGACAAGGCGCGCATCGAAGCGGCCCTCGAGGACTTCCAGAAGAAGGCCCAGAAGCTCGGCGAGATCCTCTACAAGGAAGCCCAGGACGCGCAGGCCGGAGCCGCCGGCGCGCAGCCGGGGCCGGACGCCGGCGCCGACTCGGGCGCGGCCGATGGGAACGACGAGCCGGTCGACGCCGACTTCGAAGTGAAGACCTGATCCGAGCGCGGATCCCGGCGGGCTGCGGCCTCCGGGCTTCGACCGAGGCGAGCCGGCCTCCCGATCGCGTGCGCAGGGGCACGGGTGACGGGCGCCGGCTCGCGACTTTGTATGGCGCGGGGCCGATGGCGAGATCCGAGCGCGGGGCGTAGATTGGGCGGACCGACGTTCCCTCCCACGCCCAAGGAGTTGCAATGAATGCTTGCGGACTCGCGTTGATTCGGACTGCCCTCGTTTGGATCGGATCGACCGTGGCAGCGTCGGCGCCCGCTGCGCAGAACGGTTGGTCGGAGCGCGCGCGCCTGACGCCTAACGGCTTCTTCTTCGCGACCGCCGAGTTCTCTCCGACCGGCGACTTCGCCGCGATTCGCGCGAGCGACGGTTCGGCCTACTCCCTGTTCATGGCGGGCGTCGGATCGGCTCCGACGCAGGTGCTCGGCGCGACGTTCACGAGCCTCGGCCCGCTCTCCATCGAGTTCACATCGGACGGCGAGTACGTCGTCTTCGACGGCAGCTTGCGCGCAATCTACTCGGTCGACGTGGATACCCCGGGCGTCGCCGTTCGGCTTTCGGCTCCGCTCGTCGGCGGTGGCAGCGTCTCGCGACGCTACGTGTCGCCCGATGGCGCGCGTGTGGTCTACGTCGCGGACCAAGACGTGGACAAGGTGTACGAGCTCTACAGCGTTCCGATCGACGGCAGCGCGGCGCCGGTCAAGCTCAGCGGATCGCTCGTGTCGGGAGGTGACGTGACCGAGGTTGCCTTCAGCCCCGACGGCGCGACGGTCGTCTACATCGCCGACCAAGACGTCGACGAACAGTTCGAGCTCTATCGCGTCCCGGCGGACGGATCGTCGGGCGCGACGCGGCTGAACATCGGCGGAGCCGGGCAAGACGTGCGCGAAGCGCAAGTCACCGCCGACGGGGCGAACGTCGTGGTGCACATCACGAGCGGTGTCTATGCGCTCGCCTTGACGCCGGGCGCGCTTCCCGTCTACCTCGGGCCGTCACCCGGAAGCGGGAGCGTCGTGCTCTCTCCGAACGGCGCGTTCGCCGCGTGGCACGACAGCACGACGCTCTACGCCTCGCCCGTCAGCGGCGGACCGCCAGTGGTCCTGAACGGAGGCGCGGACACCCTGTCGACGCCCTACTTCACGCCCGATTCGACGCGCGTGATTTGGCAAGAGACGGTGAACGGCGCCGGCAACACGGGAACGCAGACGATCTGGAGCGCTCCCGTCGGTGGAGGACGGGTCGCGCTCGCGTCCGACGCCTGGTCGGGCTCTCCGTACTACTACGCGTTCAAGCTCTCGGGCGACTCGGCATACGTCGTCTACGAACTCGACCCGCAGTTCGAGATCTGGAGCGCGCCGGTCGGCGGTGGGACGTCGGTCGCACTGACGCCGACGGTCGCCGGGCGCGTTTCCAATCTCCAGACCGCCGACGACGGGTCGACGGGCGACTACGCGTTCTTCATCGAGTCCGACGCGATGGGCGGAGACGGGCGCCTGTTCCGGGTGGCGATGGACGGAGGGGCGGCGCCCGAGCTCGTCGCCGGGCCCGTGCTGCCGCTCGAAGGACTGGACACGAGGTTCGAGGTCACGCCGGATGGTCGCCACGTGGCCTTCGAGGTCGACGACGGCATCGATCGAATCCTGTATCGCAGCCTGCGGACCGTGCGCCTCGACGGCGCGGCGCCGCAGCAGGGACCCGCGGCGGGAGGGACGGTGGTGTGGCTGCGCGGCGACGGGTTCTCCGCGGAGACCGAGGTCTTCTTCGGCGTCCGAAAGGCGGCCACCTACCTGCTCGACGAACAGACGCTGCTGGCGTTATCGCCCGCCATTCCGGTCGCCGCCACGGGACGCAAGCTGCGCCGCTTCGGACCGGTGGTGGATCTCCTCGTCCGCAACGTCGGGACGCAATCGAAGCTCGCCGGCGGATTCTCTTACTACCGGTGAAGATGCCGCGGGGCAGCGTCCTCGCCTCGTGATTGGCATGCAGTCGGCACGTGACCCCGCCATCGCGCACGACTAGCAGCCCGTGGTGAAACTCACGCCACCCACGAACGGCGCTGGATCCGCGCTGCCTGCGTTCCGCTTCCTCCGAGTATCCACCAATACGCGTCGTCAGCGCGCCTTGCCAGCACGGATCCCTCACCCTCCGACGATGGCATGAGTTTCACCACGGGCTGCTAGCCCGGCACGAACGTCGATGGACCGGCGTTGAGGCGGCGCGAAAGACCGCTAGACTCCTCGCGCTCCGGCCGGCGCCGTCCCTCAGGCCTCTGAGCGGGCGTCGTGCGCCCCTCGCGTGTGCATGATCTCCGTCTCCCACCTTGTCCGTCGCTTCGGTCCGTTCACCGCCGTCGACGACATCTCCTTCTCGCTCGAGCGGGGCGAGGTCGTCGGCTTCCTCGGTCCGAACGGCGCCGGCAAGACGACGACGATGCGCATGCTCACCGGCTTTCTCCCGGCGTCGCGCGGGAAGATCGAGGTCGCCGGATTCGACGTGCTCGAGCGCTCGCTCGAGGTGCGGAGGAAGCTCGGCTACCTGCCCGAGGCCGTGCCGCTCTACCGCGAACACCGCGTCGAGGAGATGCTCGCGTTCCAGGCGCGGCTGCACGGACTGTCGCGCGCGGACGGCAAGCGCCGCGCGGACGAGGTGCTCGCGCGCGTCGGCATGGGGGATCGCAAACGCAGCCTGATCGGCAAGCTGTCGAAGGGCCAGCGCCAGCGCGTCGGCCTCGCGGTCGCGTTGCTGCCCGACCCCGAGGTGCTGATCCTCGATGAGCCGACCAGCGGGCTCGACCCGCTGCAACGCATCGAAGTGCGCAACCTGATCCGCGAGCTGGCGGCCAACCGCACGGTGCTGCTCTCGTCGCACATCCTGCCCGAGATCGAGGCCGTGTGTCCGCGCCTCATCGTCCTGCACAAGGGCAGGATCGCGGCGGATGGCACGAGCGACGACCTCGTGCGCGAGCTCGGCCGCGAGACCTTCGTCGCGTTCGAAGCCGTCGTGCCCGACGCCGCCGAAGCCGTACGCCTGCTCTCGACGCTGCCGGGCGTCGACCGGGTGCGTGACAACGGGCTCGTCGGGATCCACCGCTCGTTCGAGATCGTTTCGAACGACGACGTGCGCGAGGACGTCGGCGCGCTCGCCGCGGCGAAGGGGTGGGCGGCGCGCGAGCTCTCGTGGCAGCGGCCGACGCTGGAGCAGCTCTTCGCGCGGCTCGCGCTCGGACTCGATCCGGCGGATGCGCCCGACGCCGTCGCTGCGCCCGCGCCCGCGGCGTCCGTCGCGCAACCGACGTTCGCGGAGCACGCGCTGCCGACGCTCGACGCGAACCTGGCGCTCGGCGTGCCCGCGGAGCCGAAGCCCGGTAGCTACAACCTGAATCCGTTCGTCACGCCGCCGCCGGCGGAAGGCGGAGCGGACGACGGCGACGGGGTCTGCGAGGATCGCCCGTGAGGTCGTTCCTCGCGATCTATCGCCGCGAGCTCGCCGGCCTGTTCCTCGCGCCGCTCGCGTGGATCCTGTTGTGCGTCACGCTGTTCTACAACGGCTTCTTCTTCCTGGCCGCGCTCGAACAATCGGGTGGCAACGTCAACGCGTCGCTCGGTTACTTGCACCGCGGTCCGCTCTGGTACCTGGTCGCGTTCCTACCGCCGCTGCTCACGATGCGGATGATCAGCGAGGAGACGCGCAGCGGGCTGCTCGAATTCCTGTTGACCGCGCCCGTCAGCGACACCGCCGTGATGATCGGCAAGCTCGCGGCGGCGACCAGCTTCATGGCGATCGCGTGGAGCAGCGTGCTGGTCTTCGGGCTCGTCGTGCAGCTGCTCGGCGCGACGCCGGACTGGGGACAGCTGTGCATGGAGTGGCTCGGCGCCGTGTTCGTGTCCGGGCTGTTCTCCGCCATCGGATTGATTTGTAGCGCGCTCTCGGGGACGCCGCTCCTGGCCGCGTTCCTCGCGATCCTCTCGAACCTCGTACTGTTCATGGTGCCGACGGGGGCGCGCATGGCGCGCGGCGTCCTGCACGAGCCGGCGCTGTGGATCGCGGATCGCATCGACGTGCGCGCGCACTTCGACGGCTCGTTCCAGACCGGCGCGCTCGACAGCTCGCACGTGCTCTTCTTCGTCGTGTGGACCGCGCTCGGCGTGTTCCTCGCCGTGCGCATCGTCGAGTCGCGGAGGTGGATGGGATGAGCGGCTTCGGCGTCAAGTCGCGCGTCTCGATCGGGCTGCGCACGGGCCTCGGCGTCGCGATCGCGCTCGTGATCGCGTTCCTCGCCGTCGACCTCGCGCGCTGGCGCTACTTCCGCGTCGACCTCTCGCTGTCGGGTCGCAACACGCTCGATCAGAGCGTGATCGACATCATCGATCAGCTCCCCGAGCCGGTCGTCGTCGACGTCTTCCTGCGCCCGTTGCGCTATCCGTACGACGGCATCAGCGCGCAGATCGCCGGGCGCACGCTGGAGGTGTTGCGCGTCGCGCAGGAGTCGCGCCGCAACCAGATCGACCTGCGCGTCCACGACCCGAACGACATCGAGACGCAGCAGCAGCGCCAACGCGAACTCGGGATCGAGGGCGTCAACCTGGTCGTGTTCTCGAACGAGAGCGGGACGCGCAAGTCGGTTCAGACCCTCTACGGTGACGTCGCGGTCGTCGATTGGGGCAACCCGACGCGCGAGCTCTACGAGTACCTGTCGCAACAGGGCATCCAGGGCACGGTCAACCCGAACACCTGGCGTCCGAACGAGTTCAAGCCCGCGCAGGTCGCGTCGAACCGCGCCGAGGAAGTCCTCGCCGAGGCGCTGCTCAAGGTGTCGAGCGCGACCGCGCCGCGTGTGTACTTCTCCACCGGACAGGGCGAGCCGAGCATCGACGGCGAGCTGCCCGCCGACCTTGCGCGGCTGCGCATGACGCTCGAGAGCGACGGCTTCGAAGTGGAGGCGTGGGACCCCGCGCGCACGCCCGAGCTCCCGGACGACTGCGCGGTGCTCGCGATCATCGGCGCGACGCAGTCCTTCCCCGACGGAACGCTCGACCGCATCCGCGAGTTCGTAACGGGCGGCGGGCGTGTGCTCGGCGCGCCTGCGCTCACCGACGTCGAACAGGGCCTCGAGGGCGGCGTCGCCGCGTACCTCATGGGTTACGGCATGGTGGCCGAGTCCGGCATCGTGTGCGAGCCGCTGATCGGCAACGGGGGCGAGCGCATCTACAACTCGCCGAACTGCGCGACGTTCATGGTGGGGGAGACCGGCCTCTCCGCGAGCCACCCGCTCACCGAACCGTTGCGGCGCCGCAGCCGGCGCCTGCGCTTCCACCTGACGAACGCGTTCCGTCGCGGCGGACTCGCGACCGCCGGGCAGCTGCTCGACATCGTGACGAGCACGCCCGACGCGTGGCAGGACTTGGCCGTCCGCGGGCAGTACGACTACTCCTTCGACCATCGCACCGAGACGCGCGACCGGCGCCGCCTCGCGATGGTCGCGCAGCTCGCCTCCGGAACGCCGGGCGCCGACGGCGAGATCCAACAGGGCCGCGTCATCGGGATCGCGTCGTCGCTCTTTCCGTCGAACCAGTTGATGGACGTGAACCGCGACTTCCTGCTCAACGCGTTCAACTGGATGACGGCGCGCGAGCACCGCGTGCGCGTCTCGCCGCTCCCCGCTTCGATGACGACGTTGGACCTCGCGCGCAGCAGCGCGTTGCCCAAGCTCTCGTGGACGCTCTACCTCCTCCTGCCCGGCCTGTGCGTCGCGGTGGGTGCCGTCCTCGCTTGGAGGCGCAGAAACTGATGCGTTGGAAGAGCGTGCTGGTGCTCGTGCTCTTGCTGGGCGGGCTCGTGCTCGTGTGGCAGGCGCGCGCGCGCGATCGGCTGCGAACGGACCAGCGCATCGAGGTCGCGCAGTACACGATCTTCGAGGGCTTCGCGCCCGAGCGCGTCATCGCCATCCGCATCGATCACACGCTGCGCGGACAGGTGAAGTTCGAGCGCGACGTGCAGGGCTCCTGGTTCCTCACCGACCCGATCGCCTACCCGGCGAGCGTCGGCATCATCCAGGCGCTGTTTCGCACGATGTCGGGCGCGCGCGGCGAACCCGCGGGCGACATCGATCTCGCGGCCGTCGAGCTCGCGCCGCCGCTCGCCGTGATCGAGTTCACCCAGCGCGACGAGGCGGGGACGGACCGCGTCTATCGGCTCGAGATCGGCAGCGTCGACCTGACGGACGATCTGGTCTACGTGCGCGTGCCCGGTCACTCGCAATCGAGGGAAGGCGAGCCGATCGTGCTGCTCTGTACGCGCGCCATCGCGAACACGCTCGAGCGCAGCTCGGACGACTACCGCGACACGCGCGCGACGCACCTGTCCGGAATCGACGTCGTGGCGTTCGAACGCCGCGGCTCGGTCTATCTGCCCGAGCGCAACGCGGTGATCGACCTCGGCATCGAGGCCGAGCTCGGCGTCGATGGCTGGAAGAAGCTCGACTCGCCGACCGTGCGCCTCGAGTCGGCCGCGATCGGCCTCGTCGCCGGCGGCGCCGCCGAGCTGAGCATCCGGCGCTTCACGACGGACACGCCGCGCTCGTTCGCCGAGTGGGGGCTCGATCCGCCGCAGTTCTCGATCACGCTGCACTCGCGGCGCGGCGATCCCGTCCAGCTCGACTTCGGCTATCCGACGATCCAGGGGCCGGCGCTTTCCTTCTCGGAGGTTTGGTACTGCCGCCGCGTCGGCAGCCCGCACGTCTGGGAGCTCGAGGCGAGCGACGTGTCGCTGCTCGTGCAGCCGTCGGAGTACCTGTACGACTACTTCCTCGTACACGCGTTGCGGGACGAGATGGAGCGCGTCGAGCTGGAGGCGCTCGGCCGCACGTTGGTGCTCGAACGCGCGGGCGCGCGCTGGACCGTGTCGACCGTGGTCGACGGTGTCGCGAGCGATCCGTTCCCCGCGTCCACGGACGCGGTGCAGAACGTCCTCGCCGTGATCGAGAAGACCGAGCTCTCGTACCCGCTCCCCGCCGACGACGGGGCGCCGATCGCGTTCACCGAGGCGGAACAACCGATCTCGATCGCCGTCACGACCAAGGACGGCGAACGCTGGGGCGGTCGCATCGGCGAGGAGTGGCGCGACACGAAGACGGGCTTGATCGGTCGTCTGTTCGTGCG
Organism: Planctomycetota bacterium; assembly: GCA_029259605.1. Lineage (GTDB taxonomy): Bacteria > Planctomycetota > UBA1135 > UBA1135 > OFTM281. The sequence goes on along the minus strand of JAJDEV010000118.1, from coordinate 8,613 downwards.
CTTCGGCGACGAGCTGACAGGTGTCGTCGAGGAGGCCGTCGTCGCGCAGTGCCTGCTCGGCATCGATCACTTCCGCAGTTCGCAGGTGCACCGCGTGCGCGAGTCGGGCGTGCGCATGATCGAGCTGCGCCACGGCGGCGAGGCGTTCTCGTACGTGCACCCGGACGACAAACGCTGGCTCGTGGCGGGCACGAAATTCGACGCGCCGCGGCGCTTCATGGACTGTTTGCAGTTCCTGCTCTCGATCCGCGCGGACCGCTGGCTCGACGGCGTGGACGAGGAGTCGTTCGTCGAGCACGTCGACGCGACGATCGAGCTCAAGAGCGGCGACCGCCTCGACTTCCGCATCGGGCGCCTGGCGGACGGAACGCTCGCGTGCCTCGAGTCCGGACTCGCGGCGGAGATCAGCCGGGAACAGCTCGAACAACACGCGCTCGCGTGGGGCGGCGAGTTCTTCCCGACGCTGCTTTTGCTTTTCGGGGAGTGAGCCGCGGGGGGTAGCTTCTCCCCATGCCCGAGCTCGACTTCTCGCTGCCGCATTCGAAGCACGTCCTCCCGAACGGACTCGAGGTCGTGTTGCACCGCGACACGTCCGCGCCCGTCGTCGCCGTCTACGTCTACTACCACGTGGGCAGCTCGCGCGAGGAGCCCGGCAAGTCCGGCTTCGCGCACCTGTTCGAGCACATGCTCTTCCAGGGTTCGGAGCACGTCCCCGACAACGACCACTTCCGCCGCATCCAGCAGGCGGGCGGCACGCTGAACGGCACGACGAACCAGGACCGCACGAACTACTTCGAGACGCTCCCGTCGAACCAGCTCGAGCTCGCCCTGTGGCTCGAGTCGGATCGCATGGGCTTCCTGCTCCCCGCGATGACGCAGGAGAAGCTCGACAACCAGCGCGATGTCGTCCGCAACGAGCGGCGCCAGTCCTACGAGAACCGACCCTACGGGCTCGTGCACGAGACGACGCTCGGGCTCCTGTACGCCGCCGGTCACCCGTACTCGTGGCCGACGATCGGGTCGATGGTCGACATCGGGAACGCGACGCTCGAGGACGTGACCAGCTTCTTCCGTCGCTGGTACGGCGCGGGCAACGTGACGCTCGCCATCGGCGGAGACTTCGATCCCGAGCACGCGCTCGCGCTCGTCGAGCGCTACTTCGGCGGGATCGCGCGCGGGCCCGCGGTCGACACGCCGACGGCTGCGCGCGTGCGCTTCGACCCGGCGGACGACGACGCGCGGCGCGCGATCCTCGAGGACGACGTGCAGGTGCCGCAGCTGACGCTCGCGTGGCCGACGGTCGAGGCGTGGCATCCGGACGAGGCCGCGTTGACGCTGCTCGCCGACGTGCTCAGCGCGAACCGCTCGTCGATCCTCGACGCGGCGCTGACGATCGATGAGGAGCTGGCGAACCTGGTCACGATCTCGCACGCCGCGCGCGAGCGCGCGGGCGACCTGACCATCCACCTGCGTCCGCGTCCGGGTGTTTCGCTCGAGCGGCTCGAGTCACGCGTCGACGAGCTCGTGCGCGGGTTCGTGTCGGGTGCGCAGGCCGACGGCGAGCTCGCGGGCCGCGTCGCGCGCCTCGAGGTGCGCCGCGAAGGCGGGCTGGTGCGCGGGCTCGAACCGGTGGCGAACCGCACCAACCAGCTCGCGTTCGACAACTGCTTCGGCGGCGAGCCCGACCGCGTGCGCGCGCGCCTCGAGCGCCTGCGTGCGGTCACCGCCGATGACCTGCGGCGCGTCGCGCAGCACTACCTCCTGGACGGCGGGCGAGCCGTGGTCAGCGTCGTGCCGCGCGGCCAGCGCGGGCTCGCGCGCGACGCGACGCGCGCGGCGGCGAGCTCGCCGCGACCGGACGCGCTCGATCGCACGTCCGCGCCGCTGCCGAGCGCGCCGGCCCAGTTCCGCTCGCCCGTGTTGTGGACCGAGTCCTCGCTCCGGGTTCCGTGCGCGGGGACGCCGGTCGACAGCGTCCCGCTCTCGACCTTCTCGCTCGCCCTGCCCGGCGGCCGTTTGCGCGAGCCGGTCGAGCGCGCGGGGCTCACGATGCTGACCGCGGCGATGCTCGACGAGGGCACGGCGGCGCTGCCGGGGACCGAGTTGATCGACGCGCTCGACGGCATGGGCGCGGTGCTCGCCGTGCGTGCGAACGACGACGACCTCGTGCTGTCCATGTCGGTGCTCGATGCCCACCTCGAGCCCGCGGTACGCCTCTTCACGCAACTGATCGCTGAGCCGCGCTTCGACGCCGAGGACTTCGAGCGCGTGCGGCGCCAGCAGATCGCGACCGCCGTGTCGCGCTTGGATGCGCCGGCGTCGGTCGCCCGCGACGTCTACGCGCGACGGATCTACGGCGACAACATCAGGGGCGCCGCGGTGCTCGGCACGCGCGCGTCGCTCGAAGCGATCGAGGTCGAAGACGTGCGCGCGTTCTTCGCGGACCGGCGCATCGCGAACGGCGCGCGGCTGTCGTTCGCAGGTGCGCGCACCGGCGCGTCCGTCGCGGAGCTGTTCGCAGGCGTCGGCGCCGTGCTCACGGGGGACGTGGCGCCGTCCGAGCACGACGCGTCGATCCGCGCTCAGACGCCGCCGGACGTTACGACGATCTACCTCGTCGACCGCCCGGGAGCGCAGCTGTCCGAGCTGCGCATCGGTCACCCCGGGATCTCGCGCCACGACGACGATTGGTTCGGCGCGTACACGATGAACTCGCTCCTCGGCGGTAGCTTCACGAGCCGGCTCAACCTCAACCTGCGCGAGGACAAGGGCTACACGTACGGCGTCCGGAGCGAGTTCAGCGGTGGCCATACGGCGGGGTCGTTCACGGTCTCCACCGCGGTGCAGACCGACGTCACGGCCGACGCGGTGCGCGAGGCGCTCGGCGAGCTCGTGCGTTTCCCCGGCGACGTGCGCGAGGACGAAGTGCAGTTCGCGCGCGAGTCGATCGCGCAGTCGTTGCGTCGCGCGTTCGAGTCCGCTTCGTCCCGCCTCAGCTTCGTCGAGACGGTGCAGAAGTACGGCTGGCCGACCGACTACCCCGAGCGACGCCTGGCCTGGCTCGATGCGCTCACGCGGGACACGGTGAACGACCTCTCGCAGCGCCTGCTCGCGCCGGAGCGCCTCGTCGTCGTGGTCGTGGGGGACGCGGCCAAGATCGCGGACGGTCTCGCCGCGCTCGCCCCGCTCGTTTCGATCGGCGCGGACGGCGTCCCCCTCGCCGCGCTGGCCTCCCGCGGTTAGCGCGCACACGGGTTCCCACGACCGTTCTCGAAAGCTCGACAAAGCTCGTTCTGCCGGGGTTGTGGGATTGGCGGACCTGGATAAGCTCGATGGGAAGGCAGGCGACTGCCCTCACAACTTCACCTCCCGGCCCGCGCGCGCGACCCCCTGCTCCGCTCTCGGGCCCGCCCCCCGCAGAGTGCGTTTCTTCGGAAACGACGCGCCATGTCGACTTCTCCCGGTCCGACGCGGAAGCTCGTTCACCCCTTGCCGGTTCGCACCGGCGGGGACCACGCCGTTGTTCCCGCGCCGGCGTTCGACGCGATCCTCGAGCGCCAGCGCGTCCGCGCGCACGCGCGTGACGAGCACCTGGCCGTGCTCGTCTTCGAGCAGCGGCCCGAGCCGGACGGGCAGGCGCCCGAGCTCGAACCCCTCGGGCGTGTGCTCTCGGAGCGAATCGAAGGCGCCCGCGTCGGTTGGCTGGCGGACGGGAGGCTCGGGATGCTGCTCGACACCGCGCCCACCGACACCGAGGCGTGGCGCCGGCGCCTCGCACAGGTCAGCGCCGCGATCCCCGCGTCGGAGACGGGCGACGCGCTCGTGCGGACCTCCGTGCGCGTGATCACCGACGACCCGCCCGCGGACCCGCCCGGGCGCACGTCCTGGTCCATGCCCCTCTGCTGGTAGCGCCGGTCTCGCGTCCGAGCGACGGCCCGCACCCGCCGCTTGCGGTCGTTCGCGCCGGCCCCTAGGCTGCCCGAACGAAACCCGAACCGCCCCGGTCCGCGGACCGTGGGGCGCCACCCGTTCCCGTGGGGCGAATGCGACGTCGCGCGCCCCCAGCCCGATCCCATCCCCGGATGACGCCGCCGGACGCCCCGCCTCCTCACTCGCCGACCCACGCGCCGAACGCCGCGTCGCCCGAGCGCGTTCCGTCGCCCGGCGCCGGTCCCGACGCCGGTCCGACGCGCGGCGGCGAGCGGCGCGCGCGCGCCGTGCTCCACGCCGCGGGGGTCGACGCCATCGTCGCGCGCCTCCAGGCGACGCCGTCGGTCTCCGGTTGCTTCACGGCGTGGCACACCGAGCCGGCGCGACCCGCGCGGACGCGGCGCGTCGGGCCCGTCGACGGGGCCGATGGGCACGCGAGCGACGGGACCCTCGGCCTACGACCCGAGCTGCTCGAGTTGCTCCGCCGGCGCGGGATGGACGAACTTTTCGAGCACCAAGCGCGCGCGATCGAGCTCGCGCTCGCGGGTAAGGACGTGCTCGTCGCGACGCCGACGGCGTCGGGCAAGACGCTCGCCTACACGCTGCCCGTGCTGCAGTCGTTGCTCGAGAGCGACGGTGCCGCGCGCTCGCTCTGGATGTTTCCGACCAAGGCTCTGTCCCAGGACCAATCGAAGGCGCTCAACGGTTGGATCGAAGCGCTCGGCACCGACTGGCACTCGTTCACCTACGACGGCGACACGCCACCGTCCGTGCGGCGCACGCTGCGCGATCGCGGGCATGTCGTGCTCTCGAATCCGTGGATGCTGCACCAGGGCATCCTGCCCAACCACGGCAAGTGGTCCGAGCTGTTCCGCGACCTGCGCTACGTCGTGATCGACGAGGTGCACACGCTGTCGGGCGTGTTCGGTTCGAGCGTCGCGAACGTGCTGCGTCGGCTCGTGCGCATCGCGCGTCACTACGGCAGCGATCCGCGCTTCCTGCTCTCGTCGGCGACGGTGCGCGATCCGGCCGCGCACGCCGCGCGCCTGCTCGGCCGCGAGGTCGAGGTCGTGACGGAGGACGCGTCGCCGCACGGCAAGCGCGTCTTCGGAGTGTTCGATCCGCCGATCGTGAATCCGGTCGCGGGGCTGCGCGCGAACGCGCTCGAGGAGGTCCGGCGCCTGGCTCCGTTCGTCACCGGACCGCGCCACCAGACGATCTTCTTCTGCAACCGGCGCATCGCGGTCGAGGTGCTGACGACCTACCTCAAGGAGGCGGCGCCGAGCCTCGGCCTCGCACCCGCGGAGATCCGCGGCTATCGCGGCGGCTATCTGCCGCTCCTGCGGCGCGAGATCGAAGAGGGGCTGAAGTCCGGCGCGGTCAAGGTCGTGGTGTCGACGAACGCGCTCGAGCTCGGCATCGACATCGGCGCGCTCGACGTCGCGGTGCTCGTCGGGTACCCGGGCAACCAGGCCAGCTTCTGGCAGCGCGCCGGCCGCGTCGGGCGCCGCGGACGCACGTCGCTCACCGTGCTCGTCGCGCGCTCGGACCCGATCGACCAGTACCTCGCGCACCATCCGGACTACCTGTTCGGCGCGCCGCGCGAGCGACTCGAGGTGGACCCCGACAACCTGGTGCTGCTCTCCGAACAATTGAAGTGCGCGGCCTTCGAGCTGCCGTTCTCGTCGATTCGGTCCGATGCCGACGACGATGCGGAGGCGGGCCAGGTGCGCGGCTTCGGCGATTCGCCGCACATCGCCGGCATCCTCGACTACCTGGCCGAGGAGTCGAACCTGCTCGTCCGCCGCCCCGGCGAGCACGGACCGACCTGGTACTGGGCCGCCGACGCGTACCCGGCCCAGGACGTCTCGCTCGCCGGCAACGAACCCGACAATGTCGTCGTGTTCGACGAGGACCAGCGCGCGATCGGCGAGATGGATCGCGAGTCGTCGCTGACCAGCGTGTACGAGGGCGCGATCTATCAGGTCGAGAGCGAGATCTTCAAGATCGAACGCTTCGACTATGAGAACCGGCGCGCCTACGCGAAGCGCACCGCGAGCGATTACTTCACCGAGGCCGAGACGGACACCGAGGTGCGCGTGCTACGGCTCGAGGAAAAGGCCGCGTCGCTCGACCCGACCGGCGCCGAGCGCTGGGCGGTTTGGCGCGGCGAAGTGCACGTGACGACCGTCGCGACGCTGTACAAGAAGATCCGCTTCTACACGCGCGAGAACGTCGGCGCCGAGGACATCCACCTGCCGGCCGAGGAGCTCGACACCGAGTCGTTCGTGCTGACGGTGTCCGAGGCGAGCGCGGCCGAGCTCGGCTTGACGGCCGGCAACCGCGCGGCCGCGTGGCGCGGAATCGGGCGACTGTTGCGCCGCGTCGCGCCGCTGTTCCTGCGCTGCCAATCGTCCGACCTCGGCATCTCGACCGAGGTGCGCTCGGGACACTTCTCGTCCCCGGCGATCCACCTGTACGACCGCGTCCCCGGCAGCGTGGGGCTCGGCGGTGCGCTGTTCCGCGAGCATCGCTCGATCGTGCGCGCCGCGCTCGACGTGCTCGAACGCTGCGCCTGCCCGCACGGCTGCCCCGCGTGCATCGGCCCGGTCGAAGAGGTCGGGGTGCACGGCAAGGAGACCGGCACGCGCGTACTCGCGTGGCTCACCGCCAGCGCGGCGCTCGACGAGGTCGATCCGACGGTCGTGGAAGCGGCCGAGGCGGAGCCTCGATGAGCGAGCCCGCGGATCCGTCGTCGCTCGCGAACAAGCTGCGACGCCTGCGACGCGAAGAACCCGCGTCGAACCCGGACGTCTCCGCGGCCGAGCTTCCGGCCTGGGTCCAACGCAGCCTCGGCCGCCGCAGCAGCGCGTCGGAACGCACGGCCCGCGCGGACGATGCTGCGCGCCGAACGCTCGGCGCACCTCGCGACGTCGAGACGTACGAGCACGAGCGCGGTCGCTTCGGCGCACGCGTCACGCGCTACGCGTCGGATCACGCCCACGGCACGTGGCGTCTGAACGAGGCGCTCGACGCCTCCATGGGGGACATCGTCCTGCTCAGCCGCGACGATGCGCTCGGGGCGATCGAGCTCGAACGCGCCGTGTTCCTCGACGTCGAGACCACCGGCCTGTCGGGCGGCGCCGGCACGACTTCGTTCCTCGTCGCCCTCGGCCGCTTCGACGGCGACGCGTTCGAGCTGTGGCAGGGCTTTCTGTTCGGACCCGAGAACGAGGCGGCAATGCTCGCCGAGGTCGCGCGCCGCGTAAGCGCGTCGAGCGCCGTGGTCAGCTTCTTCGGCAAGTCGTTCGACCGCCACCGGCTCGAGGACAAGATGCGCCTCCATGGCGTCGAGCCGCCCTTCGACGCGCTGCCGCACCTCGACCTCTACCACCCGTTCGTGCGTCTCTACCGCGACTGCTTCGGCGACGGTCGCCTGCAAACGATGGAGCGCCACCTGTGCGGTTTCCTGCGCCCGGACGACCTGCCGGGACAGTTCGCGCCCGAGGCCTGGTTCGACTTCCTCGGCGACCGCGCGCACCGGCTCGAGGACGTCTTCCAGCACAACGCCGACGACGTGCTCAGCCTCGCCGTCCTCGCCGGCCACCTCGGGCGCACGTGCGTCGAACGACGCGCCTCCGGTGCGCCACTCGGCGGCCCCGAGCGCGAACGCGCCGCGTCCCTTGCACGCCTCCTGCGCGAAGCCGGTCGCGACGTCGAAGCGCTCGAGTGGATCGAGCGCGCCCTCGAGCGCTCCGGCGACGAGCCCGCGCGCGAGGAGCGCTTCCTGCACGCCGACATCCTGCGTCGCACCGGCGCCACCGACCGCGCGGTCGAGCGTCTCACCGAACTCGCGCACGGCGCGCGCGACGACGTCGCCCTGCGCAGCGCGGTGGAACTCGCCAAGCACGCCGAGCATCGCGGCCGCAACGCCGCGCTCGCCCTGACGGCGACCCGACGCGCCCTGGACCTCGTCACCATCGTCGCCACCGGCGCCCGCCGCCGCCGCCTCGCCCAGGAACTCGAACACCGCCGTGCACGACTCGAACGCAAACTCGCCGCGCGCGAGTGAGCATCGTCGTGGTCGTGCCCACGCCCGACCTGCGGGGATCGGAGCCGCGGGCGTGGAATGGGGGGTGTGATGGTGCGTGCGCGCTTCGTGCGGCGGGCGTGCCGTGCGAGCGTGTCGAGTGCAGTTCGTGCGGGCGTTCGCGGGCGCCGGCGCGGTTCTCGCGTGCATCGGCGTCGGCGCGCACGGAACCGTGCGGGGTGCTTGCGGTAGGGGATGCGGGGTTGGCCAGCGTGGGTGCTCCCGCGCCTTCGTGCCTACCGCACTTCGCCCGAACGCGCGCGGTCAGGCAAAGCCTGGCGCGTGGCGTGGAGGCACGCAAGCGAGGGAGCAACCACGCCGGGCGAAGCCCGCGTGCGCCGAGGCCCGCGCCGTACGCAGACGCTCCGTGCATCCGCGCGCGGACAAACCACGCACCGTGCTCCGGCGCCACGCGCGGGCGTGCCCGCCCGCGCGCGCGCTCCCGTACGAGCTGGTCGCTGGCGCAACGGCATGTGAACGTCTCCGGCAGTTCCAGCGGCGACCACGTCCGGTTCGGGGACTCGAGCACGTCCCCACCGTTTGACGCGCGGCGCTCACGCGCCGCTGCGGGACAGGCTCGCTTCGCTCGCGTC
>JAJDEV010000117.1 GCA_029259605.1 Planctomycetota bacterium | reverse complement strand
GGTGGCTGGCGCAACTCGCCTGCGTGGGGCTCCGGCAGTTCCAGCGGGGGCAACGTTCGGTTCGGGGACTCGGGTGCGTCACCACCGTTCAACGCAGCGGCGCTGACGCGCCGCTGCGGGACGGGCTCGCTTTGCTCGCGTGTTGCGGGGGCGCTATCGGTTCAGGCAGCAGCGCTGGCGCGCTGCTGCGGCACAGGCTCGCGGCGCTCGCGGGGCACGGCGGCTCGCCGCTTGACGCGCTTTGCCCGAATGGCCGATGGGGCGCTCGGGGACCCGCCGGCAGCGGGCGACTGCGCGTCGCTCACTGTGGCGCGCGACCGCTTTCCGTATCGCTCTATTCGAATTCGCGTGGGGTTGAGCGCGCCCGTGCTCGCATGCGAAAGCGCCGAGTTGTGGCCCGGAGGTCGGCTCTGCTCGGTCGCGGCGCTTTCGCCGGGTGTGTGTCGGGGGCGCAATGCGAAGTTGCGCTTTGTACGATTCTCCCCACCGTCCCTGTGGGCGAGTGTCGGTTTCCATCACAACAGCAAGGAGGGTGCTCGTGAGGATCTCCGTTTCCTGTCCGGCCTGTGAGTCTTCGTTTCGGACCGATGACGCGAATGCCGGCAAGGCGACGCGTTGCAAGTCCTGTGGCGAGCGATTCGTCATCGAAGTGCCCTTCGTCTCGGGAACGTCGGCTCCCGACGAGGTCGCGGCGGTCGAGTCGGCGCCGGCGCCGGCCATGGCCGTCGTCGGGGGATTGGTCGTCGGGCTCGTCGGGGCCGGCGCTTGGGCGGCCCTGGCGCTCGTCGGGAGTCTCGAGGTCGGGTACCTCGCGTGGGGGATCGGAGCCGGGATCGGGTTCGTGATGGTCAAGCTCGGAGCGCGCGGAACGGGGCTCGGCGTTGCCGCTGCCGCGCTCGCGATCCTCTCGATCTTCGGCGGCAAATACGTCGCCATGCACATGGCGCTCGAGCGCGCCATCGACGACGTGCTCACGACCGAGAACTACCAGGTCGCGGTCACCGACGCGTCGGACTTCGTCGCGCTGGGTGACGATCCGTCGGACGAGGTGCTCGTCCACTACATGTACGACCACGAGTTCACGGACGCGGAGTCCGAGTTCGAGATCACCGAGGACGACGTCGAGCTCTTCCGCGCTCTGTCCGCGGACTCGCTGCGCGAGTTCGACGCGGCCGGAACGACGTTCGCCGTGTGGCGGGACGACGCCGAAGCGAACATGCGTTCGAGCCTGGCCGCCGCAGGCTTGGGGCCGATCGATTCGCTGCGCGAAGAGCTCAGCCCGATCGACATCGTCTTCGCCCTGCTCGGCATCGCGACCGCGTTCCGCATCGTCGCGCGCCAGACGGCCTGCTAGTTTCAATCCTCGTCGATCAGCCGCTCGATCAACGCCGTCATCTCGCGATCGCGCCGCGTGTCCACGTGCACCTCGCCGAACCACCGGCCGCGGATTCGCGTTTGGCGGTCGACGACAAGGTACACGGGCCAGCCCGGGGACTCGAGGGCGAAGAAGTAGTCGAGGCTCTGGTCGATGTAGGAGGGGAAGCGGACGTCGAACTTCGCGAGCGTCTGTTCGAGCGCGACGGGGTCGCGCTCCCAGTCGAACTCGGGTGAGTGGATGCCCAGCACCTGGACGTCGTCGCCGAAGCGCGTCGTGAGCTCGTTCGTGAAGGGGATGGATCGGATGCAGTTGACGCATCCGAAGGTCCAGACCTTCAGCACCCAGACACGGCCGCGCATGTCGGCGGTCGAGAGCGGCGCGGTCCCGACCCACTCGCCTTGCCCGCTCGGGAACTCGGGTAGCGGCGTGGACTGCGCCGTCTCGCCGCCTTCGCTCAGGAAGTTCTCGCGGCGCAAGCGCGGCGTCGCGATGCCGAGCAAGACAATCACCATGAGCCAAGCGAACAAACGCTTGCGCGGCGGGGCGAGGAAGAACCCGTTCATGCGGACGTGCATCGACCAAACGAGGCCGGAGCGCGCGCGCTGTTCAAGCAAAGTTGGAGGCGGCTCGGCGCGCTCGGAATCGAGGGACGAACAGAGGGTTAACGCAGCTCTGGAATCGAGCCGCACGACCCCGCCAGCGCCGACCGCGAGCCGCACATCGGGGTAGGGTGAGTCTGGGCGGCGCACGCCTCGGTACCGGAGGGAACTTCCGCGACGGGCGCCCGTCCTCCTCTGGAACGGCCGACGCGTCCAGGGCCATTCCTTCCACAGTGCACTCTCCCGTAAGAAGCAACGCCGATCGCTGGAATGGTCCGATCGGAGGCCCGCTCGCAGTCCGCGAACGGAGCGAACGATCGGGTCGGTTCCCGATCGCCACCCTCCGCGCGCGTCGATCTCGGCGAAGCCTCATGAAGAACCCGACCTAGCAGACTGTGGCAAACGTCATCCACTCGCCGAACGCCGTCCTTCACTCCGGAGCGGATGTCGACGTTCTGCCGGCGAAGCACTTTCGCCACAGCCTGCTAGCGCCCTCGTCCTCCCAATCTCCGCTCGAGGGGAAACCATGATTGCCGCCGCCCTTCTCTCGCTCGTTCCCGTCCTTCCCGCCGCGCTTCCGCCGCTCGCCACACCTGCCGCCGCCATGCAGCGGGGCGGCAAAGGCTGGGGCCTCATGCCGTTCCCGGACGGCGGCTACACCGGAACGCGCAGGCCGTGGCCCTCGCGCGGAGGTGGCAAGGCGAAGCCCAAGAACGTTCCGCCGCCGCCGCGCGGAACCGGCGGATACAAGGGCCCCGGCGACACGGCCGGCCCGGGCAAGAGGCAGGCGGGTCCGAGCGCTGCGCCGATGGCACCCGCCCAGGTTCCCGGATCGAACACGGACGCGCCCGTCATGGCGGTGACGCCCGACGCGCTGCCCGACCTGCTCGACCTCGACGAGTGGAGCCTCTGGTGGCGCCTGCACTACGAGGGATACACCGCGGTCGAGCCGTGGCAACTCGAGGCGACCGGCAGCGACGGATTCTTCATCGGTCGAGGCGAGAAGAGCGAAGCGGAAGGCCCCGGGATTTCGCAGGCCGTGATCTACGGTCGCATCGTTCCGGCCTTGCTGACGGCGCTCGACAACGATCCGTCCGAGGCGTTGCGTACGGGCGCTATGCTTTCGCTGGCGCGCATCGGGGCGACGGCTGAGACGTCGCCGTCGAGCGAGGAGATGCTCGCGAAGTTCGTCGATCAACTCGATGACAAGAACCAACGCATCGCGGAGACCGCGTGCATCGCGATCGGCATCCTGGCCGTGCCGGAGTCGCTGCAGCCGTTGACGGAACTGCTGCTCGACTCGGAGGCGGGGCGCGCGTCGCTCGGACGCCACGAGGTGCCGCGCCGCGTCCGCGCCTTCGCGGCGTACGGGCTCGGACTGGTCGCGCGCGACGCGGGGCCGGAGCTGCGCGCGCAGGCGACGCGGGCACTCGTCGCGTCGCTCGCAGCGCAGCCCGGCTCCATGCCGGACGAGCGCATCGCGGCCGTCGTCGCGCTGTCGATGATCGATCCGCGCGAGCGCGAGAACGAGGGGCTGGCCGAGCGCCTGCTCGAACTCCTCGCCGAGGACGACGAGAACCTGAGCACGCGCTCGCACGTTCCCGCAGCGCTCGCGACCATCGCGCCGTTCCTCGAAGCCGAAGCGCAGGAGCGCGTCCTCGACGAGCTGCTCGACACCGCGACGCGCAAGACCGAGCGCGACCTGCTTCGCGCGGGATGCGTGATCGCGCTCGGGCGCCTCGCGGATTCCGACGAGGACAAGTTCGACGCGAAGGTGCGCAAGGCGTTGATGAAGGTCACGACCAGCGGCAGCTACCGCGAGCGCTCGTACGCGCTGATCGCGCTGGCCCAGATCGGCGCGCGCGCCGGAACCGGCAAGGGCGACCCGCACGACGGCACGGTCGACATTCAGAAGTTCTTCCTGAAGCAACTCGCTCACTCCAAGCAGCGCGAGCGCCCGTGGTACGGCCTCGCGCTCGGTCTGCTCGCGCGCCACATGCGCGACGCGGGCGACGCCGCATCCGCGGACGCGAAGGAGGAGATGCGCGACGCGCTGCGCGCCGCGAAGTCGCCGAACGAGAGAGTCGCGTTCGCCGTCGCGCTCGGACTCGCGGGCGACGCCGACGCGGTCGAGGGTCTGCTGGAGGAGCTCGACGAACTGGATCCCGCCATGCGCGGCGACGTCGCGCTCGCGATCGGCATGACCGGCTCGACCGGCGCGATCCAAGCGCTCTCGGACAGCCTCTCGGCCGCCCAGCACGAGCCGCACTCGCTGCAGAACACGGCGCGCGCGCTCGCGTTGCTCGGCGATACGAACGTCGTCACCGCCGTTCAAGCGCTCGGCGAAGAGTGTGACTGCGCACTCTCGCACCAGGGCATGGCGCTCGCGCTGGGACGGACGCGGCACCCGAACGCTGTCGCTCCGTTGCTCGCCCTGCTCGAAGGTGAGAACTCGTCCGAACTCGAGCGCGGCTACGCCGCACTCGGCCTCGGCTACGCGGCCGACAAGGACACGACCGCTTGGTCCTACCGGATCTCGGCCGACGTGCACTACCGCGCGTACGCGACGACGCTGACGAGTGAGGACCTCAGCGGGATTCTCGACCTTCCTTGAGGGGGAGGGGAACGTGTTCGGTTGCGCGGATCGAGTCGCGGAGGGAAGTTCTGAACGCGTTCCGTTGCTCTGGGGAAGTCCGAGGGCGCGGGACTTGTCGAGGTTCGTGGTCCGGTGGAGGTCCCTGGGACGGGGAATTGTCGAGGTTCCTATGATTCGGACGGCCCGGGTGGTTCTGGGGATCGAATCGCAGAGGGGAGTTTCGAACGTGTTCCTCTCCGCTGGTGGAGGTCCCGGGGACGGGGGGGTGTTGAGGTTCCTGTGATCCGGTCGGTCCGGGTGGTTCTGGGGATCGAATCGCAGAGGGATGTTCCGAACG
>JAJDEV010000116.1 GCA_029259605.1 Planctomycetota bacterium | reverse complement strand
GTGCAGCGCATGGCGGACAAGCCGGCCCTGGGCGTGACGCTGGACGTGCGCGAGCGGCAGCAGGTTGTGGCCTACCTCGTCGCGATCACGCCGGAGCTCCAGCAGTCCGCGAAGGTGCGCCGCAGGGCCGATGAGGCCCAGAAGCTGGTTCGGGCGGCGCTGACCCAGCCGGCGGCCGGCGGCGCCGCCGAGCCCCCGGCACCCGGCGCGGCCGAGAACGCGTTCCGCTCCTCGTGTTCGCAGTGTCACGATGCGGATGACGTGGAGTTCGACCCACCGGCGAGTCGGGAGGACGTCGATGGACTCGTGGAACGCATGGTCGGGAACGGACTCGAGGCCAGCGCAGCCGACCTGGGACTGATCAAGACCTACTTGATCGAGACGTACGTCGAGGGGGGGGCAGCGCTGACCCCGCCGCCCCCGCCGACGTCGACACCTGGCCCGAGCCGCGGGCATCGACGCGCCGTTGGCGACCATGGCGAGGGCCGCGCATGGAACGCGGAGCCCGACTCATCTCGACCGACCTGAACTGACTGCCTAGGTGTTGCTCGACGGCTACGCTGGACGCGCATTCCGCGCCTCGGCCCTTTCGTAACTCGGGGCGTGGAAAGCCCGCGGGGACTGAGGCACGGATTGCGCCTTCCTTGGCGGAGCTCTGGGGTGCGGGGTGTCCGAGGAAGTTCGACTCAAACCGGCTTCGGTGGCCGCGCGAGACCAGAACTGCGGTGAGAGGCGCAACACCAGTGCAGTCAGTTCATCTCCGTCACGCGGGGGGCCGGCTCTTCGTAGACTCGCGCCCATGAAAATACCCCCGCGCAACATCCTCGTATTCGCCCTGCTCGGAGTCTTCGCCGTCGCGGCCTGCAAGTCCCTCGGCACACCCGAGGACCAGGTGGAGGCGGGAAGTCTCTTGGACAAGATGTCCGGCTATCCGGAGTGGTCCCAGTTCTCCGGCCACGAGGGCATGCAACCGGGGAAGAGCCCCCACGGGAAGTTCATCCGGACGTTCGTGAACCCGGCCGGTGCGAACGATCCCAAGGCGCCCGGTTACGGGACGATCATCGTCAAAGAGAACTTTTCGAGCCGCTCCCCGGAGAGTCTCGTGGCGTTGACCGTCATGCAGCGCATCGAGGGCTACGATCCCGAGAACGAGGACTGGTTCTGGGCGCGCTTCACGCCGGATGGAGACCTGACCCACTCCGGCAAGGTGGCCATGTGCGCGGACTGTCACTTCGACGCCGGCGGCGACGACTACGTCTTCCTCAACGACAACGACTAAAACGACAACGACCAAACGATGCACACTCCCCTCAAAGGTCTCCTCGCGATTTGCCTGCTGGTCGCGCCGGCGGCGGTTGCCCCGCGGCTGAATTCAGCCCGGCCCGTCGAAGCCGATGCGCACGACCAGGAGCCGACCGCACTGCAACAGGCGATGGACACGCTGAAGGGTGGCCAGCGCGCCCTGAAGAAGCTCATCGCCGATCCGGCCGAGAACCAGGTCGCGCTCATGAACACCCTCGGCGAGATGGAACATGCCGCCCTCGCGGCGCTGAGCGAGCGGCCGCCCGCCACGGAGGAACGGCCCGAGGCGGATGCGCTCTGGCTCGTCGGCTACAAGCGACAGATTGCAACGCTCCTGCAGACCGTTCTGACGCTCGAGGATGCGGCGCTCCGCGCCGATGCCGACGCGCTGGCCGATGCGTACACCCAGCTGGGCGAGGTCAAGAAGACCGGGCACGAGCGTTTTCGGGACCTTTGATCGCGCCCTGCGCTGTCGCCCTGCTCGGACTCCTGGGCACGTCGTCGATTCGAGAGCTTCAGGAGACGCAAGACCGCGGCGCCGCCGTCGCCGATCTACTGGCCGCGCGCTGCACCCGATGTCACAGCCCCGGCAGCGACACGCCCAAGGCCACGCGTCACTGGGCCGACGCGAGGGATCTCGCGGGGACGGTCCAGAACGAGGACCTGATCGTGGCGGGGGAGCCCGACCGTTCGAACCTGTACCTCGCGGTCTCGTTCGAGGACATGCCCCCGCCGGATTCCGGGGTCGCGCCGCTGTCCGACAACGAGAAGGCGTTGATCGCGGACTGGATTCGGGAGGGTGCTCGGTTGCCCGCGACTCCCGAGGCGGAGCCGGTCTCCGCGGGGCTCGAGGCTGAACCGGCGATCGCCGGCGCGGAAGCTCACGGTCGCGGATGGATGCAGCACCCCCTCGTGCGCTGGGTGAGTCACTTCCATCCCATGATCGTGCACTTCCCCGTCGCGCTCCTGGTCTCGTCTCTGATCGCCGAGGTCTTGGCGCGTCGATCGAACAGCTCGGGCCTGCGCGCGGCCGCGAGCTTCTGCCTGGCGCTCGGCGCACTCTCCGCCGTTCCTTCGGCCGCACTCGGGTGGTTACTCGCCGAGCATACGAGTCATCACGGCAGGGAACTCTTCTTGCATCGATGGCTGGGCACCGCGACGGTCGTCGTGTCCCTGGTGACCTTGTGGCTGGGACGCGGGCGCCCCGGGCTCCGCCTGGCCTTGCTCCTTGTGGTCGCCGGGTTGGTCAGCGCGACCGGACACTTGGGGGCAACGATGTCCTACGGCGCCGACTGGCTGCAGTGGCCAAGGTGATCGAGGCAATCCAGACGGTTCCGCGAAGGCGTGGGTCCCGGTCCGCGTGACCAAGCGTAGTGTCCCCACCCTCGAGCGCTGCCGAAGGACCATGATCGCCCACTCGTTCACGCGCCCGCTTCGACCCCTGTTGTTGCTAGCGATCCCGCTGCTGTCCTGTCGGACTGGCCTGGCGCAAACACAGGATCGGCACGCGAGTCGGGACCACGCTCCGCGCAAGGAGCGGGAGGCTCCCGTCGATCTCTATCCACGTGAATTGCAGACGTTGCGACTCTACAGCGAGCTCGTGCCGTCCGTCGTGGCGATCCGGACGCTGACGCCGCGCTTGGGCTCGGGCGGACCGACGATGGAGTCCGGGTTGGGGACGGGCGTGCTCATCGGACCGGATTGTCACATCCTCACGGCTGCGCACGTTGTCGACGGCGCGGCGCAAATCATCGTAAGGACCCAGGACGGCCGCGACCGGCCCGCCGAGCGGGTCTTCACCGAGCCCGGCGCCGATGTCGCACTGATCCAACTCGAGCAGCCCGACTCTGAACTTCCACACGCAACGCTCGGAGATTCCGACCGCTTGGCCGTCGGCCAAGACCTGTTCGTGATTGGCAATCCGAGGGGGCTGGAGAACACGTTTACGGCCGGCATCCTGAGCGGGTTCCGCGACTTCGCCCAACTGTACGACGGGACGATCCTGGTGGAGTTCCTGCAGACGGACGCGGCCATCAACTCGGGCAATAGCGGCGGGCCCGTCGTCGACTCGAACGGTCGCGTCGTCGGGATCGCTTCGCGCATCAGCACGCAGTCCGGTGGATCCGAAGGCCTCGGTTTCGCGGTCGCGATCAACCCCGTCAAGCAGCTCCTGGCGCTAGAGGACCGCGTGTGGACGGGGCTCGGGGCGATCTATCTCGACCACGAGCAGCTCGCGACCCTCTTTCACCTCGACCTTCCCGGCGCCCTTCTCGTGCAAACGGTCGAATCGGGTGGCCCTGCGCACCTCGCCGGGCTTCGCGGAGGCACCATCCCGAGTCGGATCGGCGCCCGCGAGATCGTGCTCGGCGGAGACCTGGTCGTGGAGTTCGGCGGGCAGGACGTTTGCCACGCCGAGTGTCTGGCCGGCATCCATGAGGCGCTCGGCAAGATGGACCACATCCGCGTGACCTTCCTGCGGAGTGGTGAGCGGCGCGAGGCGGTCCTGGACGTGACGCAGAGCCGCCGCAACTTTCTCCAGTAGGGGATGATGCGGGGGACACGAGGACAGTTGGGCACTCTCTGCGTGGTCGCACTCATCGCGGGGTGTGCTCGGAGTGTCCTCCGACCCGACCTGGGTGAGATCTACGACCGTCCCGCGCAACAGATCGGAGACCAGCGCACCCCTGTCATCGTGCTTCCGGGGGCTCTCGGTTCCAAGCTCGAGAATGCACGGAACGGAACACTCGTCTGGGGCGCGTTCACCCCCCGCGCTGTCGATGCGGGGCGGCCGGCGGGGGCGCGCGAGATCGCGATTCCGATGGTCGAGGGCATCCCTCTCACCGACTTGCATGACGGAGTCCTGGCGACGGGAGTGCTCGACACTCTTCGTGTGAAGGTCGGCATCTTGCCCACGTTCGGGCTGGCCGCCTACGTGGACATCATGCGCTCGCTCGCCGTCGGGGACTACCGAGACGCCACGCTCGGCGCCCCCGGCGGCGTCGACTACGGTGGCTTGCACACTACGTGCTATCAGTTCGCCTACGACTGGCGGCGTGGGGTCTCCGAGAATGCTCTCCGGCTTCACGAGTCGATCCGCGCCGCCCAGGACGGCATCCGTGCCGCGCGAGGCCTCGGGCCCGACGATCCCGTACGCGTGGATGTCGTCGCGCACTCGATGGGCGCGCTGGTCGCGCGCTACTACCTGCGCTACGGACCCCACGTCCTCTCCGACGACGGCTCGCTCCCGGAGGTCACGTGGGAGGGGGCAGCGAACGTCTCGCGCGCGATCCTGGTCTCGCCGCCCAACGCCGGTTCGGTCAAGGCACTCGACCGTCTCGTTCGGGGCTGGGGCTTCGGAACATTCGTGCGCCACTATCCGGCGGCGGTGATCGGAACGATGCCAGCGATCTACCAGCTGCTCCCTCGGGCACGTCATCGACGTGTCGTCGAGGCCACGACGCGGGAACCCATCGACATCTTCGATCCAGACGAGTGGGAGCATCGGGGGTGGGGGCTGCTCGACCCGGAACAAGACGAGGTCCTGAGCTGGTTGCTCCCCAACGCCGCGAGTCGCGAGGAACGGCGACGCGTTGGACGCGATCACCTGGCGAAGTGCTTGAGGCGCGCGCAGCAGCTGCAGCGCGCTCTCGACGCCCCGGCCACGCCACCGCGGCACCTCGAGCTGCACCTCTTCGCGGGCGACGCCGCGCCAACCCCGTCGGTGCTCACCGTCCATTCATCGGGCGAGCTGACGATCGTCGAAACCGCGCCTGGTGACGAGGTTGTGACGCGCGACAGCGCCTTGATGGACGAGCGGGTCGGGGGGACGTGGGTGCCGCGCGTGCGCTCGCCGATCGACTGGACCGGAGTCCAGTTCATCCACGAAGAGCACCTCGGTATCACTCGGTCCATCGCCTTCACCGACAATCTGCTCTACCTCTTGCTCGAGGCGCCGCGCACCGATTCAGGGCATGCCCATCACTGATTCACTCTAGCTGCAAGCGGGAAGAGTGAAGGTCGCCGTCCTTACGGGCCTCAGCGGTGGGGCATCGAAGGGTAGAAGCGCTGTGATCGAAGCGGAACTCCGGACACCCGATCGCGTGCGCGGTCAGCCTACGACAAGACCGATTCGACCCCGACGGAGCGCCAGGTCGCGCTGAGGGTCCAGTAGCTGCACCTGCTGCATGGCGGCACACACCGCCATCGCCAAGAACTCGAGCACGCGGACGACGTGATCGCGGGTCTGTTCGCGGCCGGCAATGGCAAGCGCAAGGTGTTCGAAGTCGTGCTGGGTACGGCGCCCAAGGTCCTGTCGACGGCCCTCGCGCCCACGACTTGGACTCCGAAAGAACGCGTCGAGACCGCGCACTGCCCCGACCCTTGCCCGGTGTGGCGCTCTCGGACGGTGGATCGATGAAGCCGTCACGACGGCCACAACTTCGTGACTGGATCCATGGACGCGACGGGCTGCGCCGTGCCCCTCGCTTCCCATTCCCCCTCGGATCCGCAGCGCCGAGCGGCGCGGACCCCCCTCGCGGCCTATCCTCACGGCATGTCCCATGTTCTCCCCTCGGAAGATCGGACCGCCGCGCGTTCGCGGACGCTTGTCGTGCTGCTCGCCGTCGGACTGCTCGCGCTCGTTCCTTCGCTGGGTACGTTCCACGCGCCGCTCGCGGCCGACGACGGGGCGATTCTGGGCAATGTGGCGAGGCGCAGCTCGGTGGCCGACCTGTGGGGGCCGCAGTACGGACTCCACCTGATCCGCTTCTGGCGCCCGTTCACGACCTGGAGCTGGGAGTTGCAGTTCCTCACGACCGGGACGGAGGCGCTCCCGCTGCGCCTGCTGAACGTGTTCTGCCACGTCGCGACCGCGTGTCTCGCCGCGCTGATCGTGTTGCGGCTGCGCGGGGCATGGATCGCGGCCGTGATCGCCGGCGCGCTCGTCGCGCTCTTTCCCCACCAGGGCGGGACCGTGACGTGGGTCGCGGGACGCGTCGACAGCCTGTGCGTTTTCTTCGTGGTGCTGGGCGGCGCCGTGGCGCTCGGTCCGCGGCCGTCGCTCGCCGCCATTCCCGCGCTGCTTGCATGCGGTGCGAAGGAGACGGGCTTCAGCGTCCTCGCCTGGATCGTCCTCTTGCGCTGGGCTGCGGGCGACGCGCCGCGCGAGCTCCTGCGGCGCACGCGCATTCCAGCGCTCGTGGTCTTCGCCTGTCTCGCGTGGCGCGCCGTGGCGCTCGGTACGGTCCTCGGCGGATACCCGTCGGCGCCGCCGTCCGTGGACGGGGTCGTGCGCGCGGTGGCCGCGTGGGCGCCGCCGGTGGCGCCGCTCCTCGTGCTCGCCGTCTTCGCGACGCTGTTCGGCTGGGCGACGAAGCGCATCCATCCACGGCTCGCGCTCGCCGGCGTCCTGATCGGCGCGGTCGGCTTCGCACCGATGTTGCCGATGCTGCTCGGCGGCGTGTTGGAGCAGAGCAACGTGCGCTGGCTGCTCGCCGGCGAGTCGGGTTTGGCGCTCACGGTCGCGGCGGGCTTCTTCGGAGCGCGCGCATGGCGCGGCGACCTTTGGATCGCGGGCCTCGTGCTCGTTCCGTTCCTCGCGTTTCGCGGACGCGCAGCCTGGCACGACACGTACGAGTGGGCGGAAGCGGGGCGCGTCGCCGAGGAGCGCGTGCAGGCCGCGCGCGCGCTCGTCGCTGCGGAAGCCCCGAGCGCGCGACCGATCCTCTACGACGGCTTCCTGCCCGTGTGGAAGGACGCGTACTGCCTCAAGTTCGGCGCGGTCGACCGCCTGCGCGCACCGTTCGAGCCGACGCCGCGTCCGGTGTGGCCGCTGCGCACCGTGTTCGGTCGCGCGGAGGATGCGCGCCCGATGTCGGTCGCGTTGCGCGACGACGGTTCGGTGTGGCCCTGGCGCGATCCTCGCCCCGCCTCACTGTCCGTCTTCCAGGGCGACGCCGCGGTCGAGCGCATCACGCTGGAGGAGGCGCTCTTCCGCGACGACTACGACGGCGCGCCGCTGCGTGTCACGGGCTGCCCGCCGGATGCGTTCCTCGAGTTCGCGACGTTCACCGAGATGGGCTACGAGCCGGCCGCGTGGGAGCCCACGGGCGAAGGCGGCGAACATCGCATCAACCTGCGCGAGGTCCTGCTGCGGAGCAACGGCAACGTCTCGGTGGGGGGCACGCTGCTCACGTCTGCCGATGTCGGGGCGACGCGCGCCTACCTCGAGGTGCGCGCCTTCGACGCGGCCGGCAAGATCGTCGCGGCCTCGAACTGGATCGAAGTCACGTGGCCGCCCGAGCTCGTGAGCAAGGGGGCGAGGCTCCTGCTCGCCCCGCTGAAGCGCTGACGCCCGCGCCTCAGCGAACGCGCATCGCGCCGGAGTAGAGCTCGGACACCGAACCGTCGCGCTCGTACTCGCCGTTGCCGTTGTCGTCGCGCCACACCTCGATCTCGAAGGCGCTGTCCGGCTGGAGGCTGTGCACGAGCCACGCGAGGTCGTACGGCCGATCGGGTCGTAAAGCGCGTCCGCGGCCGGCGCGCGCCGCCGCGATCACGTCGCCGGCTTGCAGGCCGACGCGGCCCGCCGGTCCCGCGGGATCGACGGTCGCGAGCTCGAGGTAGCGGTCGCCGTAGTTCCCGATCTGCACCGAACGCACGGTGACCCCGAGGCGCGCGTGGATCGTTCCGTCGACCACGTTCCACGAACCGACGACGAGCTCCTTCTCGTCGCGATTCCGACGGACGGCGAGCGACACGTTCGCGCCCGGTTGGATCGAGAGGCGTGAGAGGCCGTAGCTCTCGCTGTCGGTGATCGGTTTGCCGTCGAGCGCGATCAGCTGATCGCCGGGCTGGAGTCCGGCCAGGTCGGCGGGGCTCTGCGGGATGATCCGCGTCACGAGGAACGAGTCCTCGTCGAGCTCGTACCCGAGGTACGAGCGCGCGCGCGACGGGTCGAGCAGGGAGTTGATCAGCACCGAGTGAACGCGCGCCGACGGGATCGCGTAGCCGATGTTCTCGGCGCGCGCCTTGATCGCCGTGTTGATGCCGACCAGCTCGCCGTTGATGTCCAGCAGGGGGCCGCCCGAGTTGCCCGGGTTGATCGCCGCGTCGGTCTGAATGAGGCTCTTGAAGTGCAGGTTGCGCTCGGCGATGTCGACCTCGCGGTGCAGGCCCGAGATGATCCCCGAGCTGACCGTGTGCGTCTCGCCGACCGCGTTCCCGATGGCGATGACCGTCTCGCCCAACATCGGCTCCGCGTCGCTCATCGTGACCGTCGGGAACGGCGCGCTGCCGTTGATGCGGATGAGGGCCAGGTCCTCCTCGACGACGCGCGAGATGACCTCGCCCTTGTAGACGCGGGCGTCGTCGGCGACATCGAAGCGCACGAGGATCTCATCGGCCACGCGGTTGTTCGGAGCGATCACGTGGTTGTTCGTGACGATGATGCCCTCTTCGTAGAGCACGACACCGGTGCCGTCGAGCGGCTGCTCGAAGATGCCCCACGGGTCGCGCTTGACGTTGCACTTGATCGAGACGACGGCGGGCCGGACGCGCTCGACGACCTCCACGATCGGAGTGCGGCGCCGCTCGATCTTGGGGGAGCGGTCCTGCGCGAGCGCGGACGATCCCAACGGGGGGAGCGCGGCGACGAGCGCGAAGGTGGCGAGGACGGGCGAGCGACGGAGTCGAAGCGAGTGGAGCGTGCTCATATCGGAGAGGCGTCTGTCGGAAGCGCTGAAGACTCGGGTCCGGAGGCCGGGCCCACGGAATCGTAGGCGGTTGCGCGAGAGCTACGGCGACTTCCTTTCGGCGTGAGCGCCCGATGTGGGGATCACGCACCTCGAACGGACCGCGGAACGTGGCCGCGGCGTGCCCGGCTGGCTTCGTCGACGGTCGACGCGCGCGGGCTTGGTGGGCCGTACTGGACTTGAACCAGTGACCTCTACGATGTCAACGTAGCGCTCTAGCCAACTGAGCTAACGGCCCGCCCTCGTCCAACGAGGTACTCGGGAGCCTTCGGACCGGCTCGAACGAGCGGGCGGGAGGGTAGGGCTGCGCCAGGAACCCCTCAAGGCTTTTCCGGGGAAAGAGCGGCGCTAGACTTCTCGCCTCGAACGAGAGTTCGCCGCGGCGTCGGCGCCCCCGACCCGGGAGCGCGCACGCCGCACGCGGTTCCTTCCGCTTCCACCCTGCAACGCTGCCCACGGAGAACGCACGTGAAGATCGGTGTCCCCACAGAGATCAAGCCCCAGGAAAATCGCGTCGCGATGACGCCGGCCGGGGCCGAGCGGCTCGTGCACGCCGGGCACGAGGTGTGTGTCGAGAGCGGAGCGGGAATCGGCAGCGGCTTCGACGACGCGTCGTACACGGAGGTCGGCGCGGTGATCGCACCGACCGCCGCCGCGACGTTCGAGTTCGCCGACATGATCGTGAAGGTCAAGGAGCCGCTCGAGTCCGAGTGGCCGATGCTCCGCGAGGGGATGACGCTCTTCACCTATCTGCACCTCGCCGCGTCCGAGCCGTTGACGCGCGCGCTGCAGGACACCGGTGCGTATTGCTTCGCGTACGAAACGCTCGAGCTCGACCGGCGCCTGCCGCTGCTCACGCCGATGAGCGAAGTGGCCGGGCGCATGTCGGTGCAGGCCGGCGCCAAGTTCCTCGAGAAGCCGCACGGCGGGTCGGGCATCCTGCTCGGCGGCGTGCCCGGCGTAAAGCGCGGGCGCGTGCTCGTGCTCGGCGGCGGTGTGGTCGGCACGAACGCGGCGCGCATGGCGTGCGGGCTGGGCGCCGACGTCACGATCATGGACCTCGACCTCGATCGCCTGCGCTACCTCGACGAGGTCATGCCGCGCAACTGCCGCACGGTCTACTCGACGCCGCTCGCGATCCGCGAGCACCTGATCCACGCCGACCTCGTCATCGGCGCGGTCCTCATCCACGGCGCGGCGGCGCCGAAGCTCGTCAAGCGCGCGGACCTCGCGACGATGAAGCCGGGCACCGTCATCGTCGACGTCGCGATCGACCAGGGCGGCTGCTTCGAGACGTCCAAGGCGACCACGCACGCCGATCCGGTCTACACGATCGACGGCGTGCTGCACTACTGCGTCGCGAACATGCCCGGCGCCGTGCCGCGGACGAGCACGCACGCGCTCACGAGCGCGACGCTCGAATGGACGCTGCGCTTGGCGAACCTCGGTGCGGTCGAAGCCGTGCGCACGAACCGTCCGCTCGCGACCGCGGCCAACGTCCTCGCCGGCGAAGTGACGTACGAAGGCGTCGCGAACGCCTTCGGGATGGACTGGGTTTCGGCCGAAGAGTGGGCTGCGAAGCGCAGCTGACCTTCGCTCGCGCCCTCCGTGCTCCCCATCTCCCTCCTGCCCGAGTCGCTCCAGAGCGCCGCGAGCTTCGACTTCAGCGCTCTGACCCTGCTCGCGGTGCTGCAGGGGCTGACGGAGTTCCTGCCGATCAGCTCGTCGGGACACCTCGTTCTGGCGCAGGCGGCGATGCGCGTCGACCATCCGGCGCTCGCGCTCGACGTCGCGCTGCACGTCGGGACGTTGCTCGCGGTCGTGATCGTGTACCGCCGCGACCTGCTTCAGCTCCTGCGCGACGTGCGCGCGGGCGAGCTGCGCGAGACGCTGCTGCTCGCGCTCGCGACGCTGCCCGCCGCGGTGCTCGGCGTGGCGTTCAAGGACAAGGTGCAGAGCGCGTTCCACGCGCCCCAGACCGCCGCCTGGGGGCTCTTCGTGACCGCGCTCGTCCTGCTCGTCGGTGAGTGGGCGCGGCGGCGCGCGAAACCGAGCGACGTGGAGCATGACGCGCCGATGACCTGGAAGCAGGCGCTCGTGATCGGGCTGCTCCAGGCGCTCGCGATCTTCCCGGGCATCTCACGTTCGGGTTCGACCATCGCGGCGGGACTCGTGTGCGGACTCTCGCCGACGCGCGCCGCACGCTTCTCGTTCCTGATGGCGATCCCCGCCATCCTCGGCGCGGCCGTGCTCAATCTCCCCGAAGCGATCGAGGAGGGCGTCGGCGGCAGTCCGGCGCACGTCGTGTGGGCCGTCGGGCTCGCGGGCTTCGTGGGATGGGGAGCGCTGCGTGTGCTGCTCGCGTTTCTCGGGCGCGGTGCGTTCGCGTGGTTCGCGGTGTATTGCGTCGCGCTCGGCAGCGGCGCGCTGCTCTTCGGCTAGCCGCCGTCGAGGAACTCAGCGGCGTTGCGCGCCGAGCAGCGACTCCGCCCGCGCCGCACGCTTGGCGTCGATCAGCGCGAGGAACGCCTCGCTGGCGCGCAGATCCGCGACGAGCCGTTCGGCGAGCACCGCGCAGCCCGTCGCGTTCAGGTGGACCGAGTCGTGGAAGTGTGCGGCGTCGCCCGGGATCGCATCGGCGAACTCGACCAGCTGCGCGCCGGTCGCGTCCGCGGCGCGGCGGAGCGCGCCGTTGTACGCCACGTACCCCGCCAGCGTCGCCTCGGGCGTGAGGTAGGGCATGAACGTGAACGACTGCGCCAGGTTCGCGAGCTGGACGTCCCGCGGTTGGTTGGCGCGGAAGCGTGTCGCGAACGTGACGACGACCACGACGTCGGCGACGGTGGATGCGCGCTCGACGAGCGAACGCACGCGTTGCTCGAACGCGGCGGCGAGCGGCGCGGGGTCGAACGCGTCGAGCTTGCCGTCCGCCGATTCGCCGACGGCGAGCGCCTTCATGACGTGCGTGTTCTTGCGTACGAGGTGGTAGAAGAGCGACCAGTCCTCGAGCCAATGGCGGTCCGGTTCGGTGTAGAGCCCGGCGGCCGCGGCGAGTCTCTCGGTGTCGACCGCGAGGTCGTTCGTCGCGTGGTAGACCACGACGACGTCCGGCGCGAGCTGCGCGAGGCGCCGCTCGACCGCGCGCTCGGAGTCGACGACGCAGTTGCCGGTGACGCCGGCGTTGACGTACTCGACGGGTAGCCCGTCCCACGCCTCGGCGAGCCCTTCCCGTACGAGGCTCGGCCACGCCTCCTCGTTCGAAGCGACCTGGGTGCAGAAGGTCGTCGAGCCGCCGACGAACGCGATGCGCAGCGTGCCCTGACGCTTGGGCGCCTCGAGCTCGGGATTGCGGAAGCCGAGCGAGTCGGTGCGGATGTGCGCGTTGCCCGCGAAGACGACGTCCAGGTTCGGTTTCGTTGCGCGCAACGGCGGATCGCCGCGTTCCTCGTGCAGGTCATAGACGTCGAGGTACCGGCCGTAGCGCCAGTGTGCGCGCGCGCGCACCAGGCCCTCGGCGCCCAGCACCGCGCCGAGCAGAATCGCGGCGAGCAGCAGCGCACGACGACGCGGCGACCGGCGGGCGCGTGCCGTCACTGCGCGTCTCGCTTCGTCGCGCGGTCGCGCAGGCGTGCGAGTCCGGCGCGGCTGTGGTCGACGTGCAGCGGTTCGCCGTCCGCGCCGAGCGCAGCCCGCATCCACGTCCCGTCACCGAGGTGCGGCTCGGAGCGTCCCCAGCCGTAGCGATACTCGCAGACGCTGCAGTACGAGAAGTGCTTCTTCGCCGAGTCGTCGTTCACCGTTCCGCGCAGCGCCTGGTAGTCCGCGCTGTTCCAGATCTGGTCGAACGGCTGTGCATCGGGGCCGTGGAGTGCGCCCATGTGGATCGCTTCGAACGCGCGATAGCACGGCAGCACGCGCCCGGTCGAATCGATCATCACGAACTCCCACGGCGCGCGGCACGCGGAGGGGGACGCGAGCTTCTCCGCCTCGTCGGCGACGGTGTTCGGGAGCGCGAGCTGCATCGCGGGAAAGTCCGCGGCTTCGTCGCGCGCGCGTCCGAAGACCTCGACCATCAGCTCCTGGTGATGAAAGAGGCTCTCCTGCTCGTCCATCTCGTTCGCGAGCGCGAGGTACGACGCGTCGATGCGCTGGACGCCGCGCTCGCCCCAGTAGCGAACGGCAGCCGGGAGCTCCTCGATGTTGCGCCGCATGATCGCGTAGCGGATGACGATGCCGGGGTCGCGCCGGCCGAGCTCCCTCCGCAGGCGAAGCACCATGTCGACGTTCGCGAGCACGCGCGCGAGGTCGGCGCCGAGGCGGATCGACTCGACCGTCTCCGCGCGCATGCCGTCGATCGAGAAGCCGTGCAGCGTGATCAGATCCTGCTCGAGGATCGCGCGCATGCGCGCCTCGTCCAACAGCATGCCGTTCGACAGCACCCAGGTCTTCGCGCCATGCCCGCGCGCGAGGCGCAGCAAGGCCTCGAGTCCGTCGTGCAAGTACGGCTCACCGCCCGAACAGACGTTGACCCAGCTCGCCGTCGGGAAGAGCTGCGCCGCGACGCGCTCCAGGTTCTCGACGCTGACGCGCTTCGCGCCCGGATGCTCGTAGTCGCGGCAGAACGTGCACGCCAGGTTGCAGGCCTTCGTGAGCACCACGTCCACGACGGGGGGGTAGGAGCGCAACTTCTTCCGGGCGAGCTTGCGCTCGAGGCGGTTCGTGAGGAGCGAGACCACGCGGCGCGCGGTCAGGCGCGCGCGTAAGGCCCGCGTGCCCCGGGGGACGTTGTCGTTCGATTGCTCCGCATCCCGCTTCATCGGTGTATCGTTGGTCGTCCGCGCTCCGCGCGAAGGCCTGCGAAGTCGAGGTGAGCAACGGGGACTCGACGAGGCCTGCGAGCTGGATGCCGCCCCTCGGCAGATGAGCCTATCCTATCCCCAATTCGGCCGCGGCGCCCTCGATGGGGGTCGGCGATGATCTACCTACGCGAGTTTTGCGCCGGTGTGATCTCGCCCTGGGTCGTGCTGAGCCGCGTTCGCTTCTCGCGGCAGCTTGCCAAGTTCGCTCACACGGAGCTGTACACGTCGTTCGACATCCAGGCCGTTGCCGAGCGTCAGGACGATCCCGAGTTGCGCGCGAAGATGGAGCGCCATGCGGACGACGAGCGCAGGCACTACCGCATGTTCCGCGAGTGGTCGTCGAAGCTCGCGCCGTACTCGGGTGCGAACTACGGCGATCCGGGTGTGTCGGCCGACGCGTCCGCGCTCGATCCGATGACGGTGAAGTGGTCCGCGGAGCAGCCCGCGGCACCCAACCGACGCTTCGGGACGATCGGCGAGTACATGACGTACATCTTCCTGTCGGAGAGTCGCGCGGTCCTGCAGTTCCGTCTCTACCAGTTTCTGAATCCCTACGACGAACGCTGCCGGCGCGGCGTGCCGATGCTGTTGGTCGACGAGCGCCGTCACGTGCGCTACTCGCTGCACTACGCGTGGCGCGAGTTTCGGCGCGCACCGTTGCGTTCGCTGCGCGGACACGCGCGCGTGATGCTCTACATCCTGCGCCAGGACGCGATCGACTTCCTCAGCCTGATCCAGACCGTCGGCTCGGGGCTGATGGGGTTCCTCATCTACTACGGGATCGTCACTCCGTACGCGTTGCTGTTGCGCCTCGTCGGCAGCACGCGGCGCGCGTCGATCCGATCGGAGCGCGTCCGACCGGACGCCCTCGACGACGGCTTCTGGCGGCGGCCCTCATGAAGGTGTGCGGCATCTCGGCGCACTTCCACGACGCCGCGGCCGCGCTGGTCGTCGACGGCGAGATCGTGGCGGCGGCGCAAGAGGAGCGCTTCACGCGCATCAAGGGCGACCCCGCGCTGCCGCAGCACGCGTTCGAGTTCTGCCTCGCCCAGGGCGGGCTCGCGCCGGACGCGCTCGATGCTGTGGTCTTCTACGAGAAGCCGTTCCGCAAGTTCTATCGCATCGTCGCGTCCTCGCTCGCGAACGCACCGCACGGGTTCGCTGCGTTTCGCGGTGCGCTCCACGCGTGGTTCGAGAAGAAGCTTTGGATCAAGAGCGACATGGCGCGCGTGTTCGCCGTCGACCCGGCGCGGATCGCGTTCTCCGACCATCACCTGTCCCACGCCGCCGCGGCGTTCCTGACGCACCCGGTCGACTCCGCGGCGACGCTCGTCCTCGACGGCGTGGGCGAGTGGACTTCGACGACGATCGGGCGCGTCGCGCGTTCGCCGAGCGGGCTCGACTACGAGGTGCTCGGGTCGGTCGACTTCCCGCACTCGCTCGGGCTCCTGTACTCCGCGCTCACGGCCTTCCTCGGCTTCCGCGTGAACCACGGCGAGTACAAGGTCATGGGGCTCGCGGCCTTCGGCGAGCCACGCTTCGAGGCGGAGCTCGGTCAGCTCGTGCGGCGCACGAAGAGCGGCCTGTTCGAACTCGACCTCTCGTACTTCGCGCACGATCGCTCGGTCGAGAAGGGCTGGTCCAGGAAACTCGAGCGCTTGCTCGGGCCGCCGGTTTCCCCGCACACGACGCTGACGCCCGAGATGGGGGACGAGTTCCAACGCGCGTGCGACCTCGCGTGCAGCCTGCAGCGTCTGCTCGAGCGCGAACTGCTCGCGCTCGCGCAGCGCGCCCGTGAGCTCTCGGGCGAGCGCGTCCTCTGCTACGGCGGCGGCGTCGCACTGAACTCCGTGGCGAACGGCAAGCTCGCGCGCGCCGGGATCTTCGACGACGTGCTTCTGCATCCCGCGTGCGGCGACGCCGGCGGTGCGCTCGGCGCCGCGCTCGCTTACTCGGCCTGTCACGCGCCCGCCCGGGCGTCGAGCGCGGCCGCGCCGCAGCCCTTTCGTCCCTACCTGGGGCCGGAGCTCGTCGCGGACGCGAGCGGCGACCGGCGCGCGTCGTCCACCCACGACGCGGAGGCCTTCGCCGAGCGCGTGGCCGAGGCGCTCGTCGACGACCGCGTCGTCGGTTGGGCCCACGGTCGCGCCGAGTGGGGGCCGCGCGCCCTCGGTGCACGGAGTATCCTTGCTCGTCCGGACCGACCCGGCCAACGCGATCGCTTGAACCGACTCATCAAAGAACGCGAGGGGTTCCGCCCCTTCGCGCCCGTCGTGCTCGAGGCCCACGCCGACGAGCTCTTCGACGGGTTCAGCCCGGGGCGCCGCCTCGAGCGTCACATGCTCGGGACCGTTCGAACGCGTCCCGCGTGGCGCGAGCGCCTCGACGCGGTCACGCACGTCGACGGATCGGCGCGCGTGCAAGTGCTGCGCGAGGAGGACGCGCCGCTACTCCACCGCGTACTCGAGCGCTTCCATGCGCGCACCGGAATCCCAGCGCTCGTCAACACGAGCTTCAACCACGCCTCCGAGCCGATCGTGAACGACTTCGACGACGCGCTGCGTACCTTCGAGCGGTGCCGACTCGACCTTCTGGCGGCGTACCCTTGGATCATGACCCACGAAGAGACTGCAGCCCAGCCATGCGCGACCGATTGAAGACGCTCGCCGCGCTCGTCGCCGGAACGAGCGGAGAGAACCGACGCCTGTTCGTTCCGGTGCTCGTGCTCGTCCTCGCGGGCGCGATCCTGGCCCTCGGCGCGGCGTACCCGCTGCTGTCGCCGTTCCTCTACTCGATGTTCTAGCCCGGATCATTCACGACGCTTCACGGAGATCGACGCAGCTACGCGCCCGATCAGCACGGCCCTCCCTCACCGGGTTCGACGACCGGTCCAGGTCGCCTCCACGCGCTTCGGTCGCGAAGCGCTGATCGGTCGCGCAGCTGCGTCGATCTCCGTGAAGCGTCGTGAATGATCCGGGCTGGCTCGGGGGCCTACAGCCCCGAGCCGTGCGAGTAGCGCTGAACCCAGGCCATAAGGTTCTTGCCCGGGCACTCGGTGGCCCGGAAGTCGTTGTGCCCGTGGACCTCGGAACGCGCGATCCCGTGGCGCGCGGAGAGCGCGGAGATCAGCTCCTCGAGCGAGCGCATCGCGCGCGGATCCGGCCGCGCGTGCTCGAAGTCGCCGAGCAGGCAGATGCCGATGTTGGCGATGTTGTTGTTGCCGCCGGCGTGCGCGCCCTGGTACCCGATGTCGCGGCCCTGGAAGACGCGTCCGGCGGGATCGATCAGGAAGTGGTACGCGATGTCGCCCCACCCCTTGGTTTCCATGTGATCCTTCTGGATGAGGCGAATCGCCTCCGCGCTCGCCGTCGCCGACCCGGTCGCGAGCCCGGCGGAGGATGTCGCCGAGTGATGCACCGTGATCTTGCGCCAGGGGCGCGTGTTGCGATGGACGCGTGACGGGATCGACGGGCGCGCTCCCCACGCGGAGCGCTTGCGGATCTTGAAGGCCCCCACGTCGGCGACGCTCGGCGCCGGTCCGTCGAGGAGCGCGGCGACTTCGCCGATGCCCGCGTCCGCGTGGCGTCGGTCCTGCGCGTCGGCGCGCGAGTCGGACAGGACGCGCCGGAAGCCGGCCTCGGCAAGCGACAGGCGCGCGCGCACCGTGGCGTCCGAGAGCGTCGCCCGCTCGCGGCGCGCGAGGTCGACGCGGCCCTGGGCGAGCTCGAGCTCGGCGCCCGGGACCTCATCGGGCCAGCGCTCCGGCCCCGCGCCGAGGAGCCAGCTCTCGATGTGCTGGAGCTTCGCCCACGAGAGCGGTTCGGCATACCAGTCGGGCGCCGACGCCCCCTCGCTCGAGGACATCCACGGATCGCTGGAACGCCCGCCGCCGCCCGTGGAAGTG
Organism: Planctomycetota bacterium; assembly: GCA_029259605.1. GTDB lineage: Bacteria > Planctomycetota > UBA1135 > UBA1135 > OFTM281. Next base: position 7,745 of record JAJDEV010000116.1, on the reverse strand, counting down.
GACGTGCACGACGCACCGAGCAGCGCGACGAGGAGGAGTGCCAACCGATGCCGTGAGTTCCGTGTACCGCGCATGATGAATCGTGATACGAGAACGGACTTCCCCATACAACGATGCTCGTACGGATCTCCCGTTGGTCGTTCGTTTCCCCGTGTGGGACACTGGGGTCGTGAACGTCCCGCTCGATCCCACGTCCCGTCTTGCGAGGAGCCTCGGCGCGTGCCTCCTGCTCTTCGCGTTTCCGTCCGTCGCGCCGGCCGGTCCTCCGGAAGGTCGCGCGCCTGGGCTGGCCCGCCCGCAGGACGACGAGCGGCTGAGCGCCGAGGAGCGCGAGCTGATCGACGTGGATCGACGCCGCGGCCGGCTGCGCCAGGTGCTCGAGGACCTCGACGAGCTGCGCGAGGAGTTGCCGGACGACTGGCTGCTCGCCAGCCTGCGGGCGCGCGCGCGCTTCGACGCGTGCCAGTACGACGGGGCGCTCGAGGACGCGGACGCCGCCTTCGAGGCGTTGCGCGTGCGGGATGGCGTCGCGCCCGAGGACGTCGCCGAAGCCGCCCGTACGTACGCCGAGCTCCTCGTGCGGCTCGGACGCGCCGCGCAGGCCGTCGCGAAGCTCGACCTCGCGGGGGGCGCGATCCGGCCGGACCTCGACGCGCGGGACGCGTGGGTGCGCGGGCGCGCGCTCGCCGAGATCGGCGCGCGCGAGCAGGCCACCGCGGTCTTCCGCGTGGGCGCCGAGGCGGCGGGGGTGCGCACCTGGGACGCGCTCCTCGCCCAGGCGCGCTGCCAGCGCCAGCTCGGTCGCATCCGCGCGGCGGCGACCACGCTCGTCGCCGCGGACAAGGTCGCGACCGACGGCATGGGCACCGAGCCCGACGTGCTCGCCGCGCTCGGCGACGTGTACTTCGAGGCCTATGGCGAGGTCGAAGGGTCGCTCTCCGAGTCGCATTCGCCGGCCGAGCTCTACAACGAGGCGCTGCGCCTGCATCCCGATCACGAGGGCGCGCGCCTCGGTCTCTTCGAGCTGTATCGCTTCAACTGGCGTCGCCGGCGCTTGGCGCCGGACGAGCTCCTGAACGAGGTCTTCGCGGCGCGTCCGCTCTCGATACCGGGTCTGCTCGCGCGCGCGTCGTCCGCACTCGACGATGGCGACCTGCTGACGGCCCGCGGCGCGCTCGACTCGCTCGTGCAGCTCGCTCCCGGGCGGCGCGACGTGCGCACGCAGCAGGCGGCGCTCCTGTGGATCGACAACGACGAAGGCGGCGCTACGGCGGTGCTCGAGCGTCTGCGCGAAGAGGACCCGGGCGACTCCGCTCCCGACCGCGAAGTCGGCCGGCACCTGCTCGAGCTCTATCGCTTCGCCGAGGGACTCCCGTTCCTCGCACGCGCCGTGAAGAGCGACTCGGGCGACTGGATGGCGTGGACCTGGCTCGGGCGGGCGCAGGCGAACACGGGCGACGAGGACGCCGCGCGCCACTCGCTCGAACGCGCCAGCGAGGTCGCCGAGGGCCGCAAGAACGCGTGGCGCGACAACACGGCGCTCGTTCTGAAGCGCATGGACGACAGCATGGTCGAGAAGCGCGCCAAGGAGCTCTCGTTCCTCTGGCTGCCCGACGCCGCGCCGCTGCTCGAGCGCTATCTCATTCCGTTCTACCGCGACGCGCGCGAGGAACTCGCCGAGCGCTACGGCTTCACGCCCGGCCCGGTGAAGATCGAAGTGTTCCGGAAGTGGGAGGACTTCTCGGTGCGCTCGACCGGGTTCGAGGGGTATCCCGCGTTGGGCGTGTGCTTCGGACCGGTGGTCACCGCGGTGTCGCCGCTGTCCGTTCTGCGCGGCACGTTCTCGTGGGCGCGCACCTCGTACCACGAGTTCACGCACGTCATCCACCTCGGGTTGTCGCACAACCGTTGTCCGCGCTGGGTGACCGAGGGCCTCGCGACGTGGGAAGAGGGCGAGAAGAACGCGGCGTGGTGGCGCAACCTGCGGCGCGAGATGCTCGACGCGCTCGCGAACGACGCCGTCTTCCCCGTGCGCCGTCTCAACGGCGCGTTCCGCGGCCCGCACGTCATCTTCGCGTACTACCAATCCGGCTTGCTCTGCAAGATGCTGATCGAGGAGCACGGCTTCCCGCCGATCGTGCGTTTGCTCGAGGCGTTCGACCGCGGCGCCGATCTCGACACCGCGCTCGACGACGTCTACGGCAAGACGCCGGAGGAGCTCGACGTCGCGTTCCGCGCGTTCGCGCAGCGCGAGCTCGGCGACCTCGCCATCGAACCGCGCTGGTCGCCCGACAACACGTTCCGGCGCCGCTTCCGACTCACGCGCACGCCGCCCGAGGACGCGATCGAGCGCGCGGCGTGGACCGACGAGTGGAGTCGGGTCGCGTGGGGTGCGTACTGGGCGCGCGACCTCGTCGACGCGGGCGAAGCGCTGCGCCTCGCCGCGACCGGCGGCGAGCTGCCCCCGCGCGGCCTCTTCCTGCGCGGCGAACTACGGCTGACCGCGGGCGACCGCGCCGGTGCGCGCAAGGCGTTCGAGGCCGGCTTCGCCGCGGGCGGAGAGGATTACCGCGCGCGCATGGCCTACGCCGCGATCCTGATCCAAGACGGCGAGTCGAAGGACGCCGAGGAGCACTTCCTCGCCGCCGAGCGCGCCTTCCCCGGTTACGAGGAAGAGCGCTTCTCCGCCGAGCTGCGCCTCGCCGACCTCTACGAGGCGCAGGGACGCGAGGACGAGGCCAACGCGGCGCGGCTACGGTGGCTGGGCTACAACGCGGGCAACTACACCGAGCGCATCGCCGTGGGCGAGTGGGCCGCGGCGAAGGGCGACTTCGAGACCGCCGCGCGGCTCTTCCAGGAGGCCAACGACGTCGACCCGTTCCGGCGCCACCTGCACTTCGCATGGGGCGTCGCGCTGTATTCGCTCGAACGCTACGAGGAAGCGCTGCGCGAGTTCGACGTCGGCTGGATCCTGCCGCAGGAGCTCGACGGCGACGTGCTGATCGCGCGCGGCCTCGGCGCCGACCCGAGCGCGGAGCCCGGCGACCAGCTGATCGACCTCGCGTCGCTCGGCACACCGGAGCGTCCGACGGGCGAGTTCCTGCTGCAGCGCTGGGCGTCCGAGCGCCCGCTCCTGCTCGGGTACACGGCGCTGACCCTGGTCGAGCTCGAGCGCTTCGACGAGGCCGAGGTCTATATCGCCGACGCGCTCGCGATGGATCCCGATTGCGAGCCGGCGTTGCGCGCGAAAGAACGCCTGCCCTGAGCGGATTCCGCCCGCGGTCTTCTCCGCGCCGACCGATCGCAAGTACGATCCCCCCGTGACCAACGAACGGGAACCGCGCGGCATCTTCGTCGTGCTCGACGGCGTCGACGGGTGCGGCAAGAGCACGCAGGCGCGCTTGCTGTGCGAACGGCTCGCCGAGCGCGCCGCGCAGGCCGGTCGCGGCGCTCCCGTGCACCTGCGCGAGCCCGGCAGCACGCGCGCCGGCGAGCGCATCCGCGAGCTCCTGCTCGATCCCGAGACCGAGCTCAGCGCGCGCGCGGAGACGCTGCTCTTCGCGGCGGCGCGGCGCCAGATGCTCGACGAGCGCGTGCGCCCCGCGCTCGATGCGGGCTGCGACGTCGTCTGCGAGCGCCTCCACGCATCGACGTTCGCCTACCAGGCCGTGGCGGGCGAGCTCGGCGAGGAGGCGGTCCTCTCGGTGCTCGCCACCTGGGCGGGCGACCCGCGCCCCGAGCTCGTGATCCTGCTCGACCTGCCGGTCGACGAGGCGTTCGCGCGCGTCGAGCGCCGCGCCGCGGCGGACGGTCGGACGACGGACCGCATCGAGGCCAAGGGGCGCGCGTTCCAGGAAGCGGTCGCGCGCGGCTTCCGGCGCTTCGCCGAACTCGGTTCGCCCGACGCGACGCCGCCCTTCGGACCGCTCGGGTCGCGGGTCGTCCTCGTCGACGCGTTGGGCACGGCCGAGGACGTCGCGGCCCGGGTCCACAGGGAGGTGCAACGTGCGCTTCGATAGACCGCTCGCCCACGACGTGCTGATCGAGCGCCTCTTCGCCGCCGCCGCCGACGGACGCTTGCCGCACGCGATCCTGTTCGAGGGACCGGAGGGGATCGGCAAGTTCGTCGCCGCGCGCTGGCTCGCGGCGGGGCTGCTCTGCGAGCGCGGACCCGCGGCGCCGTGCGGCGAGTGCGGACCGTGCAAGCGCGTCGCGACGGAGAATCACCCCGACCTCTTGCTCATCGATCCGATCGCCGAGGGCGAAGAGCGCATCCGCGTCGGCCGCATCGCGATGCGCTCCGATGGTGGGGCGGGCGAGGAGCCGGAGCGGAGCCTCGAGGCGTTCCTCGATCTGCGCGCGGTCGAGGGCGTGCACCGCATCGTTCTCATTCGCGAGTGCGATCGGATGAACGACGCGGCGCAGAACGCGCTCCTCAAGACGCTCGAGGAGCCGCGACCGGGCACGCTGCTCGTGCTCGAGACGCATCGGACGTCGCGCCTGCTGCCGACGATCCTCAGCCGCTGCATTCGCGTGCGCTTCGATGCGTTGTCGCGCGCCGATTGCGAGCGCGTCCTGAAGGCCGACGATCCGTCGCGGCCCGCCGAGCGCGCTGTCGCGCTCGCGCGCTGGGCGGACGGTTCCCCCGGCGCGGCGCTGGCGTTCGAGCGGCGCGGCGGTGTCGTGTTGCGCGACCTGCTCGGGCAATGCGTGCGGGGCGAGCGCGCGCCGCTCGCCGTCGCCGCGGCGTTCTGGGACGTGGAGGGTGAGTTCACCGGCAAGACACCCACGGCGCGTGCGCGCGGCAGGGCGCGCTTCCTCGTGGACCTCGCGCTCGCGGTCTGGCGCGACGGGATGCGGCTCTCGAGCGGCGTTCCGCAATCCGAGCTCGCACACGGCGATCTGGCGGCCGACGTCGCGCGCAGCGGCGTTCTCGGCGCGGCGCGCGCGTTCGATCGCTTGACCGAGTGCCGCGCCGACATCGAGCGCAATCTCGCGCCCGAGGCGGTTGTCGAGCGCGCGCTCTTGGCGTTGACCGATCGAGGGCGGATACTGCGGGCATCGAAGTCGGGCGCGCGCGGCTGACGTCACGCGCGGCACGACTCAACGCGAGGACGCGCGATCGAAGACCTACCCGAAGAATCCCCCGAGGAGCCGAAGGACCCGCATGGGCCGACGGATCCGGGCGAAGACGCCTCCTCCGCGGAAGCGCAGGGGGAATCCGTCAACGACATCCGCGAGCTCGCGTTGCGCGATGGGCGCTACTCGCCCGAGGCGTTCACGTTCCTCTTCCATTCCTTGCAGCACGCGATCCAACTCGCGGGTAAGGAGGAGGCCGAAGGGACCGAGCGCCACGTCTCGGGACAGGAGTTGCTCGCCGGCATGCGCCACTATGCGATCGAGCTCTTCGGGCCGCTCGCGGCGCCGGTCTGGCGCTCCTGGGGTGTGAACGAAACGATCGACTGGGGTCACATCGTGTTCCTGCTCGTCGAGAACGGGATGCTGAACCGGCAGGAGTCCGACACGATCGAGGACTTCCGTGACGGCTTCGACTACGACGACGCGTTCGTCGAGGCGTACCGTCCGCAGCTGCCGGACGACGCGTCCGACGCGGGCGGCGGAGGGACGCCGGCTTGATCGAGCGCTGGTCACGTTCGCGGAGGAACGCCGCGCTCGTCGTGCTCGGCGCGCTGCTGCTCTGGTTCGCGTGGACGATTCGCTCGGTCCTGAACCCCGTCATCGTCGGCTACCTGTGCGCGTTCGTCGTGCACCCGTTCGTTCTGCGCGTCGAACAGCTCGGGTTCTCGCGGCGCGTCGCGGTGAACCTGACCTTCGCCCTGGGGATTCTCGTGACGGCCGTCGTCGTGATCGTGATCGCGTTCCAGATGCGCGCGCTCGCGATCGAGATCCGCACACAGGTCACGTCGCCGGCGGCGCACGCCTACGTCGAGAGCCTGCGCGACAGAGCCGAGGAGACCTTCTCGATCGAGATCGATCGATCGCTCGTCGACGAGACGATCCAGCGCGTGAAGGCCGCGTACGGCATCGACCAAGCGGGCGTCGGCGAGGGGGACGCCGCCCCCACGCTCGAGGGCGGCGTGGCGGAAGCGACGGACGAGCGTCAGGCCCAGGCGCGCGCGAACGCGAAGCGCGCCGCCGGCGTCGCCCTGTCCGCGCTGCGCGTGCTCGGTCGCGGCGTGCAGCGCGTGATCCAACTCGTCGGCATGTTCTTCCTCGTGCCGCTCTACACGTACTACTTCCTGTTCGTGCTGAAGGACATGCACACGTTCGTGCGGCGCTACCTTCCGAAGCGCGAGCGCTCGCGCATGTCGGGCGCGGCCGGACAGGTGGGCGAGGTGATCGCCAACTTCTTCCGCGGCCGCCTGGGGGTCTGCTTCCTCAAGGGACTCTTCCTGTCGGTCGGGCTGTGGATCGGCGGCGTCGACTTCGCGTTCCTGCTCGGGATGCTGTCGGGCGCGCTCTCTGTGATCCCGTTCTTCGGTCCCTTCCTGGGCTTCGTGTTCGCGATCGGCGTCGGACTCGCCACGCCGGACACGGTGGGCCTCGCGGCGGGGGCAGTCCCGGACCTCGACTTCGTGCGCATCCTGGTCGTCCCGATCGTCGTGTTCGGCGTGGCGGAGTTGCTCGAGGGCTACGTCCTCGTGCCGAAGATCCTCGGTGACAGCTTGGGCCTGCACCCGCTCGTGGTGTTCGTCGCGCTACTCGCCGGCGGCGCGGCGTTCGGAATGTTGGGCATTCTGCTCTCGCTACCGGTCACGGCGGCGGCGGTGATCTTGGTGAAGGAGTTTGCGCTGCCGGCGCTTCGGGACTTCGCGGATGAGGATGAGGTGGCGTCGGGGGGGGTGTGAGGTTCCGGGGATCGTGGTGGTTGAGAGGCCGGGGGACTTGTCACGTTTCCCTTTCGCCTCGCAGCGCTCGCTTCGCTCGCTCTGCTCGCCGGAGGCGGACAGAGGCCCGGGGAGTTGTCGCGCTTCCTTTTCGCCTCGCAGGGCTCGCTTCGCTCGCTCTGCTCGCCGGAGGCGGACAGAGGCTCGGGGACTTGTCACGTTTCCTTTTCGCCTCGCAGGGCTCGCTTCGCTCGCTCTGTTCGCCGGAGGCGGACAGAGGCTCGGGGACTTGTCACGTTTCCTTTTCGCCTCGCAGCGCTCGCTTCGCTCGCTCTGCTCGCCGAGGCGGATCGACTGGACGGGGAGTTGTTGACGTTCTCTATCGATTCACGCGCAGCGCTTCGCGCTGCTGCGGCACAGGCTCGCTTCGCTCGCGTGCCGCGGTTCGCAACGGCCCAGGGGTTTACACGGCAACCGCTACGGTTCTCGGAACGGGCGATGTGACGTTCGGGGACTTGCCACCGGAGTGCGGCCGACTGGTTGCGCGCGTGCCCGCACGGCGCGCCGCGTAGCGGCGCATGCCGTGCAGCGGGGCGAAGCCCCGCGCGTGAATCGGTAGCGCCCGCGGCTCGCAACACGCGAGCGCAGCGAGCCTGTGTTGCAGCGGCGCGCCTCGCGCCGCGCGTTAAACGGGCGCCTGCGGCCGGGGGGACGCGAGCGAAGCGAGCCTGTCCCCCAGCGGCGCGATAGCGCCGCGCGTTAAACGGTGGTGCCGTGCCCGAGTCCCCGGACCGGACGCTGTCGCCGTTGGAAGTGCCGGAGACTTTCAGATGCCGTTGCGCCAGCGACCAGCGCATGCGGGAGCGCCCGCGCTCAGGCGAAGCCTGGCGCGTGGTA
>JAJDEV010000115.1 GCA_029259605.1 Planctomycetota bacterium | reverse complement strand
GGGCCAAGCCGGAGTGGAGGACGGCGTTCTGCGGGTGAATGACGTTTGCCACAGTCTGCTAGCAGGCCGTGGCTAAACTCACGGCGTCCTCGGAGGGTGATGGATCCGCGCTGACAAGGCGCGCCGACGACGCGTATTCGTGGATACTCGGAGGAAGCGGAACGCGGGCAGCGCGGATCCAGCGCTCCTCGAGGATGGCGTGAGTTTAGCCACGGCCTGCTAGCATGGACGCACCCTCGCTCTGCCGCCCTGCCTCCGGAGGTCTTCGATCATGGCTCGACTCGCCCTTGCCGGTTGGATCGCCCCTGTCCTCGTCCCGCTCGCCTCCGCCCAGGACACGGCGAGTCAGCGCCCGCTGCTCGCGGAAGCGCATCGCACGTTCCCCGCCGACGCGAACTACGCGACCGAGGCGCGGCTCTTCGACGCCGACGGCGACGGGGATCTCGACGCGGTCCTGGCGACCTTCGGCCCGGTGACCCTGCGGTGGAACGACGGGCTCGGGCACTTCGGTGACTCGAGCGATCTGACTTCGCCCGCAGCGCATCTGTCCGTCGCCGTCGGCGACCTCGACGGGAACCTGACCCCGGACCTCGTCGTCGGCACGAGCGCGGCCAACCTCGTCCTCCTCAACGACGGCCTCGGGAACTTCACCGAGTCGGTCGGCGTGCTGCCGGTCTCGACCGAACAGTCGGTCGTCATCGAGTTGGCGGACGTCGACATGGATGGAGACCTGGACGTCTTCGTCGGGAACGCGAACGACTTCACCCCCGCGGACGAGCTCTACATCAACGACGGAACGGGCGTCTTCTCCGATGGCTCGGCGCAGCTCCCGGCGTACGTCAGCCACACGCAGTTCGCGGCCTTCGCCGACGTGGACGGAGACGGGGATCCGGACCTTCTCACCCAGGGCGCGAACCGCGAGACGGTCCTGCTGCTCAACAACGGCGAGGGTCGGTTCCGCGATTCCACCCTCGTGCCGGGAGCGTCGATTCCGGCCTTGTTGAACGTGGGATCCATCGCGCTCGGCGACCTCGACGGCGATGGCGACCTGGATGCGTTCGTCGCCGCTTGGACCGAATCCGTCGGGAACGCGATCTGGCTGAACGACGGCGCCGGCTCGTTCACCGACGCATCCGCGGGTCTGCCCGACATCCGGGAGTACTCGGTCGACGTCGCGCTCGGCGACCTGGACGGCGACGGCGACCTCGATGCGTACGTCACGAACACCGGGGTCTGCGCGCTGGGTAGCTGTGTCGGAAGGACCACGGGCCAGGACCACGTGTACCTCAACGATGGCAACGCTTCGTTCGTCGAGGAGCCGGACGTGCCAGCCGAACTCCAGCTCGACAGCTCCGTTTCGCTCGGGGATGTCGATGGCGACGGGGACCTGGACGCCTTGATCACGACCAGCGACATGGTCACCACCGACGACCGGCTGTACCTCGGTCGCGGCGACGGCAGCTTCGTCGACGTCACGGTCGAGTCCGGGTTCCCGCTGATCGAGGCCGGCGTCTTCGCGTCGGCGCTGGCGGACACGGACGGCGACGGCGACCTCGACCTCATCCTCGGGCTCGCGGGCGCCAACCGGTTGTATCTGAATCACCTGCCCGAGCCGTTCGTCGAGGCCGTCGGAAAGCTACCGCCTGCGAAGCGCACGACTCTGGACCTCGCTTCCGGGGACGTCGACGGGGACGGGGACCCGGACCTCCTGGTGGCGAACGACGGGCTCGACCGGCTCTACCGAAACGACGGCGGGACGTTCGTCGACGTGAGCGGCACCCAGTTTCCGTTGCTCGGCCAACGCACCACATGCGCGGCTCTCGTCGACGTCGACGCCGACGGCGACCTCGACGCGGTGCTCGGCATGGAGCGCTTCATCACGTGCCGGCTTCTGCTGAACGATGGCGCCGGCTTGTTCACGCTGGTGCCGAACCTCCCCACCGGGAGCGAGTGGGTCGAGGAGATCGTCGCGGCCGACCTCGACGGCGACGGTGATCCCGACCTTCTGGTCGGCAGTCAGACTTCGCACCGGGTCTGGCGAAACGACGGCGCCGGCGTCTTCACGGACGTTCCGGGCGCGGTTCCGGCCAGCATGGTCGGCGCGCGCGCGATCGCGGTCGGAGACCTCGACGGCGACGGCGACCTCGACTTCATGGGCGGGACGTTCAACGGCAAGATCCAGCTCGGCCTCAACGACGGCACGGGCATCTTCACGGACGAGGCGGCGCGCGTGCCGAACCGGATCACCTGGGACCGTTCGATCGAGCTCTTCGACGTCGACGAAGACGGCGACCTCGACTGCTACGCCGACGGGAACGCGGGGATCCTCTACACGAACGACGGGAGCGCGAACTTCACCGACCAGTCAGAGCTCGCATCCGAGACGGGCCGGTCGTCGTACGACACGTCGGTCGGAGATGTCGACGAGGACGGCGACCTCGACGTGTTCGTCGCCAACAACGACCAGCCCGTTCGCTTCCTGCGCTCGTTCGTCCGACACCTCGGCTGGCACAACCCGCCCGCGGTGGGGAAGACGGCGCGTCTCGATCTCTACGGCCCGCCGTCGACGTCCGCGGTCCTGGCGTACTCGCTCGCCTCGGCCCGCATCGAACTCGGGGTGGGCATCCTCCGCCTCGCCCCCGCCTCGCTGGTCCAGTTCGCCGTGGTACCACTCGACGCTTCGGGAGCCGGCTCGACCGAAGGGATGATCCCGCTCGACCCCGGCTTCGTCGGCCTGAGCCTCTTCTGGCAAGCGTGGTTCCCGTCCGCCGGCCGCCTCTCGAACGCCGACCTCGTCACGGTCGGCACGCACTGACGCCGATACCGAGTCGCACACCACCCGCAAGAACTCCGACGAAAAGCGCCGCACCAGCCGCAACCATCTCGCTCCCCACCCGTCCAGTCGGGAAGCATGGCACGACGCCCCCGAGGAGACGCGCCGGGCAGCTGGCATCACGTCATCAACCGCGCGATCGCGAAGAGGCCCTACTTCGAGGCGCGTTCGGACAAGCGCTACTTCCTCTCCCGGCTCGCGTCAGAGGTCCGCACCGGTCGGCTGGAAGTGCACGCGTACTGCCTGATGACAACCCACTTCCATCTGCTCGTCCGCAGTCCGATCGGTGAGTTGTCGGAGGCCATGCGACGCGTCCAATGCGCCTACTCGCGCTTCTTCAATCGCAGGCGTCGACGCGACGGCCCTCTCATTCGCGCGCGGTTCTTCTCGAAGCCGGTGGACAGCGAGTCCTACCGACGAGCCGTTATGCGTTACATCGACGCCAACCCCGTTCGCGCCGGCATGGTCACGGAGCCGGAGGGCCATGAGTTCGGGAGTGCGCGACGGTTTCTCGCGGGCCCTCGACCGCCCTGGCTGTCATCCGATTGGGTCGCGCTAGCGACGTCGGAATCGTCGACGTCTAGCGAGTTCGACCCGTCCGCATACCGCAACACGTTCGGGCCACTCGAGGGCGAGGATCCTGACTCACTGCGCGACCTGGTCGAATCCCGGATGGCATCCACGAGCGAGTTCGACCCGCTCGACGACCTCGTTGGCGCGACGCCGGACGACGTCCATCGGTGGATGATCCGGAAGGCTCGCCTCGCCGACGGGATGAAGATCGGGCTCCCCGTGTGCGGACCATCGGCCGTACGTCGCGCGATCGATCGATACGTCAAGGCCCGCGGCGAATGGCACGTCGGGAGCGCGTCCCGGCCGTGGCAAGGTTCACATCTCATCTGGCCAGGTCTCTTGCGCGATCTCTGCTGTCTACCCTTCGCGCGGATCGGTCGGATTTGCGGCACCACCACGTGGACTGCAACAAAGCGGATCGAACTGCATCATCGCTCGATCGCGGATGGATCGGGCCACGCGACGGCGGCGTCCTGGATCGTCCGCGAGGCGCTGGCAACGACGCTCGCGCTTCGACCATCCGCCGATCCGTAGTCCGTCCGACGTTGGTGCGGCACTTGTCGCCGGAAAGATTGCGGGTGGTGTGCGACTCCGTATCCCCTTCCTTCACACGCGTCATCGTGAACACCCCGTGGTCCCCGCTCTCGGCCGCGAAGCGCGCCTCGAACGCATCGCCCGCGACGCTGCCTTCGTACGTGTACACGCCACCGAACATGGAGCCCAGGTCCTCCTCCCCCACGAAGCGCAGCACGCCGTCCTCCTCGCCCGTGATCACGAACTCGGCGCGGTGCCGGAAGAAGAAGAACCAGCCGTAGGTCGAGTGGAAGCGCGCGAGGTAGGCGCCCTCACGCTCGCGCGTCAGCATGCAGCGCAGCCCGCCCGCGTGCCCGTTCTCTTCGCTGCGCCACTCGCCTTTCCAACGGCCCTCGACCGGGTCGTTCGCGGCGACGGGTTCGTACGCGTTCCAGGCGTGGTTGTAGATCAGCGTCCCGCAGGACGAGGTCGTGGCGACGAGGGCGAGGAGCAGGGCGCGGAGGAGCATGGGGACAGGATAGCGTCGCCGGAGCGTCGGTCGGCTCGACTGGTGCTCCCCGCGAAGGAGCTGAGCGGTCTGCCGCAGCGCATCCGCGCCGCGGTCCTCCGTCTGGCGGAGGGGTTGGAGTCGGCGGAAGAGTAGCGCACCTCACGAAGGTCGCCACTGGCTGAAGTCCTGGTCGGGACGGCGCGGCGCGCGGGAGTAGGACCATCGACTTCTCCGATGAGGCGACGACGAGAAGCGGGCCGAAAAGGCCTCCCGACGACCCCGAAGGCCGCCATGACGCGCCGCGTCCTGATTGCACCTCAAGTGCGCACGGCGCCCCCGCGGCGTCGTTTTCAATGGGAAGCCGACACGGCATCCCGAGAAAGGGGGGCGGCCTTCCCATCCCATCTCGAACCCGCGACATTCAGCTTGGGAACCACAGCTGCGCGGAACACAAGGCCGGGTCTACGCGGCACCATAGCGTGAACTCGGAGTGACGCAAGTGGAGGCGGCGACAGGCCCGGCGAGGCTTGGACTAGCGGTAGATCGCCCGTGAAGTAGTACTCTTCTGCGGTATGGGCAAACGATGGAACGGAGCACCTTGCTTCGATAGCAACGATTGCATGGCCCTCGCCGAACGTCCCGAGACTCACGAAGGGGTTAGAGCGCCTCACAGCGGATGACGTCTCAACGCCAAGTCCAGCGCAACTCGAGAACTGCCTACCCCGTATTCGATCCTGGATCAATCACAGTCTCATCAGTCAGTCGCAAGATGAAACAAGCAACGCAGCATCACGGAGACCTGGAGCGGGTGAATTGAAGAGCGAGGGAGTAGGCTTCAACGCAGAGGGAGACGCCGAGGGGGATCGAGTAGCGGATTTCCTTCACCGATTGCGGTCAGAAGCGGCAGAGGGAGCGCGGTACGTCTCCCACTACTCGGCTGCCCAAGACACGCCGCCCGGTGTTCGCGCCACACTCAGACTTGAGGATGAATATCTCTCCGAAACGGCGAAGCTGACATTGGAGGCCCTAGAGTCGAATCCCGAGAGCGGAGGAGACAACAGCACTTGGATCGACTTCAAGTGGAAGCTTGCGGCCTTCCACAACATTCAGGATGCCTTTGCGCCCTTCGTCTATGGAGGAGGCTCGCACCTGAACATGTTCCATCTCTGGTACTTCTACTATGAGAGCAAGTACATCCTCGCTGAGCTCGTCCTCTGCGGACTCAATGGATACTCGAGCGCGTCCAACGCGCTCAGTCGGCTATTCCTAGAGTTCAACGCCATGCAGAATTACTATTACCGACGAGTGAACGCCGAGAGCAGCTTTCGCGCAGTGGCGGAGTATCTCAAAACAGGTAGGCATCCGTCATGGGGAAAGCTCGTCAAGGGCGCCATTCCAGCGGACGCGTTCTGCCGTCCCATTCGACATCGAATCGACTCGAACCTTCAAGGCCTGTCCGCCGCGTCCAGCCACCCCTACCACCCCCGGGAGTCGCACAAGCGACGCGTCGGAACTCATCCAAGGCAGTCAATGGAGGGCATGTTCTTCTGGAACACAATCAGCTTCGTCCTGAGCCCGGTGCTATGGATGTATAGCGTGAATTTTCCGATGCTCTACTTTCCACGCGATACTTTCAAGAAATGCGGTTTCAATCCCCCCATGGGACTCGTTGTGGGTCAAGCGACTGCGGCGAGCCTCCAGCACTCGATGCCCCCGAACGATTATGAGGAATTCAAAGAGTACGCGTCGACAAATCCTGACGTTTCAGGTGTCCTTGCTTGGCTTGAGGGACGCCCCGACCTGGGGGCAAGCGAGATTCGGGCGACCTGGAACGAAGAGGAAGACGGACCCCAAAGCGATTCCATCGAGCTAGATCAGATCACGAAGATCACGAAGGTCCGTGCACTTCGGGAGATGATGGCTTTGGCGTCGGTACCAGAACATGACCAGGACGTTAACGCGGGAACGATCGAACAGCTTACGACCTTCGTGGGATGGCGCGAGATTCATCGAAGAGCCAAAGAGCGACGGAAGGGGCGTAAGAAATCGTAGCGCCCACGCTCGCCCCTTGCGGATTCCACGTGACTCGGATCGGCTCCCTGTCGTCAACGTATTCCGCGTGAGCAGCCGTGGGGTCCACAAGCTCGACTGCCGAGTGAGGGTGCGATCCCGCCGCAGTCGCAATGAGTCGCACTCGTTCAACTCTCTGCTGATTCTCAGCCCACGAGGCCCGACCGGCAAGGCGCATGCCGCTCAGCCCCAACCGTGAGCGCAGCCAAGAACGCCGCACCTATGGAGAGGTCTCGTGTTCATCGCCTACTTCGGGCACCTTCGCTTGCTTCTCTAGCCGCTCCTTCGCTTTGCATACTTGATCCTCCATTGACGTGAATACGCCCATGGCTACATTGAGAATAGAGAGGATAGTAGAGCACCCGACAAAATACACGAAACACTCAAGGACAGCCAGGGTCGACTCGGTATTGTCGCTGGTCGCTGGGTCGGGCAAGAAGAGCATCGCGATCAACGACGCTAGAGCGGCCACAAGCAGAATTGTTCCGTACGATATCGTGGAGTACAGGTCCTGGAGCACTTCTAGTCGGCGACGTTCATGGTCGATCGCCGGGTACTCTCCCTTTGCGTGCGCGGTGTAGGTGCCACTTGCAATGCTGTATACGATCGGAAGCAATCCCACCAAGACTGCGGCCAGAACTCCGTAGACGGCTATAAGGAGCGCAAGATATTCCTCGGAAGGGCGGCCAAGCCTCCAGCTCAGTGCCGCTCCGCCCGCTAAAGGTATTATCCCGTAAATGATTAACTCGACCGGAGAGAACACACGTCCGCGACCCACTCGGTGTGGCGAGAAATTCGCGCGAAGTATTTTGGCTAGCTCGTCCACGATCACGCACCTCTAGGCAGGATGGTATGTCTCAAGTATGCCCCGAACCATCGCCGTGAGGTCGACAACAGCGGCGTCCATGGAAGTAAATGTCGGGTGTCCGCTCCGAAGGTCGATCTTGCCTGAGACATCGTAGCGGATGGGGCTCTCGTCGGGTTTTATCATGCTGAACTGCTGAGTCCGACGCCCCACCCTTACCTTAATCTTCATGTCGTCGTAGGGGACCACCCCCTTTAGCATGTCGGTGGGGTCTGCGTCTCCCCGCGCAATCCTCTTGAGCGGGTTGCGCATCCCCATCCAGCCGCCCTTTCTCTTTATCTTGACCTCGATACGATCGAGTTCGCCAAGCGGTTTCCCTCCCACGTGAGTGCGAGAAAGGGCTTTTCGAGTTCGAACGGACCGGCCTTCGTTGACGAGGACTATCTCGTTCATGATGCCTTGTCCGACGAATGCCTCCATAGCCTGCTTCGCTGCCAATGGCGATAGCGAGATCGAAGTCCCGGAGTCTGCGCCGTAAGATTCGAAGTAGTCTTTCAAGTCGGCGGATAGGGCGCTCTTCACCCCTATCTGCCCGGTTGTCTGAAGGTAAAGAACGCCGTATCGAAGTCCGATTGGCAGATCGAAGCGGTAGTAGAACGGCGCGACAGGCGCCTCATTCTCAGCGATCGTCTTTGTCGTCTTGTTGGTGTCAAGGCTAATGACGTCCCTGACGGAGCCAGCTTCCCCGTAGTACAAGGCCCCTGCGATTATGCGTGCCTGAGCAACGGGGTCAATTCGCGCAACAGAGAACGCTTTAGTTCCTGGGGCATACCCACTGCCAGGGCCGCTGCCGCCTACAATCCGCAACTGGCCTTTTCGGCTTCTTAGATAGTCGTGTATCGCTTCATAGGTGTTTTCTGTGCCATGCTTCTCGGACGTCCAAGGTCGGCGCCCGTACCTATCCCGGAACGTGACAATGTAAACTGATATGCCGTACTGTGCGACCATGATAAGCCTCCTCGTTCTCCGTCGGGCCATTCGCCGTTCGGCCAGGTAACGGCCCGCACGTCTAGTTGTCTAGCTCAATTTCGAGGAGTGTTGGTCGCTCGGCTCCGGGGCCGCGCGTGAGGAGCAGATTCCTTCGGTCAAGACGAGGGGGCTCGTCGCCCGCCAGCGCACGCATTCGGGCGCTAGGCGCCGGCCGCGAGGCCGAACAGCTCGACGGCGCCGCCCTTGACGACGTACTTCGAGCAGTACTTGGCGACGGCTGTCTTGTTTCGGATCACCGCGACGTCCGCAACGCCCTCGAGGGCGTGCGGTCGCCTTCCCCGCGGCTTCGAATCCGACGTGACGAGGAACGTGTACCATCATCGATCAAGCCCGGCAGCCCTACACCGACCCGCTCCGCACCGATGCGACCGGCTTCGTCGATCGAGCCAAGCTTACGCCGGCGACCTACACGGCCCGCCTCACTCATCCCGACTACTGGAACATCGAAACCCAGGCGCAAGCGTTCGTCGACGCGCGTCCGACTCGAGTCCAGATGCGCGCGCTCGGTGATCTCGAGCCTCGCGTCGAAAACGACGAGGGAGTCCCAGTTGCCGGCGTTGCCGTGGAGCTGGAATCCGTCGAGTTAGGAGAGTCGGTGATCGCGTGGCTCGAGGCCGGCCGCGTGCAGAGCGACGGACTCCGCACCGATGCGTCGGGCAAGCTCGTCGTTCGCCGCATCCCGCGCGGGGAGTATCGCTGGACGATTCGTACGGACGGGCGGAGCGAATCAGGAATGTTCGTCGTTCCGTCGAGCCGCGTCGCGCGTGAGTCGACCCGGTTCGGGGGCTGACCGGATCGGACTGCGCCGGTGCCCCATGCTCGCCGATGCACCGCGAGCGACGAGTGCGACCTGTCCCGCGGACTTCCTTCTGGCGGGGCTAGCCGTCCCGCCGCGAACTTGCCGGCTCACGCCGCACTTCTCAGCGCGCGCACGATCGCAGGCCGCGAGATGCCGAGCGCGGTGAGCGCCTTGAGCAAGCGGTCGACCGTGATCGACGATTGGCCGGCTCCCATCTTGGAGACCTGGGCTTGCGACGTACCGATGCGTTCGGCGGCCTGCGCCTGGGTCAGCTTCTTGCGCTTCCTCGCGCGTTGAAGAGCCACGGCGAGCGCGGCGCGAAGCTCGACGAGGACTCGGTCTTGGGGCGTCAGGCCGAGGAGCGTGGTGGCGTCGGTCTCGACCCAGGTCGTTCTCTTGCGTCGCGTCATCGTGGGCTCTCCCGGTCGTCGTCGTAGCGGCGCAACCGCCGACGGCATCGTTCGATGGCCTGCTTCGGAGTCGTTCGGGTCGTCTTGCGGAACAGATCCACGACCAGGATCGCGTCGGAATCCGCTCGATCCACCAATCGCCATGGCTTGCCTCGATCCAGGACGCGCAGTTCGAAGCAACGCGCTCCGATCGACGGCATCGGCCGAGAGCAAGGCATCGAGAGTTGGGCGCCTCGTTGCAGCACCCGAAGGGCGACACCGAGGTCGCGGCGCGCGGCCTCACCAACGGGAGGCGTTTGAATCCGCGCCCCGCCGTGCCACCGGAGCGGCTTGTCGCTCGCGCTCACTGCATGCCTAATTCCATATACGCCAACCCGTGCCCGGCGAACCCCTTCGCGCAACGGATGAGCGCGCGCGACCCCAGCATGAGTGCAGAGTTCGCGGGAGGGAGGAAGCGCCCCGTCCCGCGAATCGGCCGACGTCGCCCAGCGAGAAACCACGCTGCCGCGGCTAGAAGCCGTCGATGTCGAACGACCCACGGCGCGGCTCGTGCGCCAGGGACGGAAGGCGCTCACGCAGCGCATCCACCGTCCACTCGGGATCGTCGTCCGGCGCGCTCGCGCACATCGCCTGGAGTTCTTCGAGGCCGATCGTCGCGCAGATCCACACCGCGGCGAGGGAGACTTCGCTGTAGAGCTTGCTCCCGAGCCACCACGACAGGGCCTCATCGCAGGTCGCCGTCAGCGCGAGGTGGACGGCCAACTCGGACGGCAACCGCAGGGTTCGTGCATCCGGCCCCGTCACGTCCCACGCGACCAGGAGCGCCAGGCCCTCCTGCACCATGAACGGCAGCTTTCCGAGCGGGTCCTTCAGCGCGTAGTAGTGGGCGAGCTCGTGCTCGAGCAGCGTCTCGCTCTTCCCTTCATGGAGCAAGATGTACTTCTCCGTCACGACCGCATCCGCTCCGTGGCTCTCGGGGAACTTCACAAGGTCGACGACCACCACCGGAACGTCGCGCGAGGACCGGAGCTGCTGCCGCACGGCGGGTCCCTGCACGAGCAGGTCTTCGCTGATGCGGCGCGCGACCTCGGCGCGCTTGGCCCACACCGTTCCTTCGGGCGTGTGGACGATCGCTCGGCACGACGCGGCGAGGACGACCGCCGCGCCGAGCAGTCCGACCCGCGTTCGATTCGAACGTGAGATCACAGCTGTGCTGGCGGGACTAGAAACGGTTGACCTCGAACGAAGCGCGGCGCGGCTCGTCCTGCAACGAAGGCAATCGCTCGCGGAGCGCGTTCACCATCCACCCCGGGTCGTCGTCCGGCGCGTTCGCGCACAACGACTGGAGCTCCTCGAGGCCGAACGTCGACGCGATCCAGCACGCCGCGATCATCACTTGACGGTAGAGGTAGCTCTCGGTCCCCCAGGACTGCGCCTGATCCCTCGTCGCGGTGAGGGCGAGCTCGACCGCCATCTCCGATGGCAACTCGAGCGAGTAGCGCTTGAAGCCCGACTCGTCCCAACCCACCAAGTAGGCGATGCCCTCCTCGACCATGTGGGGCAGTCTCTGAAGCGGGCCGTTCACGCTGTAGTAGTGCACGAGCTCGTGCACCAGGAGCCTCTCGGCCCTCCCTTCCTTCAGGAGGATGTACTTCTCGGTCACCGCACCGTCCTGGCCGTGATCGTCGCCGACTCCGAGGAAACCGATCACCACCGTCGGCCGTCCGCGGGAGGATCGAAGCCGCTCGCGGATCACGGGACCACGCGCGAGCAGGTCGTCGCCGACGCGCCGCGCGATCTCCTCGCTGGTCGCCCACACGGTCCCTTCGGTCGTGTGGACGACCGCCCGGCACGACGATGCCAAACAGAGCGTCGCGCCGAGCAGCCACGCCCTAGCAGGCCGTGGCGAAAGTGCTTCGCCCGCAGAGCGTCGGCATCCGCTGCGGGTTGGTCTCCGGAAACGTAGGCGAATCGGTGGATTCGGCGAGGCTTTCGGGGGCCAAGCCGGAGTGGAGGACGGCGTTCTGCGGGTGAATGACTTCTGCCACAGTCTGCTAGTTCGATGCGAAGGTGAGATCACCGCGGTACTCGACGTCGGGTTTGTCGTGGAAGACGTTGGTCACTCGAAAGGTGTTGGTCCAGGTCGCTCCGGGAACCCACGAGTATACGAAGGAATGATTCGGAATGAAGAAGCTCACGACGTCCCAGCCGGCACCGCTCGTCGAGCGCGAACCGTCGTCGAGCGTCGCGTAGGGCGTCCCATTCAGGACCAAGCCCATCTCGGCGAAGCGATCGCGATCGGCGACCATCAAGTGCACGCCGTCGCTCGCGTAGGCCGTTTCGACGTAGAGAAGCACTTCGATCCCCTCGGGCGCGATGCGTCGCATCATCCAGCTCGGAACCGGTGTGCTCGGGCCGTGGGCGAAGAGGAAGTCCGCGACGAGGTTGGCATCGTGGAGCGAACCATTCGCGGTCGTGATCTCGAGCTGGACCTCCTTGCTCGTGCGCGCCCCGGTCACGTCATGCGTCGAGGCGCCCCACCGGAAGCTGTAGGTGTCCAGCTGCATCTGGAACGGACGTCCCGGGCTCGGACTCCCGCGACGGGCGCCATCTCCTGAATCGCAATCCGTTTCCGTCAGCTTGTGATGCGTCGCTTCCGCGGGCACGTCGACCACGGCCGATTCCCCCTCCGCGAGCTCGAGCGCGATCGTTCCCGGCGGATCGATGACGTTACCGTCGGCATCCAGGAACTCGACAGTCCCGCAGATCGGGCCCGCGGAGTCGTTGTGGATCTCGAGCGTTCGCTCGGGCTGCGAACCCGAGTACTCGACGTGGGCCTCCACACCCAGCTTCCCGATCGGCGAGTCGACGTAGAGCTTCACGTCGTAGTCCACCTCGCCCGTCGTGGAGCAACGCATCGGCGCGAGCGGGATCACCGCCAGGCCCATGGTCAGCAAGTACTTTGCGATCATCTTGGGTTTCCTTGTCGTTGTGTCCTGTGGGAACGGGTGGCGATACGAGGACCCGACGGAACCGCTCGGGGTTCGCCAAATCACGCCGGTGTTCTTCCGACGAGAGAGCTGGCATGCATGACGCGCGGCGGTCGCGCCGCCGCCTCGCCGCATCGCGGTTCGGCACCGCCGCTCGTTCGCGATCGGCGGCCCCCGTGGCGCGCGTCTCCGATTACAGTTCGTGCGCCCCGTCGCGACTCCCGCGCACGATCCGGGCGACCCGAAGCCAAGCCCCATGACCGCTCGCCTCACCGCCACAAACCTCGCCAACCACCTCGCCTGCAAGCACCTCACGGGACTCGACGTGCGAGTCCGCGCCGGCGAGCTCGCGAAGCCGCAGTGGCACGACGCTTCGCTCGAGCTGCTGCGTGAGCGCGGCATCGCGCACGAGCTCGCGTACGTCGAGCACCTGCGCTCGCAGGGTTTGAACGTCGTCGATCTCGGCGACTTCAAGGGTGCGGACAACACGGAGCGCACGCTCCAAGCCGCGCGCAACGGCGTCGACGTCATCGTGCAAGCGCACCTCGAGGACGCGCGCTTTCACGGGTACGCCGACATCCTGCGGCGTGTGGAAGAGCCCAGCGAACTCGGCGCGTGGTCGTACGAGATCGTCGACACGAAGCTCGCGCAGGAGACGCGCGCCGGCACGCTGTTGCAGCTCTGCCTCTACGCCGACCTGCTCGCGACGGTTCAGGGTCGGCCGGCCGAGCGCATGCATGTCGTCAAGCCGGGCGACGGGTTCCCCGCGGAGGCGTTTCGCTTCGCCGACTACCACGCGTACTACCGGCTGGTGCGCGCGCAGCTCGAGGCCTTCGTCGCGGACGAAGAGCGCGACGAGGTCTACCCGGCGCCCGTCCCCCACTGCGACATCTGTCGTTGGTGGAAGCGTTGCGACGAGCGGCGGCACGAGGACGACCATCTGTCGCTCGTCGCCGGGATGCCCTCGGCGCATGCGGCGGAGATCGAGCGGCAGGGGTGCGACACGCTCGCGGCCTTCGCGAGCGCGCCGGCACCGCTCGCCGAAGCGCCCAAGCGCGGGCGCATGGCGACCTACGAGAAGCTGCAAGGCCAGGCGGCGGTGCAGCTCGAAGGTCGGCGTACGCAGCAGCCCGTCACCGAGCTGCTTGCCCACGAAGAGGCGCGCGGACTCGCGCGTCTGCCCGCGCCGACGCCCGGCGATGTCTTCCTCGACTTCGAGGGCAACCCGTACGTCGAGGGCGGCGGGCTCGAGTACCTGACCGGCTACGCGTTCGTCGACGCGAACGGCGCGCAACAGTACCGCGGGCTGTGGGCGCTCGATCGCGGGGAGGAGAAGCGCGCGTTCGAGGCGTTCGTCGACTTCGTCCTCGCGCGGCAGGTCGAGTTCCCCGGCCTCCACATCTACCACTACGCGCCCTACGAACCGTCCGCGCTCCGCCGCCTCGCGATGCGCCACGCGACGCGCGAGGACGAGCTCGACACGCTGCTCCGCGGCGAGCGCTTCGTCGACCTGTACGCCGTCACGCGCCAGGGCGTGCGCGCGAGCGTCGAGAGCTACTCGCTCAAACCGCTCGAGGCGTTCTTCGGATACACGCGCGAGGTCGAGCTGCGCGAGGAGGCCTCGCCTGCGCTGCGGCGCGTGGCGTGCGCGCTCGAGCAGGGCGTGCCCGAGGAGATCACGGGCGAGGATCGCGAGCACGTCGAGGGGTACAACCGCGACGATTGTCTTTCGCTCATCGCGTTGCAGTGTTGGCTCGAGGGGAAGCGCGAGGAGCTCTTGGCGAGCGGTGCGGAGTTCGAGCGGCCGCCCATCAAGGATGGCTCGGCGTCGGAACCCGCCGAGGAGAAGAGCAAGGAGGTCGCCGAAGTCTTCGACGCGCTCGTCGCGGGTTTGCCCGACGATCCGGTCGAGCGCACGGACGACGAAGCCGCGCGCTGGCACCTGGCGCACCTGCTCGACTACTTCCGGCGCGAGGACAAGGTCGCGTTCTGGGAGTACTTCGCGCGGCGCGATGCGGAGGTCGACGACCTGATCGAGGACCGCAAGGCGGCGGTGTGGCTCGAGTTCGTCGAGGACCTCGGCAAGCAGGGGAAGGCGCACACGCCGGTGCACCGCTATCGCTTCCCCGCGCAGGAGCTGTCGCTCAAGCCGGGCGACGACGTGCGCGACCTGTTCGCCGAGCTCGATGATCCGCTGCTCAAGGTCGGGACGGTGCACGCGTGCGACGCGGCGCGCGGCGTGCTCGAGATCAAGAAGTCGAAGGCGGCGGTCGGGTACCACCCGCTGCATGTGCACGCGTACGACCGCGTGCCGCCGAAGCCGCTCGACAAGTCGCTGCTCGAGTTCGGACGTTGGGTCGCCGAGTACGGAGTCGACGCGCCGGATGCGAAGCTGCGCGCCGGTCGCGATCTGCTCCTGCGACGCGCGCCGCGCACGACGGGCGCGCGCGCGGCGCTGCGCGATCCGGATGCGGCGGACGATTTGGCCGCGATGCTCGACGTCGCGCGCGACCTCGACGGCGGCGTGCTCGCGATCCAGGGCCCGCCCGGTTCGGGCAAGACGTACACCGGCGCGCGCGTGATCCTCGCGCTCGCGAGCGAGGGCAAGCGCGTCGGCATCAGCGCCACGTCGCACAAGGTCGTCCGCAACTTGCTCGACGGTGTGCTCGAGGCGGCGCGCGAGGAGGGCGTCGCGCTCTCCGCCGCACACAAGCCGACTTCGCGCGGGCCCAAGTCGACGGAGGTGTTGCCCGCCGATCTCGAACACGTCGACAAGCAGGGCGCGCTCGCCGCGCTCGACCAGGGCAAGGTCGTCGGCGGCGTCGCGTGGTTGTGGGCCGCCGAAGACTGCGAGGACCAGCTCGACTACCTCTTCCTCGACGAGGCGGGCCAGATGTCGCTCGCCCACGTCCTGGCCTGCGCGCGCGCGACCAAGAACCTGATCCTGCTCGGCGACCCGCTGCAGCTCCAGCAACCGCAACGCGGCGCGCATCCCGAAGGCGCGGAGGTCGCAGCGCTCAACCACTTGCTCGGCGAGCATCAGACCATGCCGCCCGACCTCGGGCTCTTCCTCGAACAGACGCGCCGCCTCGCGCCGAGCCTCTGCGACTACACGTCCGAGGTCTTCTACGAAGGGCGCCTGCGTTCGGAAGCGGGCTGCGCGCACCACGCGCTCGCCGGCGACACGCCGTTCGCGGGCGCGGGGTTGTTCCTCGTGCCGACCGAGCACGCGGACAACCAGAGCGTCGCGCACGAAGAAGTCGACGCGGTCGAGCGCGTCGTCGATGCGCTCTTGCGTCCCGGCGTGACGTGGACGGACAGCGACGGCGTCGCGCATCCGCTGACCGCGGAGGACCTGCTCGTGATCGCCCCGTACAACGCGCAAGTCGCGGCGCTGAGCGAGCGCTTGCCCGACCTCGCCATCGGCACGGTCGACCGCTTCCAAGGCCAGGGCCAGCCCGTCGTCATCTACTCGCTCACGAGCTCGACCGCCCAGGACGCACCGCGCGGCATGTCGTTCCTGTACGACCCACACCGCCTCAACGTCGCGACGAGCCGCGCGAAGTGCGCGTGCATCCTCGTCGGCACGGCCGCGTTGTTCGAACCGGAGTGCCGCACGCCCGAGCAGATCCGCTGGGCGAACGGACTGTGCCGGTATCGCGAGACCTGCCGAGTCGTCGAGTAATGCGATACCGAGTCGCACACCACCCGCAAGAACTCCGGCGAGACGTACCGCACCAGCCGCAAGGCTCGCTCACCGCGCGATCGAGGACGAGCCGGGTCACACGGCGGTCGCGTTCTGGATCGTCCGCCAGGACCTGGTGGTGACACTCGCTCCTCGAGCATCCGCGGACTCGCAAGTTGGTGCGGCACCTGTCGACGGGACAATTGCGGGTGGTGTGCGACTCCGTATTCACCCTAGACTCGGCGCCAGGATGACTCTCACTTCCGGCCAGAAGCTGTCGCTCTACGAGATCCTCGGGCCGCTCGGCGCCGGCGCCATGGGTGAGGTCTACCGGGCGCGCGATCCGCGGCTGCAGCGCGACGTCGCGATCAAGGTGCTGCCGGAGCACTTCGCCGAGGACGAGGAGCGGCTGCGGCGGTTCGAGCGCGAGGCGCGCACGCTCGCCTCGCTGAACCATCCGAACGTCGCGCAGATCTTCGGCGTCGACCAGGTCGACGACACCTGCTTCCTCGTGCTCGAGCTCGTCGAGGGCGAGTCGCTCGAGGATCGGCTCGCGCGCGGTCCGCTGCCCGTGCGCGAGGCGATCGACGTCGCGCGTCAGATCGCCGAGGGGCTGGAGGCGGCGCACGAGGCGGGGATCATTCACCGCGATCTGAAACCGGCCAACGTGCGCCTCACGCCGGAGGGGAAGGTCAAGGTGCTCGACTTCGGCTTGGCGAAACCCGCCGTGCCCGGCACGGACGGCTCGAGCACGGACAGCGTCCTGGCGACCGAAGCCGGACGCCTGCTCGGGACGCCGACGTACATGGCGCCCGAGCAAGCGCGCGGCAAGCCGATCGACCGGCGCGTCGACAACTGGGCCTTCGGCTGCGTGCTGTTCGAGTGCCTGACCGCGAAGCGCGCGTTCGACGGCGAGTCGCTGAGCGACGTGCTCGCCGGCGTCCTCGAGCGCGAGCCCGATTGGACGGCGCTCCCCGCGGGAGTTCCCGCTCGCGTGCGGCGCCTGATGGAGCGCTGCCTGGTCAAGGACCCGCACGAGCGCCTGCGCGACGTCGGCGACGCGCGCCTCGAGCTGGCGGACGCCTTCGCGCAACGCGAGGAGGGAGGCGAACCGGCGGCGGCCGCGGGCTCGGGCGCGAAGCTCGCCTGGGGCGTGGCCGCGGCTGCGGGCGCGATCGCGACCTGGCTCGCCTTCGGCGTCGAGTCGTCGCCGCCCCCCGCGAACGAACCCACGCGCCGCGTCGCGCTCGAGCTGCCGCCCGGAACGAAGGTGTTCACCCCCGGGAACTTCGCGCTCGACGTCAGCGACGACGGACGGTGGGTGGTCTTCTGCGGCTTCGTCGAGGACACGGAGGTCACGCAGCTCTACGTGCGCGACCTGGGCAGCTTCCGGTGCGTCGCTCTCCCTGGAACCGATCACGCGGAGGCTCCGTTCTTCTCGCCGGACGCCGAGTGGATCGCGTTCTTCGACCCCGAAGCGGGCAAGCTGCGCAAGATCCCGCGGACCGGCGGCGCCGTGCTCGACCTCTGCGACGTGCCGGACAACTGTCGCGGGGGCGACTGGTCGAGGAAGGGCACGATCGTCTTCACCCTCGGCATCAGCGGGGGCCTCTGCGTGGTTCCCGAGGACGGCGGCGAGCCCGAACCCGTCGCGCCCCCCGATTGGACGAAGGGCGAGAAGAGCTATCGCGCGCCGTCGTTCCTCCCCGGGGACGACGCCGTCCTCGCGACGCTCAGCCGGTCGACCACCAAGAGCTACGACGAGGCGGACATCGTCAAGATCTCGCTCGCGACCGGCGCCGTCGAGACCGTCCTCCGCGGGGGCGCCGCGCCGCGCTACGCGACGAGCGGGCACCTCTTGTTCGGCCGCGCCGGCGGGCTCCACGCCGTCGTCTTCGATCCGGCGTCGGGACAGGTGTCGGGCGCGCCCTTCGAGGTCGTCGACGACCTGGTGACGTCCGACATGAACGGCAGCGCGCAGTACGCCATCTCGGCGAACGGGACGCTGGTGTATCTGCCCGGCGGTCCCGAGGACACCTACAACGAGCTCGTGTTGCTGGACGCGGACGGAACGGAGAGCGAGCCGATCCACCTCCCGCCGGCCGAGTACTTCGTCCCCGTGGTCTCGCCCGATGGAACACGCATCGCGGTCTCGACCGGGGGCGGGAACGACTTCCTGACGGTCTACGACCTGCGCCGCGGCGCGTCGACGCGACTGATCACCGGCGGGTGGGACACGAACGACCCGATGTGGAGCGCGGACGGCGAGCGCGTGATCTTCCCCTACAACAAGAGCGGCACCTTCGATCTCTACTGGCAGCGCGCGGACGGCAGCGACGCCCCGCAGCTCTTGCTCGCCTCCGAGCACGACCTCTACCCCAGCTGCGCCACGCCGGACGGCAAGCTCCTCGTCTACTACGCAGCCGACTCCTCCAACCGCACGGACGTCCTGGCCCTCCCCCTCGACGCCAACGGCCGCGCCGGCGACCCCCGCCCGATCCTCACCGGCCCCTACAACGAACTCTTCGCGTCCCTCTCCGCCGACGGCACCTGGCTCACCTACGAATCCGACGAGAGCGAAACCCGCGAGGTCTACGTCCGCCCGTTCCCCGAAGGCGTCGGCCGCTGGCAAGTCTCCCGCTCCGGCGGAACCCGGCCACACTGGTCGAAGGACGGCTCACGGCTCTTCTACCTGACCTCCGACGGCCTGGTCGAAGTGGACCTATCAAACGGGCCGGACCGAGCGGGCGACGCGCGGCTCTTGCAGGCTTGGGGGAAGTGGAACTCGCTGAAGATGGTCGAGACGCTCGAGGGCGAGCGTGTCCTCGGCGTGCGGAAGATCGAGGAGCCGAAGTGGGACAGCTTGCACGTGGTGCTCGATGTGTTCAGGGAGTAGCGTGCGATACCGAGTCGCACACCACCCGCAAGAACTCCGCCGAAACGTACCGCACCAGCCGCAAGCTTCGCTCACCGCGCGATCGCGAACGATCCGGGCCACATGGCGGTTGCGTTCTGGATCGTCCGCCAGGACCTGGTAGCGACCCTCGCTCCTCGAGCATCCGCCGACTCGTAAGTTGGTGCGGCACCTGTCGACGGGATCATTGCGTGTGGTGTGCGACTCCGTATTCACCACGTCCTACAGCTTCGCGCGCCACGCCTCGGCCTGCGCCTCGTCCCCCAGCTGCTCGTACCCCGCGACGATCAGGTGCAGGCACTGCGAAGTCCGCGAGTCCGCCGCGCCAAAGACGCGCACGTGCGCCTCGTAGCTTTCGCGTGCTAGCGCCTCCGCGTCCTCCCAGCGGTCGAGGTGGATCGCGATCTGCAGACTGTCGCGCATCGTCACGAGCGTCAGCGGGTCGTCCGGGCCGAGGGCCTCGCGGCGGATGCGCAGGACCTCGGCCAGGCAGTCCGCGGCGTGCTCGTACTCGGTGCCACGAATGAGGTCGCGGGCCAGGTCTTCGAGCTCTTCGGCGACGGTCGCGTAGTCGAAACCCAAGCCGGCGAGGGTGCGTTCGAGCAGCTCCTCGCGGACAGCACGCGCGCCGTCCTTGTCTCCGATCGATCCGAGCACGACCGAGAGGTTGACCAGGGTGCGCGTGACCGCGGGATGTTCGTTGCCGAGGCCGCGCCGCCGGCCCTCGAGGACTTGTTCGAGGATCTCCGCCGCACCGGCCTCGTCGCCTTGCTTGTACGTGACGTTGGCGAGGTTCTCGAGGCGCAGGATCGTGTGCGGGTGATCCTCGCCGTAGAGCGCCTGCGACCCTTCGTAGGTCTTCGCCGCCCACTCCTCCGCTTCGTCGAGCCGGCCCGTCTCCAGATAGAGGATCGCGATGTTCCCGGTGACGCTGAGCGTGTGCTCGCTGCGCTCTCCCAATTGGTGGCGCAGACCCTCGAGCGCTTCGAGGTAGCACTGCTCGGCCTCGTCGAAGCGCTCCTGATTCGACAGCGCGACGCCCAGCGTGCTGAGCGACAGCAGGGTGTCGATGTGCTCGTCGCCGAGCGTCCTGCGCTGGATCTCGATGACCTCGCGATAGAGCGCCTCGCACTCTTCGTAGCGTTTCTGCTCGCCGTAGAGCAGACCGAGCTTGGACCGGTGCGCGAGGAAGCGCGGGTGTTCGTCGCCGAAGACGCGGCGCGCCGTTTCCTGCGCTTCCACGAACTGCGCCTCCGCTTCCTCGAAGCGCCCCATGTGCATGTAGAGCTCGCCGAGGTTGGTGATCGTGACGAGCGTCTCGGGATGATCGCCACCGAGCGTGCGCCGGCGCACCTCGAGTCCGTTGAGGAACTGCGTCTCGGCCTCGTCGAAGCGGCCGGCCGCCTCGCAAGCGAGCCCCAGCCGGTTCTGGGCGAGGAGCGCGAGCTCGTGATCCTCGCCGAGGGTGCGGCGCACAGCCTCCAGGACCTCGCGCGCGAGCGCCTCGGCCTCGTCGAACTCGCTACGCAGCTCGAGCACCGAGCTCAGCGACAAGCGCGTGTCGAGCGCGTCGATGTGATCGGGTCCGAGCACACGCTGTTGCCGCTCGAGCGTCTCGCGCAGCAACTTCTCCGACTCGTCGAAGCGCGACTGGCGCGTCCACAGGGCCGCGATCCCGGCGGACAAGCGCAGCGCTTCGGGATCTTCCTCGCCGAAGAGCTCGCTCCGAATGCGCGCGGCCGAACCCATCAGCTGTTCGGCCCGGTCGTAGAGCCCAAGTCCGCGGTAGACGTTCGCCATCGTCGCCGCCAGCGTCGCTCGGATCTCCGGTTGATCGGCCAGCTCGCGATCGATGCGCTCCGCACCACGATCCAAGATCTCGCGCGCGGTCACAGTCTCGCCCCGCGCCTCGCTCGGGTCCGAGACCTCGAACATCCCGGTCATGAAGCCCAACGCTTGCCGCGACGTCTCGGCCTGCCGCGTCGCCCGCGCCTCGGCGGCGAGCGAGCGCGAGTACAACAAGCCGAGCCCGATCGTGGCGACGACGAGCGTCGCGAGCACCACCGCGCCCGCACCGACCGTCAGCCGGTTGCGACGCACGAACTTGCGCACGCGGTAGGTCGTGCTGGGCGGCGACGCGACGACCGGCTCGTTCGCCAGATGCCGCCCGATGTCCTCCGCCAACTCGAGCGCCGTCGCGTAACGCCGCTCGCGATCCTTCTCGAGCGCCTTCATCACGATCCAGTCGAGGTCGCCGCGCAGCGAGCGCGTGAACGTGCCGCGCTGCACGCCGTGCATCCGGGCGACCCCCGGCAGCGCTTCCCCGAGTTCGCTCACCCGCGTCGAAGGCTTGGGCGGAGTCACGTGGTGGATCTGCCGCAGCAAGTTCCCCAGGTCGTCGAGCCCGCTGGTCGTGCGCGTGAACGGAGGCGCGCCGGTCAGGAGCTCGTACAGCACGACGCCGAGCGAATAGACATCCGCGCGCGTGTCGACGTCCTGACCCGCAGCCTGCTCGGGCGGCATGTACTCGGGCGTGCCCATGACCTGAAAGGCCTCGGTCGCGAGGCTCGAATCGGTGAGCGGCTTCTCGATCGCCTTCGCGATCCCGAAGTCGATCACCTTCGGCTGCGGCACCCCATCGACGCTCGTGACCAGGATGTTCGACGGCTTCAGGTCACGGTGCAGGATCCCCTTCTGGTGCGCGTGCTGCACCGCCAAACAGACCTGCCGAAAGAGCGCGAGCCGCTCCGCCGTCGGCAGCCCCTCGTCATCGCAGAGCTCCGTGATCGGCGCCCCCCGCACGAGCTCCATCACAAAGTACGGCCGCCCCGTCTCCGTCACCCCGGCGTCGTACACCTTCGCGATCGAAGGATGATCCATCAACGCGAGCGCCTGCCGCTCGGCCTCGAAGCGCGCGACCACCTGCCGCGTGTCCATCCCGAGCTTGATGATCTTCAGCGCGACCTGACGCTGAACGGGCTGCTCCTGCTCGGCGAGCCACACGGTGCCCATGCCACCCGCGCCGATCTCCTCGACGAGCGTGTAGCCATCGATGCGATCGCCCGGCTGCTCGCCGGCGGGCGATGGCTTGGCATCCCCGGCGGGCTCCTGCGCGTGCGGGATTCCGCTGGTGTCGTTCATGGGGTACCGGGTGGGGAGTCTAGCGTGGGGGGTGTGGAGCGTGCCAGGTTGAGGGGTGTGGAGGGACGGCGGTTGGGCTTCGGCCGCGCGCCACAATTCAAAGCTCTGGGACGTCCTCGCCGCGGACCGGCGCCCGGCGAACTACCGTCGTGACCTTCGCGCGGGGTTGGTCGGTCGCCGTGCAATAAGCACAATGCACGTCCAGAAGCGGGGGCCCGCTCCGTTCGACCCAATGCAATCGTACGACGCGTGCTGAACCCGGAATTCCGCGCCTCGTCGCGAGGGCGCGAGTACATCCGTGAGAGAGGGGGTCCCGGTGAGTGAGCTGCAAGGAACGGCGTCTTCGAGAGCTTGGATCTTCCAGGCGAACCCCGAGATCTTCGACATCCGCGGTGCATGCGCCGCTCTGGACCAGATTCAGTTCTCGGCCAAGCAAGCGCGGAACCAAGTCCAGGTTGGCGACCGCGTTTATCTGTGGGAGTCGGGCCGCGACGGGGGAATCGTCGGCGTGGGCCGGATCACCACCGAGCCCGCCGTTCGCGAGCTGCCCGAAGACGAACGCCCGTTTCTTCGCGACGCCTCGCGGCTAGCGATCGGAAGTGAGTCCGTCGTCCTAGCGATCGAGGACTCGATAGCCCCACCGCTCCATCGGAGCCGAGTCAAGATCGAGCCTGGACTCGAGAACCTGTCGATCCTCTCGTTCGCCCAGGGGACCAACTTCCAAGTAGACGAAAGCGAGAACACGATCCTTGGTTCTCTCGTCGATCGACACAGACGCGGTGAGCTCGACGAAAGCCTTGTCGCTGAAAGCCCCTCGGCAAGACGAGAAGCGCGCCGCCGCGATGTCGCCGCAGCTCGCAGCACGATCGAGTCCCTACTTCCCGACGCCGAAGCGCGCAACGCGGTCTATCGCCTGCTGGCGGACACGATCAGAAAGGCTCACGCGGCAAGCCCGCGCTCGTGGTCCGTGAGCCTCTTCAAGCGATCCGTTCGTATGAACGTGGGCGTGATGATGACGCTCGACGTGACCCAGAAGGGCGTGCGAGTCTACGTCGACCCGCAACACGTTTCCGCCGACACGATCGAACGCCTCGAGCAGGGAGCGATTCGCTCTAGGGACCTCGTCGGACTCCCCGGGTATTACCTCGACGGTCCCGATTTCCTGAAGCTCGTCGACTCGTTCCGAGAGGGCTACATCGCGTTCGTGGACCGTGCCTTGGCACGCTCCCAACGCACGGCGTTTCACCGCAGCTATTCGCCGGCAGTCGTCGAGCTGCTCCGGGAGGAATTGGAAGAGGACCTCCCGGACCCCCGGTTCGACGACGCCGTGGGTTCCGCGTCGATCGAAGGCCCGATGTTCACGTGGATCGATTTCTACGGTGAACTCGCCGAGAAGATCCTCACGTACGAAGACCGCCAACAAGAGCTGATCGATTGGCTGTCGTCGCTCCAAGAGGAAGGTGTGAAGGTGATCGATCTCATGGAGCACCTCTCGAGTGGCGAGGCCGCGAAGATCTCCGACATCGATCCATTCACCTTCTTCGCCACGTTCAATCGGGGAACCAGAATCGACCATCGATTCGACTTGTTCGCGCGGCTCCGCGACCAGTTTGAATTGGACTCAGACGTCCCGAAGGACGTCTACGGGATCCCGATCGTGAACAACCAGTCTTCCCGTTTCTTCGACCAAGGAAAGCACCGTGAAACCCACGCCATTCCCGAACTCTGGCAGCTCGCGCGACAAGCGGTCTTGAAGGGGCCGGACGGAATCGATGGCGCCGTGTTCGACCGGTCCTTGGCGGCGCGATCCGTTGGAATGGGGAAACTGACGATGGGCCTGTTCTGGCTTTCGCCGCATCAGTTTCTACCGATGGACGCGAACACGCGTGCGCTGCTCGAGAGTCAGGGAATCTCGGCCAAGCCGGCGAACTGGTCCGAGTACTTCGAGCTTCTGAAGGTCGCCTCGGACCGGTTCGATAGCTTTCACGATCTCTCCTACGAAGCACGGATGCGGCGTGGGAACGCCGATGTCATCGACGAGACGACGCCGGTCTGGAAGATTTCACCGGAGACCGGTGGTAGATACTGGGAGATGTGGAAAGAGAAGGGAGTCGCCACGATCGGCTGGGACGACCTGGGCGACCTGACGGACTGCGACGAGGCCGAGTTCCACGCTCGCCGCGACGAGCAACTCGAGGCCCATCCGGACTGGAACAAGGGCGGTCCGAACCAAGTCTGGAAGTTCCGCTGCATTCCCGTCGGCGCGAAACTCGTGGCCAACCGAGGGACCACAAGCGTGCTGGGTGTCGGCACCGTCGTCGGTGGTTACTTCTTCGATGAGAGCGCGGCGGATCACCGCCATCGACTTCTGGTCAAGTGGGACGACGTCGCCGAACGAACGGTCGATCGACCTGGCTGGCGCCGCACGCTTATTCGCCTCAAGCCGGCGGACCTCGAAGAGATCCTGGGCGGCGCGTCCGTTCCGGACCCGTGGCAGGAACCCGAGACGGAATCGAACCAACTCGACTTCGCCGGAATCCTCGCCGAACTCGACAATCACGGACTGCAGTTCCCGGAGGAGACCGTTGCGACGTACCTCTTGGCGCTCCAAACCAAGCGCTTCGTGCTCCTCTCCGGAATCTCCGGAACGGGCAAGACGCAACTCGCTCTGGCCGTCGCACGAGCGTTCCAAGCAGGGGTCGATACCGAACCACCCATCGCCGCACTTCAAGCCGGCACACCGCGCAAGGTGCTTCCCTACATGGTGAAGTACCACCGCTTCGCCCTGAACTCAGCGTTCGTCGAGCAGCATCCCGAACTGCTGGACGCGATCACGAACGTCCCCTTGCAAGTGCGTGTGCCCGGCGCAGATCCGATCACGCAGTCGGTGTATCGCAAGCCGGACACCGACCGATGCTGGGTTCTCTTGAGCGGTGATGTCCGCGGCTGGTTCGACGACAACCTCACCGAGGGTGACACGTTCCTGCTCAACGTCGAGGAAGACGAAGACGGCGTCTCCTCAATCCTCTCGATCGACCTCCCCACCAAGGACCCGCGCAACGCCTCGCCGTCCAGCTCCGTGATCATCCCCGTCCGTCCCGACTGGACCGACGCACGCGGGCTCCTCGGCTTCCACAACCCGCTACTCGGAACCTACGTGATGACGCCGACGTTGCGGCTGCTCCTCGAAGCCCGCGACGAAATCGCACGTGCCAAGCGTGGAGGACGACCGCCCCGGCCGTACTTCCTCATCCTGGACGAGATGAACCTTGCCCGGGTCGAGCATTACTTCTCGGACTTCCTCTCAGCGTCGGAATCGGGCAAGCCCATTCTCCTGCACGAGGATCCGCGCATCGAAGAGGAGAACGGCGACGACGACCCTGTACCGCGACGGCTCGACATTCCGAGCAACCTCTATGTTACCGGAACGGTCAACGTCGATGAGACGACCTACATGTTCAGCCCGAAGGTCCTCGATCGCGCGTTCACGCTCGAGTTCAACGAGGTCGACTTGACGACGTTCCGCCCGCTCGAAGACGTGGGCGATGTGGACGAGGTACAGAGCCCTCTTGCGTTGGAGCAGTTCAACGGCGCGTTGCTGGGCGCGCGGAAACCGAGTGCAGCAGACTGGCAGGCGATGCGAAGGCTCGAGGCGGGGAAGCTGTCCAACACGATCGAAGACCTGAACAAGCTCCTCGAGCGCGAGCACCGCCACTTCGGTTACCGCGTTGCCAGCGAGATCGCGCGCTTCGTCAATCTGGCGAACGAGCAGGCGAGCGGAGAATCAAAGACCCTCTGGACCGCGCTCGACGTCGCAATCCTCTCCAAGGTGCTCGTCAAGCTGCATGGAACGCAACAGGAGCTCGAGATCGTTCTCGCGGACCTGCGCGACTTCTGCATCACCGGGGCGAGTCCGAAGAAGAGCGCGACAGCGTCGAGCGCGGACTCCGACGATTCCGACACAGCGAGCGCCGTCGATCCATTGCTCCCCCGCTCGAAGCGAAAGCTCGAGCGCATGCTTCGCCGCCTGCACCAGCAAGGCTTCACCTCGTTCATCGAGTAGCGTGCAGCAAGCGCAACTCACCCTTCTCGATCAGAAGTCCGGCGACTCGCCCGAGGCGACCGAGAACGGCTGGCGATTGAACGCCGAACGCGCGTGGGTCGTTACCGGCCCGCCTGACGCTGTCGATGCGGCTCAAGTTGCGCTCCCTGGATCCTGTACGTCGCGCGTCGGCCCCGCCCTGTTGCTCGAGTTCGGCAACGCCGTAGGACACTTCGACGTCCCCGGCCTCGGCCGCTTGGAAGTCACAACCGGCAAGTGGAGCGAGACCGACTTCGACACGATGCTCGAGGACATCGTCCGTGTCTCGGCGTCCCTGCCGTTCACCGCCGGCGAAGCGGGAAGCCTGCCGTACGATCGCAGCCTCGCACGCCGCGAAGACGTGCTCTATCACGCGTTCGTCTACCTTCGCCACGCCCTCACCGGCCGCGCACGGACAGCGCACCCGCTGCTTCCCGCGCTGCGAAGCGTCTTGTCCGACCCGCACCGTCGGCTCGTGCGCCGCCAGCGTCGAGTCCCCCTCGCACTCGCCGGTCATGTCGAGCCGTCGAGTGCGCTGCGCGCCGTGACGGGGCACCTCGATCGCGCACCCGCGGGGCATGCCTCACCCCTCGCGACGCTTTTGAACGGTCGCCTTCCACGCGAGATCGACGAGACCATCACGCACCCGACCTTCGACGTCCCCGAGAATCGCTTCGTGAAGTCGTTCCTCGACCTGGCGGTAGGGATCGTCGAAGACGTACGCGCCCGCGCAGCGAGGAAGGGATCGAAACGCTTCGCCCGCCGGATCGGCGCGCAGTGCGACGAGCTCGAACGCAGACTCCGTCCGATTCTGAGCCATGGCATGTGGAGCGACGTGGGCCCCATGCGTCGCTTTCCTTCCGAGTCGACGGTGCTCCAACGCCGTCGCGGCTACCGCGACGTTCTGCACCACTTCGTTCGCCTGCGCCTGTCCACCCGACTGCCGCTGTCGCGCGAACAAGCGCGGGAACTCCTCGAGATCAAGAACATCGCGACGCTCTACGAGTCGTGGTGCTACGTCCAGGTCGTTGAGGCCGTGCGGAACGTGGTGGGAGACAGTCCGACCGAGGCCGCGCTGATCGACGCCACCGAATGGCAGTCACACTTGCCACATGGCGCGGTCGTGACGTGGGCAAACGGCACGGCTGTTCATTACAACCTCTCGTTCTCGCGCTCCAAATCGCAGCCGCGGCAGTCGTACTCCATCCCGCTGCGTCCCGACGTCGTCCTGACGGTCCCGTTCGGAGCAAGCGCCGGACTGCACGTCCTCGACGCGAAGTTCCGGCTGCGCAAGGGCGCCGAGAACCTCTTCGACGACGAACGCAAGCAGACCGGGTCGACCTTCAAGGTCGCCGACCTGCACAAGATGCACACGTACCGCGACGCGCTTCCGACCGTACGGACCTCGTGGGTGCTCTATCCCGGTGAGGCCTTTCGGTTCTTCGACGAAAGCACCGGCGAGTCGACGACGGCGGCGAGCCTGCCAACCCACTGCGACGGAGTAGGGATCATTCCTCTGAGCCCTGGCGAAGAGCGCACGAATCTTGAGCGTGCGCTTGCGGGTCTTTGCAAGCCGAAGGGCCTGCAGGTGCCTCCAAGAGGCAACTAGCTAGCCACCGCGGCTTACGTCCAGCCGTTCGTCGGTGCTTAAGAACACGGCAGCGCGGTTTGAGCCTCGATTCCCGAAGTGGTAGTCAAGGCTCTCGATCATCGCCCGCAACCACAGACGAGTCTTCTTCATGTCCACGATCGACCCCAAGTCAGCCATTGCAGGCGCCGGCGCGCTCGCGATCGTTCTCGGCCTCGTTAGCTTCGCGCAACTCTCATCGAAGCGTCAGCAGCAGCAGCTCGGTCTCACGGCGGAGCAAGCGGCGATCTTGAGCCACATGAGTATCGAGCACCTTCCTGATGGAGTTGGCGGCACGGTCAAGACGCTTCGCATCAGCCAACTGAACGTGCAGATCGTGAACGGTCTCGGCGCGACGAACGGAAACCCGATGGATCCGACAAGCATCGCGTCCGGCGCAACCAACGGCCTCGGAAACCTGATCATCGGATACAACGAACTCGGGCACGTTGGAGGCGACGACCGCACGGGATCTCACAACCTCATCTGCGGCTACCATCAGAACGCGTCGAGCTATGGGGGCCTCGTCGTCGGTCGCGACAATCAGATTCTGGCTCCGCTCGCGACCATCAGCGGTGGATCGAGTGGAACGGCAAGTGGCTACCTCTCCACGATCAGCGGCGGGAACGCAGGAATCGCCTCCGGACAGCAGTCCACGATCTCGGGAGGCCAACTGAATCAGGCAGTCGGACTTCGTTCCGCTGTCTCGGGTGGCATGTTGAACGTTGCCGGCGGGGAAGAGTCGTCCGTGCTGGGCGGCTCGGGCAACCACGCAAGCGGAACGCGTGCGTGCATCAGCGGTGGCCGCACGAATACGGCGAGCGGCTCGCACTCCTCGATCACGGCTGGCCAGCAGAATCTCGCGAGCCAACCGGAGTCCTCGGTGCACGGCGGTGGAAGCAACATGGCAATCGGTGTGCAGTCGACCGTCTCGGCGGGAGCCTTCTGCACGGCCAGCGGCGTCGGGTCCGTTGTCGCCGGTGGTGTTTCGCGCACGGCGCAAGGGCTCGACGACTGGGTCGCGGGCGGCCTGTTCGAGGACAACTGAACCGCGAGGGTGTTGAAGCGCTCCTTCTCGGAAGATCTTCCGCGTCCCAGATGGGCGCGCGTCGCGAGCGGGCTCGCCAGGCGCTTCAGAAACGGCCCTAGTTTGTCGGTGAGCTCGCGCGAGCGCGGGCTTCCGATTCCCTAGACTCCGCGGATGTCGACCCCGCAGCGCGGATTGCACGAGGTTCTGATCACCGAAGCGCTCGAGTCGGAGCTTCGAGACCTCGCGCGACACCTCGTTGCGCTCCGCACCCCCCTCCGCTCGGCGGAGGCCGCGGACCGTATTGCGCTGCACATCGGCCGGGAGCTGCGACGGAGTTTGGCGTCGGTGGACGACAAGCAGCGAGTCGCCCTGGGGATCGAGCTCGCGCGTGACTTGATTCAGCAGATCGACGCGGCGCTTCCCAACGCCAACGCGGGCGACGAAGCGCCGAGGGAGTCGGCCGAGGTGCTTCAGGCGGTCGCAGCGCGCAACCCCAAGGGTGAAGCCGAAGCGATCAAGGCGCCTGACATCCCCCTCCTAGACACCACGCTCCTCACGAACTCCCCCGGCGAACCCCGTGTCGGGCACCAGATTCGCACCGAAGTCGAGTCGGCGGATCGCATCGACGTCGTCATGGCGTTCATTCGACGCACCGGCATCGGTCCCTTGCGCAAAGCGCTCCGCAAGCATTGCGGTGCCGGCCGCCCGGTCCGCGTCCTGACCACGACGTACACCGGTTCGACCGAAGCCGCCGCGCTCGACGAATTGATCTCAGCGGGTGCCGACGTCCGCGTGTCCTACGACACGAGCCTCACTCGCCTGCACGCGAAGGCGTGGCTCTTCCACCGCGACTCTGGCTTCTCGACCGCGTACATCGGCTCGTCGAACCTCACGCACTCGGCCCAGGTCACCGGGCTCGAGTGGAACGTCCGTGTCTCCGGCGCGCGCAACCCCGACGTCATCGAGAAGGTCGCGGCCGTGTTCGAGAGCTATTGGAACGGCGGCGACTTCGTGCCCTACGACGCCGAGGAGTTCCTCGAGAACACGAAGCGCACCGACGACGGCGGGCCGCAGATCTACCTCAGCCCGGTCGAGCTGCGCGCCGAGCCGTTCCAGGAGCGCCTGCTCGAACAGATCGAGCTCTCGCGCTCGCAGGGACACCACCGCAACCTGCTCGTCTCCGCCACCGGCACGGGCAAGACGGTCATGGCCGCGCTCGACTACTTGCGCCTGCGCGATCGGCTGCCCCGCGCGCGGCTCCTGTTCGTCGCGCATCGCAAGGAGATCCTGTCGCAGAGCTGCGCGACCTTCCGCCACGCGATCCGCGACCACGCCTTCGGCGAGCTGTGGGTCGACGGCCACAAGCCCACGCGCTTCGAGCACGTCTTCGCCTCGATCCAGAGCCTCAACGCCGCGAACCTGGCCGACCTGCCCGCCGATCACTTCGACGTCGTCATCGTCGACGAGTTCCACCACGCCGCCGCGCCTTCCTACCGCGCGCTCCTCGACCACGTGCAGCCGTGCGAGCTGCTCGGCCTCACCGCCACACCCGAGCGCAGCGACGGCCTGCCCATCCTCGGCTGGTTCGACGACCGCATCGCCGCCGAGCTGCGCCTGTGGGACGCGATCCATCAGCAGAGGCTCGCTCCCTTCCTCTATTACGGCATCCACGATGGCGTGGACCTGCGCGAGGTGCCGTGGAAACGCGGGCGCGGGTACGACACCGAGGGCTTGTCCAACGTGCTGACCGCGAACGACAGTTGGGCGCGGCTCGTGCTCAAGCACCTGATCGACCACGCCGAGGCCGCGGGGCGCATGCGCGTCCTCGGCTTCTGCGTGAGCGTCGACCACGCCCGCTTCATGGCGCGCGTCTTCCAAGAGGCGGGCGTCGCCGCGGTTGCGGTGTGGGGCGACAGCCCGGCCGACGAGCGCCGCGCCGCGCTACGCGACCTGGCCGATCGCACGATCCAAGTCGTCTTCTCCGTCGACCTCTTCAACGAAGGCATCGACGTCCCGACCGTCGACACGCTCCTCCTCCTGCGACCGACCGACAGCGCGACGCTCTTCCTGCAACAGCTCGGCCGCGGACTCCGGCGCAGCAAGGGCAAGACCGCGTGCACCGTGCTCGACTTCGTCGGCCACCACCGCAAGGAGTTCCGCTTCGACCGCCGCATGCGCGCCTTGCTCGGCGGCAGCCGCAACGAGTTGATCGATCAGATCGAAGGCGGCTTCCCGTTCCTGCCGGCGGGTTGCCACATGGAGCTCGATCCGGTCGCCAGCAAGATCGTGCTCGACAACATCCGCGACGCCGTGCCGAGTCGTTGGGCGGCGAAGGCGGAGGAGCTGCGGCTCATCGCGCAGAGCGCGGACGGCGGCGATGTGAGCTTGGCCGCGTTCTTGGGAGCGAGCGACCTCGAGCTCGAGGACGTCTACAAGGGCAACCGCGGTTGGACGAAGCTGCGCGAGGAGGCGGGGCTCTCGGTGGCGGCAGCGGGTTCCCACGAAGATCAGCTGCGGCGCGCGTGCGGTCGCTTGCTGCACGTCGACGACGAGGTGCGCATCGACGCGTTCCGAGCGTTCCTGCGCGAACGCGAGGCGCCCGACCCGAGCGCGATGTCCGAGCACGATCGGCGCCTCCTCCGCATGCTGGTCGCATCGGTCACCAACAAAGCGGTCAGCAAGGACACGACGCTCGCTGACGGCGCGCGCTTGATCTGGCAGCACCCCCAAGTCCGAGCCGAGCTGCTCGACCTCCTCGACGTGCTCGCCACTCGAACCGACCACGTCCACACCGCGCTCGCCGAGCAACCGGGCGTCCCGCTCCAAGTCCACGGTCGCTACACGCGCCTCGAGATCCTGGCCGGCTTCGGCGTCGGCAGCGGCGCCAAGGTCGCGCCGTGGCAATCGGGTGTGTACTGGGCGGAGGAAGCCGCGGCGGACCTGTTCGCCTTCACGCTCGACAAGACGAGCGGCCAGTTCTCACCGACGACGCGCTACCGCGACTACGCGATCAGCCGCGAGCTGATCCACTGGGAGAGCCAGTCGGCAACGCGTGCGGATTCGGAGACGGGGGTGCGGTATCAGAAGCACGTGGCGATGGGGAGCAGTGTGATGCTGTTCGCGCGGTTGCGGACGGATGAGCGGGCGTTCTGGTTCCTTGGGCCGGCGACGTATGTGGAGCATCGGGGGGAGCGGCCGATGGCGGTGACTTGGCGGTTGGAGCACGCGCTTTCGGGGGACCTGTTTGCGTCGTTCGCAGCAGCTGTCGCGTGAACCGAACCGACGGAACCCTTTGGCTCCTAGTCCGATCCGAAGTAGATCCGGAGTCCGAAGGTGAGCGCTGTTGCGTCGTCCGACACGCTCACGCCGATCGTTCCGCTTATCACTTCGCTCAATGCAACAACCGCCCCGCCATCGAAGCCAGACTCGGAATCGTCGATGTCGTCGACACCGAATCCGCCGTTCAGTTCCAGTCTCTCGTTTGCTCGGAACCGAAAACCGGCGCGAAGCGCGTGTCCATTCTCCTCGTCGGTCGCTCCTAGCTGAGCGCGGCGATCCCGCGCACGACCTGGCCGTCGTCACGCGCGGCGTGCGCCGGCCGTTCCAGGTCGAGGGTGAACCGTACCTCTTCCGGGACACGCTCGTCGTGCTCATGTCCTCCGACGTGATGACCTACGAGACGCTGGTCGGGTAGGACTTCTACTGCCATTCGAGAAGCTCCGAAGCGCGCTCCGGTGGAAGACCGATCTTCTGGCGAAAGTCTTCATAGAATGCCTTGCCGGATTCGATCGACCACCGTGCACAACCGCCACCAAGGCACTTATCGGGGAAGAACGGCAAGAGCGAATCGGCGAGGCAATTCGGAGTGAACTTCCCTCCCAAGGTCTTCTCCAGCCGATGTCGCTCCTGCGGCGGCTGCGGCCCTGCTTCGCCGAAGTAGTGCCATTCAGGAGAATAGTGAACGAGTGCGTTGCGGAGTGCTACGACGCCCTTAGCGTTGCCGTACGTTGCATTGCCTCGGTCCAGAGGAGGCTTCCCAGCCGCGAAAAGTGCCAGCTCGTACTTGTCCAACATGCGGGCGCGTTCGTTGCCTATCCCCCACACTCGGGCCAAACGCGCAACAGTATCCGTATCAAGCTGGCGCTGACCATCGCCGCCATCCACGGCATCACCAAAGAGCTCATTGATCGAAGCTTCAAGGTAAGCAACCGAACTCAGCACGGACCCGATCACAAATGCCCGGTGATCCCGGTTGGGCTTCAAGGGCGGATCGGGCTGCGTGGCTCCGTCTTCCAACTCCTGGGCCTTCCGAGCAAGCAGCTCAGCCGACCAAAGATGCTGCTGAGAGAGGTAGCTGCGCTTGCCTCCAGTCCCCGAGGCCAGGATATCGCGCTGGAAATCGTCTCCGTCCCTCTTCACGAATCGCTCCTACCGAATCTCGGTTGAGGCTCCGCCCATTGCCGCGCGGATGTCAGCTGAGCATACGACTTGAGCCCACCAGCCGTCCCGAATGCGGAGCTCCGGGGGTAGGGCGAGCACACCCCTGCCTTCCTTGGACTTCACGCTGACTTCGACATGCTGAAGCGATATCGAGGCCATCTCTGTGAATTCCAAGCGATTCTTCGGCTCGCTGTCTCTTGCTGATCGAATCGCACCGGCCAACCCCTCGTCGATCTGCGCGCACAGGGTAATCGTCGAATGCCCAAGCGGCGCGAGTTCTCTCGGACCCTTTAGGGAAAGCCCGTGGATCGACTCAGTTCGGTTGACGACGAAGTAGCCGCGCACTCGATCGTCGAAGGCTACGGGTTCGGTCGAGAGGTTGACGACTATGAATGTCAACCCGATGCGGGCGGGGGTCTCGTCCAGATCCCTCGTATGGGGCGTGAACTGAGAACAGAAGACCGGTGCTTCTAGCCGGAATGAAGCCTGCGTCAAGCGCGCTCTGAGGCGACGGAAGAGATTGCTCCAGTAGTCGAGGCCCGTCCTGGCGAGAGCGACCCCGACAACGATCAGGAGCCAAGCGAACACTCCGCCGGGAAACGGGTTCCAAGTTTGCCAGACACCCACGTCGTCTGACACTCCGCCAAGTCCCACGATGGTCATTGTGTCACTGAACCAACGCCACACGCGGCGCAGACTCGCCAACGACCGCCACCCGGACCGCCCGTCATGGAGTTCTTCCACGTACGGCAGCCTAGCCTTCCCCGGTCTTGGCAACTAGGCTTCCCTGCATCAGGGTGATAATCCCCGGCAGAGCCACGGGAGGACGTCCTGAAGCGCTTGCGCGGGCTCTTTCCAATGGTGCGAGGAGGAGGGGGGAGCTCGTGCGTTCGGCTCCCGCCATCGCCGGCGCGCCCCGCCGGATTCGAATCCGCGATCGCCGGTCCGCTATGCTGCGCCGACGCAACGCGCTCGAACCACCGGTCGCAACTAACCTTGTCTCTGTGGACGCGCGCGCAAGTTCAAGCGCTGCTGCCAGAAGAAGGAAGCGGAAGGCCCCAGGGCGGCGCAAGCGGAGCCGAAGCGCGCCCACTTCCGCTTTCGCGTCCTGCTGAGCCACACCGCCCCCCCGATCTGCTGCTCGACCTCCTCGACGTGCTCGCCACTCGCACCGA
Source organism: Planctomycetota bacterium (assembly GCA_029259605.1). Classification (GTDB taxonomy): domain Bacteria; phylum Planctomycetota; class UBA1135; order UBA1135; genus OFTM281. The sequence continues at coordinate 49,948 of JAJDEV010000115.1, read as the reverse complement.
CCACGTCCACACCGCGCTCGCCGAGCAACAGGGCGTCCCGCTCCAAGTCCACGGTCGCTACACGCGCCTCGAGATCCTGGCCGGCTTCGGCGTCGGCAGCGGCGCCAAGGTCGCGCCGTGGCAATCGGGCGTGTATTGGGCGGAGGAAGCCGCGGCGGACCTGTTCGCCTTCACGCTCGACAAGACGAGCGGCCAGTTCTCACCGACGACGCGCTACCGCGACTACGCCATCAGCCGCGAGCTGATCCACTGGGAGAGCCAGTCGGCAACGCGTGCGGATTCGGAGACGGGGGTGCGGTATCAGAAGCACGTGGCGATGGGGAGCAGCGTCATGCTGTTCGCGCGGTTGCGGACGGATGAGCGGGCGTTCTGGTTCCTTGGGCCGGCGAGGTATGTGGAGCATCGGGGGGAGCGGCCGATGGCGGTGACTTGGCGGTTGGAGCACGCGCTTTCGGGGGATCTGTACGCGTCCTTCGCGGCGGCGGTCGCGTGAGTCGAACCCACGACTCCGGATTGCAAGCACGACGGGGCGACCGGCCCTCGACGCGGGGCGCCAGGTCCTCGCCGGGCACGAGCGATCGAAGTTAGACTCTCCCCCATGCCCGAACGCCGCGATCGCCTCGCCCGCGACGTCGTCGAGACCGCGCTCGAGTTCTACCGTCGCCGGCTGTGGCGCGAGGTCCCGGGCGACGCGTTCTTCTCGCTGCGCGTTCCGGACGAGGAGTTCCCGCTGGCCGTCAGTGTCATGGGGCAGGCGGGCGAGGAGTTCGGACTCGCCATGTTCACCGGCGCGGGTGCCCTCGCGGACATGGCGCAACTCACGCTCGGCTACGAGCTGGAGAGCGCGGAGCACGAGCGCAACTACCTCTCCGTTTCGTTCGCTGCCTGGGCGGAGATCGCCGACGAGTTTCGGCGGCTGGTGCTCGCCGCGGGACTCAGCCCGAGTCGCGAGCGTGCGATGCCGGTCGTGTTCGCCAAGCCGGCCTTCGAACTCGCGCGACCGGCGCGGCGGCCGGAGCTGCGCACGGTGCTGTGGGCGCTGCGCGGCGTGCTGGCCGCGCACGACGCGGGCGAACTGCACCCGATCCCGATCCTCGCTTCGGGCGAGCCGCCGAGCGAAGTGCTCGAACTCGAGATCGGCGGCGCGCCGAAGCGGCCGAGCGTGACCGCGCGCCGCATCCCCTGGCCGAAGGACGTGCTCCTCCACGACCTTCCGCCGCTCCTGGCGCTCCCGCGCGACCTCGGCGACCTGCCGCGCAGCGACCAGCGCTGGTGCCTCGCGCTCGTTTCCATGCCCGGCGGGATCGAGGGCGACGAGCGCGCCGTCTTCGGCGTGTTCGTGGCCGAGGAACGTCGCGGCCTGGTGATCGCGAACACGATCACGCTCGGCGACGACCTGGCCCCCGTGAGCGAGATGCTCACGGGCGCCTTCCGCGAGTTCGGCCTGCCGCGCGAAGTCGTGATCGCCGACGGGCGCCTGCACGCCGCCCTGGCCTCCGGGCTGGCCGCGCTCGACGTCAAGAGCTCGCTCGACCCCGACTCCTCGCAAGCGCGGGACATCGCCGCCGCGATCGGAGAGATGGCGGTCGAGGAGGCGGAGGACGAGGTCGCATCGAGCCCCCTCGCGCGCTGGAAGGACGCGGACCGGCGCGTCGCGAAGTCCCTGAGCGAGGAGACGCTCGACGCCGACTCGGCGCGGACGAGCGCGCGCTTCTTCGGCAGCGACCAGGAGCTGCAGGCGTTCCTCGAGGAGCTCGGCGACGTCTCGCCCATCGGTGCCTACATCGAGTGGTTCGCCGCCGACTACCGCGCCACGCGGCGCTCGAAGACGCGCGTCGAGCGACGCCTCACGCGCAAGCGCCTCGATCCGGACGAGCGCGTGCTGCTCGAGGCGCGCCGGGACGCGGAGGTCTCCATCTACCGTGTCGACGCGTGCGAGCCCGGCGTCGCGATCGAGGTGACGGACGTGCTCTCCGGCCGGCGGTACACGCTGCACGATCGCGCTCTGTCGAGCGGCGCTCGCGAAGGCCTCTACCTTCCCCTGCGCCTGCTCCACGTCCCGCACGACGGAGGCTGGACCTTTTCGGCGATCGCCGGTCCGCCGCTCGCGGGGCACGACGTCCGCGACGCGTTGCAGGCGCTGGAACGCGCGGGCGCCGAGCTCTCGCCCGAAGGCCTGCGTTCGGACGCGCACCTCTTGGGGCAACTCTGGTCCTGGGCCCGGGACCGCCGGCGGCGCCCGCCCGTGCTGACGAACACCGACGGCGACCCCTTCGAGCCGAGCACGGCCACGTTCCGCGTCGCGGAGCCGAAGGCGCTGGAGCGCGCGCTCGCGAAGCGCGAGGACGTCGACCACGACGACGTCGAGGGAGATTGGACCTGGTTGTCCGCGCCGTCCGATACGGGCGAGCGAACCGTGCTCGCCCGCCTCGAGCTCCTGGACGACCGGCTCGTCGTCGAAGTGAACGCGCGCCGTCGTCTCGAGCGTGCGCGCGAATGGCTCGACGCCGTGCCGGGTGTGCGCTTCGAGCGCGCGACGAGCCACGCGACCGACTCCGCGGCGGTGCCGCTCGACGATCGCCTGCCCGGCCCGCCGCCCGAGCCTCCGACGCCGGACGCCCTCGAGTCCCTCAGGGAGTTCGCGCGCGAGCGCTGCCTGCGCTGGCCCGACGAGCGCGTCCCGGCGCTCGGCGACCTCACGCCGCGCGAGGCGTGCAAGACCGCCGACGGCCGCCGCCGCGTCGCGCTGCTCGTGAACACCATGTCGCCGATCGGCTCGCCCTACGGCCCGATCGAAGTGCCGCGCGCGGAGCTCCTGCGGGAGCTCGGCCTCGCCCCCGCGGAATGAGCGCGACGCGGGACGCCTCCCCGCACTCGGGCGCGCACGACGGATCGGCCGCGATCGAGGACGCGACGGGCGCAGCCCCGCCGGCGCTCCTCGCGCTCGTGCCGTGGGACGACACGCACGACCACGGCCCCGCGGAGGTGGAGGCGGAGGTCCGCACGCTGCGCTGTTCGACCGCTTCGACCTTGAAGCAGCCCAGCGTGCGTCCGGATGGGTCGCGCCGAGCGCAACGCGTGGAACCCCAGGAGTTCGCCCCGCTGCCGCGAGCCCGAGGCCGCCGAGCTGGAATGCACCGGGCGTCGGGCAGTTCGTGCGCGCGATAGAGCTCGACCAGCGAGTCCTTCGTGGGGTGCGCGCGCAACCAGGCGAACGCGTCCTGCGTGACCAACTCGCCGTGTCCGTCGTCCGCGCACGCCGATACGAACGCGGCGATGAAGAGCCGGGTGCGGCGAGTGGGTCAGCGCCGCCATTGGGCGCTCCAGCCCTTCCCAGGCCATCCAGGGGAGCCATTTTTCGGATTTTGCCGTGTTTCACGTTTCATGAAAAGACGACTAGACTGAAAATGCGTGCCCCACGAAGCCCGTCCAAGGGAGCGTTCGAGGACCCCAGATGAAGGAGAACCGCGAAGGCCCTGCGAAGCCGCGTCGGAACGAGCGAGACGCCTACGAGCTCGAACTGCTCGAGCGTTGCCTCGCAGCCGTTCAGGAAGAAGTCGGGGGACTGACGTGGAAACGGAAGCGACCGGATGGGAACCGGCAACGTCAAGTGGACGGGTATGTGGAGGCTCGCCTCGGAGAACACAGGCTTCCCTACGCGGTCGAGGTCAAGCCGATGATCCGACTCGCTCATGTTGGCGCGCTCGTTCAGCTCGCCAAGAAGCTTCGAGACGAGCGTCTGCTCGTCTGTGCCCGGCGCATCCCCAAGGCAGTCGGCGAGGCTCTGCGCGAAAAGGAAGTGGCCTACGTGGACCTCGGGGGCAACGCGTATCTCCGCGCTCCGGGCCTGTACCTGTTCGTGGATGGGCGGCGCCCAGCCGCGCATGAACTGCGTGCGCGCCCGAACCTCACCGGCGCGGAGATCAAACTCCTCGGCGTCTTCCTTCGGGATCCCGATGCAGGCGAAGCGATCCAGCAAGAGCTCGCCGACCGAGCGGGGATCGCGCTCGGCCTGATCGGCAAGGGCCGCAACAAGCTCGTCGAGCTCCGCATCCTCGAGCCCGTTGGAAAGCGCCAGTGGCGCGTCGCCGACCGGGTCGAGGGACTGCGACGCTTTGCCGACGGCTGGGCGACCACACTGCGTCCCAAGCTCCGCCCTCAGCGCTATCGGATGCTGAAACTCGAGGACGAGGGAGGCCTCGAGAGGAGAATGGCCGAGGTCGAGCCAGACCTCGGATGCCTCCTCGGCGGAGAGCGCGCCGCCGGACGACTCACTCGCTTCCTGCGAACGGACCGCGCGACGATCCACACGCCGCCGGCGCAGCAGCGCAAGGTTGCCAAGGCCCTGAAGCTCGTGCCGGCGGAGGAGGGGCCGATCACGCTGCTCGCGCGCTACGGCCTGGGCGACGACTATCGGCTTCCCCGTCAGCCCGTCCCGCTCGCCCATCCGCTCCTGGTCTGGGCCGAGTGTCTGACCATTCCCGACGAACGGGTCGCCGGCGTGGCGACGAAGCTCTACGAGAACTACCTCGTACCGCGCAATGCGTGAGACGAGCTACTCCGACGACGATCTGGCGCTCTTCGCCGGCGACGTATGTGGAGCATCGGTCGGAGCGGCCGATGGCGGAGACTTGGCGCGTGCGGCATGCGCTCTCGGGCGACCTGTTCGCGTCGTTCGCGGCGGCGGTAGCGTGAGTCGAATCCACGACGCCCCGTCTAGAAGGGGCTCAGCGGGACTCGGAACGGACCGTCGTTCTCGTTCGTATGGGCATATGACACGGGTCACGAGAGGCCGTCACTGGCTTCGTCAACGCGCCAGCTTAGGCTCGCACCAGTTCCTTCAAGAAGACGCGGCAGGAGATGATGTATCTCTCCAGCAGACAGGGCTTTCCGTGGGCAAGCGTCAGGAGTAGCAGCCCTGGAGTGATACCCTTCCGCACTCCTCCGTAGTACTGTTTGAGAACCTTGCGAAAGCTAGCGCGCGTACCACTGTTGTGGTGCGCTGCTTGATTCCTCACAAACCGTATCTCCGTCAGCAGAGTCCCATATCGGATCACCGTTCCGAAGAACGGATCGCCGCCGTCTAGAGTGTGCGCGATGTTCTCTCGTATCTCCTTCGACTGAGTCCACGAAAGCGTCCTTGCCCGCGCTCGGCCATGCGACTTCATGGCCGCTTCCGCAGCAACAAGCGAGCGAGGCGTCACCAGACGCCTTGGGGTAGTTCCATCCAGGTATGGCGCTCCGCACAACGCCTTCTTCGCGGCCGCGGCCACCGCGTTCTCAACCATGAAGAAGAGACGAATCAGAGTGATCTCTGCGACTAGCTTCCGGTGCCCCGGGCTCAACTGCACAAGAGAGGGCAGCAGAAGCTGCAGACGGCGCGTTTCTGATTGAAACGTCGTCCAGGTCGTCCCCAAGCTCGGAGCAGGCACGACTCAGCCGAAGTAGCCCCGAATGGACTCGTCGCGAAGTCTTCGAAAGCGAATCCTGTGCATGTTGCCAGTCGTGAACGACTCGTATACATCTGTCGATAGCGCGCTGAGGTTGTCGCCACTTCGCACAGACTCGACGCGCGCGTCAAGATCGTCCACGCATCGCTCAACGAGACCGATAGATGGACGCCGCGGAAGCCCGTCTATGACGACCAGAAGACTGAAGAGTACTTGCGGACGCGCGAACACCGTCCCCTTCAGTCGGCCTTCATGAAGCAAAAGCAGCTGACTAAACAGAGCATCGAGTCGACAGCGAGCGTCTTCCTCTGCCTCAAACTCATCTTCGTTCGCGGCGTAGTACTTTGTCAGTCGCTGCGATGAAAAGTCCTGCAGGCCATCGAAGAGGTTCATCACTAGATCTGACACAAACTGGACTTCGACCATGCGCGAGATGTCATTGTCGCTGAATATCCCGTTGTTGCGCCAGAACGGCAACCGCTCCACCGCTTCTTCAAGGCAAAACTGCTTGAAGGCTCCGCTGAACTGTGCGTTGCGCTTTTCTTGCGGGTTAAGTGTCTTGGAGACCGTGTTAATCCTGGCAAAGATTTCGATGACATCCTTGTCCGATGCGCCCACCAGGTAGCCGACCGATAGGGCCGTCTGCAAGAAGCTCATGCGTTGAGGCTTGGTCAGCTGATCGTACTTGACCGGTCTCGGGTGCTCGGGATGTCGCGCCGCGAATTTGCCAGCTCGGTACTCCAGCACGCATCGTATTCGCTGCTGGCCGTCAACGACCTCTTTGACGCTCTTCTCTGAGTCCAGGTCAATGGCGTGCCTGACGTAAATGGAAGGAACAGGCTTCCTCTCAAAGACCGTATTGATGAGATACGCCTTCTGGGGCTTCGTCCAAACCGCCCGGCGCTGGTACCAGGGATTGATGTCGAGCTCTCGCCGTTCGTGCGTGGCGAGGATGTCCTGGATAATTAGTGACTCGTAGTCAACCCGTTCCATGTGATCTCCTGCTGCGACACACCTGATAGCGGCGCTTCGCTGAACTACTATGCCTCAGATTCGTGTTGGCTGATAGGAATGTCTTCGCCCACGACAAGCGCACGATCGGATGGTCTGGTCCAACTCCGCTACCACGGGGCTGAGAGCCTGTCCACGATGTCTCGCCGCGCCAGTACCCGGGAACAGAGCTCCCAGCGATCCTCGTCCGGATCGATCTTGCGCTCGTAGCGGATCTCGAACACGTCCTTCGCCTTCCGGCGGAGGTGTATGTACTGGTCCATCGTCTCCTCCAGCGTCTCGATGTCCTCGATCCAGTCGTCCTCGATCGTATCGGGAAGGCTGCCGAAGATGTCGTAGCGGTTCTTCATGCGTCGGGAAAGGACCGCGTAGACCTGCTCGTCCTGCGTGTCGTGGTAGACGAGGTTCAGCATGTCCACCGTCTGCCTCGCCTGACCGAACCGCTTGATGCGGCCGAGGCGCTGCTCCAGCCGGGACGGGTTCCAGGGCAGGTCCACGTTGATGAGCGTGCCGAGCGTCTGGAGGTTGAGGCCCTCGCACGCCGCGTCGGTCGCCACGAGCAGCCGCACCTCTCTTCGCTTCACGGCCGCCTTGATCTCGTCGCGCTCGACCGAAGCGAAGTCACCGTCCCTATAGAGCCCGCTCTTGCCGGCGCCCGCGTAGATCGCGACCGGCTCTCCGTCGAGGATGCGCGCCAACTCGGCAGCCAGAGATCGCACGGTGTCGTAGTACTGGCTGAAGATGATGCACCCGTGCTCCAGCCAGGTCTTGCCCTCGGTGCGGTGCTCCGTGAGAAAGAAGCGAACGGCTGCCGTCTTCGGATCGCGGGCCTCCGGTCGTCCGAGCTCGTCAATGATCGTTTGCAGGTGCCGCGCTTCAACTTCGGTGAGAGAGCTCAGTAGAGCGTCCGCTGCCTTGTTCGGCTCTTCCTCGTCCAAGGTCTCTCGCTGGAGCATCTTCGCGGCGGTCGAGCGCCCCGACGCGAAGCTGGAGCAGATCCGCTGTAGGAGCAGCGTCTTCATAAAGCCCGCCGCCTTCGTCCGCCGTTGGAGCGCAGCCGTGAAGGCTTCCGCTGCTTGGTAGGCGAGATCGAACGGGTGGTTCGTCACCAACCCCAGGCCGGCGAAACTAGTCGGCCCGTAGGCTCCAGCAGGTGCATCGGGGTCGGGATGAACCTCGACTCCGACACGCTCCAGAAGGCCCGCATCCTCGAGGGTCTTGCGACGGCGAAGCACCGTGTGGCGCGCCACCGGATTGTGCTCGCGGAAGAACCCAGGCTCCAGCGTCTGGCTGATGGACTCCTTCTCCAGGTACCCCAACGAGCCGAAGCCCTTGTCCGTGAAGAACACGTGGTCGGCGATGCCGAGCTGAAGTCGCAGGCTCGCGAATAGCGCGTGCTCGACTCCCGGGGGAAGCGGATTGCGCAGCCACTCCCAAGCCTCGCGGTCCTCCGTCGGCACATGCTCGCCCTTAACGACGGGCAGCGCTACCTCCCAGTTCACCCACTGCCCGAAGTACTCCCGCCCGAGAACGAAGTCCACGCCCCCGTTGAGCACACGTAGCAGGTCCCACAACTCGCGGACCTCGGTCTGGATCGGAGTTGCGGTGCCCAGGATCAGGTGCCGAGTTCGACCGCCGACCTTCAGCATGAAGTCCAGCAAGTTGTTGGGCTCGTCGTTCCGCTTCCCGAGCCCGCCGCGCATCCGCGCCCGGTGCGCCTCGTCGAGAACCACCGTCCCGTACTTCCTCGTCAGCAGGTGCTTCCGCTCTTCCGAGTCGTGGAAGATCAGACCCGTTGAGACGATCGCGACTTGCGAGGGGCAGCGCGCCACGTCCTCGGGGCCGCGCGTGCGGATCTCGTGACCGCCGGCGTCCAGCCAGAGCTTCTTCGCGGAGGACCACACCGCGCTCGGGATGCCGAGCTTGTCGACCAGCTCGACCTGCCACTGCAAGGTCAGCGTAGACGGGCACAGGATCAGCACCGGCCCATCCCCGAGTAGCACCGAGATCATCGCGCTCGCCGCCATGGACAAGGTCTTGCCGACCCCGACCTCGTCCGCCAGCAGGAGACGGGCCTTGCCGTAAGTCTCCCGGTGTTGCAGGAAGATCGTGACGAAGGAGCGTTGCCAGGGCTGGAGCTGCTCGCCCCCGCGATAGATCGGCGCTTCCGCCAGCGCAGCGGCCGGCATCTCCTCCGTCGCCGCCTCCTCAAACCGGATCTCCACGCGCTCGGCGACGCGGCGGACCTCCTCGATGATCGCGTCGGGAAGCGGGTGGGCGTGCGGATCGTCCCAGAGGGCCTGGAACTCCTCCTCGACCCAATCGACCCCTTCGGCCGACGGGTCCTCCCAGAGGATCTCGTAGTTGTGCGCGAAGGCGCTCCGCGTCTCGTTGATCGATCCGAGAAAGCAGGTCTTCGAGCCGTCCGCGGCCTCGACGACACCCGCCTTGCCGTGGATGAAGACCCTGTCCTTGGGAACGACGCGGATCTCGAGGCGGCCGCTGCTCAGGAGCTCGTACAGCCGTAGATATCGCTCGCGATGCAACAACGCCTCAACCTCGGAGGGCGCTTCGTTCCAGCGCTCCTTGAGCGCGGTTTCGCGCGCGTGCTTCGAGATGACAACGTCCTTCGCGTCGAGCTCGCTGTTGCAGATGACCTGCACCTTCGGAATGCCGGCGATCTCCTCGCCGACGAGCTCGAAGATGGAGCTGCGGAAGTAGCCGGCGATCCGCCGGTAGGAGCGAGCGCCCTTGAGCTTCTCGTTCAGGAAGGCGTGGTCCAGCCGCTGGCGGCGGGAGGAGAAGCGTCGCAGATCGCCCATTCTAGCCCAGGCGCTGCGCCCGGAGCAGCTCGCAGAGGACCCGGGATGAGCTGGCCTCGCCGGGGCGGATCTCTTCGAGCCGCTTGGCGAGGTAGTCCGCTATCTCGATCGCTCGGTCGCGTTGGGTCTGGTCTCCGTAGTAGTTCGGGACGTTGTGCATGAGGTGGGCCACCACCTCGTTGCCGTCGAGGTTCTTCTCCAGCTCCATGATCCCGTACAGGACCGCGCGGAGCGTGGACTGGTGGAATTCAGACCCCTCGCTCATCTCGGACCGGCCGAGCTCGACCGCGCTTTTCAAGCGTGCCTGGTTCGCGCGTTCGTCGGCCATGAAGGCGCGGAAGTCGCCGACCTTGAACGCCTTGGCGAAGTTCTGGTAGTTGTCGAGCGTCTTGGCCCCGCGCGCCTCCATGTCGATCATCTTTAGGTAGAAGCGCTCGGCGCTGGAGAGCTTGTTCCAGTGGCTTCGCGGGAGACCCTGCGGAACGAGGCACTGATTGGCCGTATCGACGGCGAAGGCGATCAGCTCGTCCACAAAGGTCGTCTCGCCGCGAACCCTGGGACGACTCGCTTCGGAGGTCATGTCCCGCCCGTCGATCGTGGCGTAACGGGTCAAGATGCGCAGCGCAGCGGCATAGCCCGCCATCTGAATGTCGGCATCCTCGAAGACGTTCTCGTCACGATAGAGGCCGCGGGCCTCCTGGTTGAGCCCAGCGAGTGAGTCAACCTGCTTCTTGACCTCGTCCTGAATGTCCCATGCTAGCTCGTCCCGTGTCGACTTGGGTTCTCCGACTCGTTTGCGCAGCACCAGCAGCACGGTGCCCTTCACGTAGCTGCCCTCGCGGAGGGCACTGCTCGTCTCGGTCACGACGTACCAAGCGGCCGTGACCTGGAGACCCGCCGCCCAGACGATGTTCGCCATGTCTGCCCAGATGGACCCGGACTGGTGGGTGAACATCACCACCTGGAGGCCGTTGTCGGGCATGCACTCGGCCATACGCTTGTACGCCGCGACCATGCCACGCCGGAAGCCCTCGTCTTCGCCCTTGATCGCCAGCGCACGCCGGCTGTCCCAGGTCCAGTCCGCGAACTCGGGCGGCTGATTTCGGCGGAGCCATGCGATGAAAAACTCCAGGATCTCCTCGTACTTGACAGCGTCGCCATACGGCGGGTCGGTGACGAAGAGATCGGCTTCGATAGCGATGCTCTCTGCCGGGCAGGCGTTGATCTCTACCTTCAGGTCTGCATCCAGCGAGAAGCTCCGGTATGACTGGAGGAGGAAGCTCGCGGCATACTCCGAGCCACGACAACCATAGTTCAGCAGCGTGTTCAACGCTTGGTTGTCGAACACCCCGACGGTCTGCCCTCCGCCACCTCCCCCCGGATGCCACCGGCTTGACCGGCAGTTGTTGTTCAGCACCTGCGTCAGTCCGAACTTCAGCTTCGCATCGCTGAATTGGTTCACCAGACCAGCCACGAGGAGCTGTCGGGGATTGAATAGGTGGTGCCAGTGCGTCCAGCCCCGCGTGCGTATTGGCTCGTCGGTCTTGGCACCGGGCTCGATGCGCATGCCTGGCACCCACCCGTGATGTTGCCACTCGGCCAAGTGGTCCCCAACGAAGGTCTCGACCGTCCGCTCGCGATCGCGGTCGTCCGGCGTCACGGTGCGGAACTCGTAGTCGTCGCCTCGCAGGTGTGCGAACTCGGGGCCGCGCTCGCTCTTCGGCCTCATCCACTCGATGCAGTACAGACGTTCCTGGTAGATGTCGTTGGGCCTCGGCCTAAAGTCTCCCTTCTCCCAGAGTCGCAAGCGGTTCGCGTTCGTGCGATCGTCTCGACGGTAGTCGCCACGCAGCGTCGAGATCTTCGTGCGGTACTCCGTGCCCTCGATGGCGTGGACGAGGTACGGGTCCTGCCCGCGTCCATCCGAACGCACCGTGCCGACCTCCGCGACCTTGAGCGCGTTATCGCTGACCTCCGATCGAATCGCCACGTCGTAGCGCTTCTTGCTCACGTCAGGAACGAGCTCGGCGACGACTCGGTACCCCTTGCTGACCACCAAGGTCGGGAGCAACGGCACCATCCACCCCGTCTGCGGGCATCGCGCCTCGAGACAGTAGAGGAAGACTTTCGCTCGCCACCCGTCGCCGTCCGTCTCGACGCCAAGCGCATCGATCTCGCGTTGCACTCGCTCGACGAGCTCGCGCTGCGCTCGTACCAGCACGGCGCGCTCTTCCTCGCTGCCGCCGACGATGTGGATCGCCCCCCACGTGAGCATGCACGCGACGGGGCTCAGATCCGAGGCGTAGACATCACAACCGAGTCGTGCCGCCTCGAACGGGATCTGGCCCGAGCCGCAGAAGGTGTCGGCGACGCGCGGTCGATGCCCGAAGCGCATGATGCCGAGCTGCTCCACAAGCTCGTTCATCGTGGAGGCCGACGTGCCGAGGTGAGCGTTGACCTCGTCCCAGATGTGCTCATGGACGGTTTCGAGGACTTCCTCCGGGCGTCGAGCCTGATCGACACGCTCGCGGTAGGACCCCTCTGGCAGCGCCTGTGCTTCGACTGTCCGCCGTTGACTACTCGAGAGGTCGTCACGCCACGCAACCTTGACCTTCTCGAACGCCGGGTCTTCCCAGTCCACGGGAGACGACTGGGGCAGTACCTTCGCAGGAGTCGCGACGAAGTAGTCTGAGATCCGAGCCAGCGAGACCATGCCCAGGATTTCCTTCGGGCGCAGCTGACGCTTCCAGCGGGGCACGAACGACAGGTCGTCCATGCCCATCAGCATCTCGAAGACCTGAAGGTCGCGCGCTGCATCGTCCGTCGCCGGCAGGAGGCAGCCCAGGATGCACGCCTTGTTCAGGATCAAGGGCTTGCGCCCCTTCCAGTAGCTGCCCAGCGCGGTGAGGGTCTTTCCATGCACCGCCATCTGCTCCTTGTACGCCTCGGCCGAGAGCTTCTGGACGGGGAGAAGACGCTCAATAAGAGCCGGCGCGTCCTTTAGGGAGAACGGTTCCACACCGGCGGTCATCGGGGCTCCTCGACGAGCGGTAGGTCGAAGAGGTCGTGCTCCGTGGGACGACGGCGTTTGCGGTTGGCGGCCGGCTTCTCCCCATCGGCGAACGCCAGGTAGAGGGCGCGCCGCCAGCCGCGTTCCTTGTCGTCCGGTAGTCCGGCCTCTGCGACAGTCATCGAGAAGAGCCACCAGCGCTCTTCCGGGCGGAGCGCCGTCCACTTGCTGCACACGACCGGAAGCTGATCGTCGGTCGCCGGCTCCGCGGCCCAAGTCAGCACGCAGAGCTCCTTGCCCAGCAGACGCTCAACCAAGTTCGTGCCCGAGTGCCAGCGGCCGGCCGGGATCTTCGCGGCCTTCAGTCGAGCGTTGAACTCGCGCCGCGCCGTGTCCGAGATCTTCGACCAGACTCGCCGATCGAGGATGGCTCGCTCCTCGTCCCGGGGAATCCCAGCCTCGTTCCCGCGGAAACCGTAGTCCTCCACGATCACGACCGATGCCGTTCGGGCCGCGGGGATTTCGACCCGGAAGAGGTGCGCCCCGAACTTCTCGGGCGCGCCGAAATCAACGGACTGTCCTTGGGGGCTCATTGCTCCACGTCGTTTTGGTTGAGCTCGATCGAGAGCGTCCCGGCGAACTCCCGGAGGTCGTGCCCCGAGGAGAAGTGCGCCTTCTTGAAGGTCATCGTGACCGGCGTGTCGGGAGCGAACTTCTCCAGCACGGCCTCCAGTAGCCGCGTGATGAAGGGCGCGTCCACGCGAACTTCGCCGACCATGATGGAAGCCACCTGCGCTCCTTGCCCCACGTGGAGCATCACGCCTTCGAACTCGACGCGCTTCTCGCTTCCCTCGCCCAGGCCGGCAAACGTAGTCGCCCGCGAGTCGAGCTTACACCCAGTCCGCGATACGAGCCGCGCGGGCTTCACGTCGTCGATCTGAACGCCCTTCTCGCCTCGGGCAGCGAAGCGGAAGTCGGCCTTCGCCTCCAGGCCCTCGGCCGATGCGAAGGCTCGGAGCAGCACATCGTCGTCGCCGATCGGGATGGGGCCTTCGTAGTGGATGCCCTCGCGCGGCTCGCTGCCGTCCAGCGTGTAGCGGATCTCGCCGCGAGGGGCGACGAGGAGCTCGACTATGCGCTTGCCGTCCTTCTCGTCGAGACGGTTCCGTAGCAAGAGTCTGTTGGACCAGAGGACGGGATCGCCTGTCTGGTACTGATCGCTGACATCGCAGACGAGGAAACCGACGTGCAGCGCGGTCGTCGAGTACGGGTTGTCCTTGAGGACGGGGCTCGACTCCGACACAGCAGCATCCTCGGCATAGTGGATGCGCGGCGCAGGCCCGGCGTTGACCGGGTTGACCTTCAGTTGAACCCGTCCCTCATCACCGACAAGCGGCTCGGCCACTACCTGGGCCGAAGTGCGCTTCTTCGTCGGCTTCTTCGAGAGGTAGCCGTTGCCGAGGTCCTCCCACAAGCCGCGGTTGCAGGCGATGCTCTTGAGCGTCTCGAGCCCGCGAGGCGGCAGCCAGGGCATTCCGGCCTGCTCAGCGTAGCGGTCGGCCGCGTCGGCCCAACGCACATCGTCCTGGTTCTCAGGCCACAAAAGATCTTGAGCCTTGTCGCGAATCGGGTCGAAGTCCTCGTCTACGTCGAGGTACAGCTTGATCGGGTTGGACGTAAGCGTCTTCTCGATCTGCTCCTCACCGTTAAACGGCTTCGTCCCGTCGCGAGTAGCGTCCAGTGGCTTCGACACGAGCTGCGGCGGTCGACCTGCGCGCTGGATCGGGAACAGCACCTGGTCGAACAGGCTCAAGACCGTGGCGTTGAAGTCCTGCTCGTAGCTCTGCTGCTTGCGCTCCAGGTCTTCGCGCTGCGGGTGCCCCTTCGGGATGCGCCCGTCGGCTTTCTGGGACGCGAAGAGCTGGCGAGCGGCCTTCTGGACGCTGCCCATCGCGGTTTTGTCCCCGGTGAGGGCGCAGAGGTTGTTCTTCTGGCTCATGCCCTCGAAGAACTTCTGGACCTCTTCGGGTGGGATCTTCGAGTCCGGGCTGACCACGAGCAGGACCCGGCCTTTCCTGACACGATCGGCGACGTCATCGAGCTTCGGAAGCGGCAGCACCTCCTCGTACACGGTCTTGCGCGTCGGCTTGAACATGTCGCGCAAGCGATGCCGAATCAGGTCATCGACCTGATTCTCGGGCGCCTCCTGGGCGAGGCTCTGAAGCAGCTTGGTCAGGTTCTCCTGCCGGTCGAAGTAGTAGCGCCCCTCGGGAGTGTGGTGGAGATACCAGGCGACGCCCTCAAGCTCCTCGAAGGCGGTCAGGAAATCGGAGGGCTCGCGCAGCGGCGAGACCAGGCACTCCACCATCTCTTCGCGAGTCAGTCCCTTTACGGCGTTCACGGCGGTGGAGAGGCTTGCGGTCAGGAGGAGCGAGCCAACCTGCGTAGCGGTGTCCTTGCCGGACTGAAGGTCGATGATCTGCGTGTGCGCAGATTGCTGGGCGTCCCAGAGGTCTCTTGCAATGACCTCGCGCATCCCGGAGATCTCGGTGAGCTTGTCTCGAACCTCGGCCAGGGAAAGGTCGAAGTGCTGGGGCCCGATCAGGAATACGTCATTCGCCGGCCGTTGCCAGACGGACTTCAACAGACGAGAAACGAGCTCGATCAGACCGCGTGTCTGCTTGAACTGCTCGTTCTCCTTGAAGAGGGCGACAACGTTCTTGAGCAGGGGGTGGAACGGGTAGGTCGAGGTGATCTCGTCGGCGATCGACTCCGCTCCGCGGTTTGCTGCCTTCGCCTTGGCAGCTTCGGCAAGCTTGCGGCCGAAGGCGTCCGCAACGTCCGCGATCTCCGCCTTGTCCGGTAGGGATTTGAAGAGCCGCTTGCGGAGGATGTCGTAGATCTCGTTGGCGGCGAGGTCCACTGGCGTGATGTTCCGCTCCTGACGACCGAGCTCTGCTCGCGCATCCTGGAGAGCTCGATTGATGAGCCGTCCACCGGCGTCGTAGGCCGCGGCCAGATCGGAAACGACCACGCAGACGTTCTTCTTCTTGCCCGCTGCGGTCAGGAGGTTCGCGAAGGCGCGCGTCGCGATGTCCGCTACGGTGCCGTTTCCAACCTTCTGGGTGTCCAGGTAGTGGAAGTACGGCGGCATTTCGTCGAGCAGGATCAGCACGGGCCGATCGCCCTCGAACAGCTTGAGCCAGTCCTTCTCGTCCGGGGCCTTGGGACCGCTCGTCCAGAATCCTCGGAACTGATCGCCCTTCCCGAGCTGCTCCGCGATCTCACCCCAGAGATAGTGCTCTGGGCTGTTCCGGCCGTTGAAGGCGGCGATCGCCGCGCTGTCGAACGCGTCCACGTGCGAGATGCCGGCGCAGTGCGTCGCGCGCAGGGACGGATGCTTTGCGAGCAAGCCAAAACCAACGAGAAGGTGCGTCTTGCCGCCCCCCATCGCCTGCTTGAGGTGGAAGACCGCTTGAGACGATGCACCGGCCAGCCTGGCAATGCCCTCGGACACCAAGTCCTGCATCCCCTGCGTGAGAAACGTCTTATCAAAGAAAGCCGCTCCGTCCGCCTCGGCCGTTATTAGCTCGTCGAGCTGCTCGACTTGATCGCTTAATTTGATGGAGAGCGCGTTGTCCTGCAGATCGCAGGCATCTCGAATTGTCTTCATTCGAATGACTTCCTTTTTAGGGTTCGAACAAACCACGTTCGTCCCTTTGCGCGTTCCCGGGAGCTACTCCCGTGCGACCGGTCAGTGGTACGCCCGGCGGGATTCGAACCCACGACCCCCGGTTTAGGAAACCGGTGCTCTATCCTGCTGAGCTACGGGCGCTTCGATGGAGCATCCTATCCCCTCGGCGCGCCGGAGCGAGCATCGCGTCGCTGGAGAGACGGAAGCGACCCCGCGGATCCGCTACGGCTTCCCTGCGCGGCGTCGCAGGTTCGCGAAGACCTGCGCACCCGATGGATCCTCCGCGCGACACCAGGCTTCGATGCGTTCCCAGTCCACATCGTGGGCTTGCGCGACCAGGACGGCCTGCTCGAGACACTCTCGGGCGCGGAAGTGGATCGCGCTCGCGAGTCGGTCTCGGACGCAGTCGGTGGGCGACAGGATCTTGAGCTCGAGGTGCCCTACGCGCTCGATGCGTGGGACGATCGACAGGTCTTGGCCGATGCCAACGGGGCCCGGCACGAACTCGACGAAGAGGTGCTCGCACTCCGGGTGGGCGAAGTGCCTCCCTCGAAGTTGAAAGCCGATCTCCGCCATCGCGGAGGTGATGCGATCGTCGGCTTCCCGTTCGAGAACGAAGTCGAGGTCGCCGGATCGGTAGGCGCCGTCCGTATAGACGGCGACGACCGCACCGCCGACGAGCACCGTCTTGATGCCGCGACTCTCGAGGTGCGAACCGACGAAGCGCCAGAGCCGCGCTTCGGTGCACGTGGCCAAGTCGATCCTCGGCGTCATTCTCCCTTCACCGGCTTGCCCCGTCGGCGCGGGCGCCTTCGCACGCGGAACACGCGCTCGCGCTCCGTGAGCGACATCCCTTCGTAGAAGACCTCGATGAGGTCGCGCAGTCTCTCCGTGGCGGGATGCTTCGGGTTGAACGTGTAGATGCGCGTTCCCCCGACGAGCCTCGACACGAGGACGCCCGCCGCCTCGAACTTCTCGAACTGACGCTGGACAGGGCTGAGCGCCAGGCCGAGATCCCGCGCCGCGCCGGTCGGATACGCCTCTCCATAATGGAAGAGGTAGAGCATCAACTGCGCGGCGGAGCGGCTTCCGAACAGGGCCTCCAGCGTCGACTCCATCGCTCGAGTATCGACCTCAACAAGGGGCGAAGCAACCCTAATTTAGGGTTTCATAACCCCCATCTGAGGTGACGGCGTGGGCGCCTTCTTGCGGCCCCACTCCATCACGCCTTCTTCCGGCCGATCCGCACCGCGAGCCCCAGGCGTGCCGACAGGTCGAGCCGCTCGGCGCGGGCGCGGAGAACCGGCGCGCGAATCTTGCCGCTCTCGATCGCCTCCGCGACCGCGCGGCGCAGGATCCTCGCGGGGAACTCCATGCGTGCGGCCAGGTCGAGCACGGTGCGGACGGCGGTCGTCACGCCGAAACCCTCGTGCGCCTCGACATCGGCCGCGGAAAGCTCGGCACGGTGGAGGCGACAGCCTCCCCGCGGCTCCTTGCGAAACGTCCGGGGCACGATCAGGTGGACCGTCGTCGGCAGGCTGTCCCCCAGGTCGTGGACGGCGAGGGCGCTCTCGTCCCCGACGACCGCTCGGGGTTTTCCGGTTCGGTCGCGTGACCAGAGCGTCCAGCGGATCAAGTCGTCGTGGGGTGAGACGGGGAGGTTCGGAACGCGGTAGAGGCCCCATCCCACCCTCGCTAGGTTGCCGGCGCGCACGTGGTAGGCGAGGTGCTGGGAGTCGTAGCCAACGCTCCCGGCCTGCTGCGACGTCACGTACCCGCCTTGCGTCACCGCGATCCCCTGTAGGGCTTGCCGTGCGTGCCGTGTTCCGCGGTAGGCCATGCAAGAAGGTATGAACAATTTGAGCCTTTTTGCGGGCTGGAGTGCGCGTGCCTTCGCCACATTCGACCGCGGCCCCCATGACCACCCTCCGCCTCGTCTGCCTCAGCGACACGCACAATCGTCACGACGACCTCGTCGTCCCGGACGGCGACGTGCTGCTCCACGCCGGGGACGCGACGGGCATGGGGACGGAGAACGAGATCGAGGCCTTCGGCGCGTTCCTCGCGCGTCTCCCCCACCGGCACAAGGTCGTGATCGCGGGCAACCACGACTTTCTGTTCCAGCGCGAGGACGAACGGGCGCGCGCGCTGCTCGGCGACCGGGTGATCTACCTGCGCGACTCGGGCGTGCACCTCGAGGGGCTCCACATCTGGGGCTCTCCGTGGCAGCCGTGGTTCGGCGACTGGGCCTTCACGCGACCGCGCGGGATTGCTCTGGCCGAGAAGTGGCAGCTCGTTCCCGATCGGGTCGACGTCCTGATGACGCACGGGCCGGCGGCCGGCATTCTGGACCGGGTCCAGAGTGGCGAGCGCGTCGGTTGCGCGGACCTCGAGCGCGAACTCCTGCGCATTCGTCCGCGGCTGCACGTCTTCGGGCACATCCACGAGGCCTACGGGACCGCGCTCAACGGTGAGATCCTGTCGGTGAACGCCTGCAGCTGCGACCGTCGCTACCGGCCCGTGAATCCGCCGGTCGTGATCGATTGGGGCGAGGACCAGCTACGCATCGTCGGCGCGTGAGCGCGACTCCCCCATCCTCACTCGAAGGAACCCCGCCACCCGCTCCACACTCGCGCGCAAGTGCTCCACGGAAGGCCGGATGTACCCCATCGTCACATCGTCCGCGGCCGGGAGCGCGTGGTTCATCAGCACCTTGAGGTCGAGCGGATGCACGCCCGCTTCGTGCGCGGCGGTCGCGAACGTGTCGCGCAGGCGGTGCGGGCTCGGGAGCCAGCGCACCTTGCGGCCGTTCTCGTAGCGCTGCTCCTTGGCCTCGACGATGTGCACGCGCTCGCCGGCGCGATTGCGCGCGGGGAAGACCCAGCCCTCGTCCTCGCGGCGGCGCGCGAGGAGCTCGAGCACCACGCGCGCGAGCGGCACCGTGAACGCGCGGTCCTCGCCGCCCTTCGGTTTGGGTCGGTGCACCGTGCCGCGCTCGAAGTCGACGTGCTCCCAGCGCATCGACCGCGCGTCGAGGCTCCGCAGTCCGGTGAACAAGAGCACGAGCTGCAGGTCGCGCCGCACGGGATTCGACAACCCGTCGACGCGCCGCCGCCACGCCGCGAGCTCTTCCCATGCCACCGGCTCGCGCCGCCGCCGCACGCGATTGAACGTCACCGCCACGACCGGGTTCGTCGGCGACAGCTCCTCGAAACGCCGCGCCGCCGTGTTGTAGACCGCGCGGAACTGCTGCATGACGCGGTTCGCGAGGTACGGCCCGCTCGACTCCGTCAGCGCTTCATGCCGCAGCGCCACCTCGTGCCGCGACAGCTCGGCGAGCGATCGATCGAGCCAATCGCGAAGGTGCCGCGCGCACTCCTCGCCGAACGCATCCATGGAACGGGCGGAGCACCCCTTGGCACGCATCGCGCGCAGGTGCAGCGGGATCGCGTCGCGCAGGGTGATCGCCAAGGGATGACTCCCGGGCAAGACGGTCGTGGGCGCGGCGGGTTGCGCGGTTTCTTCGCGCAGCGCGTCTTGGAGCCGGGGGAGCGCCACGCGACGGCGGAGACACGGCTCGAGCGCGGGAAGCTGGCCAGCGGGGGGCTCTGGTGCGCAAGATGCGTGGACACCACAACCCCTGGCGACGCGTTCGTGCGGGGGTCCTTCCCTGTCCCCTGGAGTGCTGCGATGAGCCAAGACCCTACGTCCCTCGAGAAAGCCCTGATGCCCTGCGCGGGCGCCGCTTACACCGCGCTGCGGATCGTCTCCGGCCTGCTGTTCGCGTTCCACGGCGCGCAGAAGGTGCTCGGCGTGCTGACCGAGCAGCAGCCGCCGGTGCTCTCGCAGGTTTGGATCGGCGGCGTCATCGAGCTCGTCGCCGGCGTTCTGATCGCCGTCGGGTTCTACACGCGTCTGTCCGCCTTCCTGGCGAGCGGAACGATGGCCGTGGCGTACACCCAGTTCCACTGGAAGTTCCAGTTCGACGAGAACGTCTTCCCGGCGGTCAACGGCGGAGAGCCGGCGCTCGTGTACGCCTTCCTCTTCCTCTACATCGCGTGCCGCGGCAACGGCGTGGCGAGTCGCGGCTGAGGCACGCGCGCTCGAGCGCGTCGCCCGCGGCGACCCGACGCTACGATGCCAACGCACCCAGGCCCCAATCCTCCGCAACCATGACCACCGAAGAAGCACCGAGACGCGGCATCCACGGACAGATGTCCGACCTCTGGGACGTGTTCGTCGACTGGGAGGGTCGGCTCGGGCGCGAGATGCCGACGCTCGAGCGGCACCTTTCGGCCATCGGCGCGCGGCGCGTGCTCGACGTCGGGTGCGGCACCGGTCAACACGTGCACGCACTGCGCGAGCGCGGGTTCGACGCGCACGGCGCCGACGCGTCGGAGGACATGCTCGTGCAGGCGCGCGAGCTCTGCGGCGGCGACGCGACCTTCGAGCGCTGGCTGCTCGGCGAACCGCCGCCGGCGACGCTCGCGGACAGCGCGCCGTTCGACGCGATCGTGAGCCTCGGCAACGTGTGGCCCTCGCTCGTGGTCGACGCCGACGCGCGCGCGGCGGCGGACGCGTTGCACGCGCTCGTGCGACCGGGCGGTCTCGTGATCGTCGCGCTCAAGGCCCTCGGCGTGCGCGCGGAGAGCGGCGACCCCTACATGCCGCTCGTACGCCGCGAGCACGAGGGCCGCGCGCTCCACTTCGTGCGCTTCGTCGACTTCGCCGTCCCGCCCGGCGACGACGGCGTGCGCCGCTGCGACCTGCACTTCTCGGTGCTCGCGGGCGAAGCGGGCGACGCGCGCGAGCCCGAGGCGCTGCTCCATCGCGCGAACCGCGTGCGCGCCTGGCTGCCGGACGAACTCGGTGCGTGGTTCGGTGAGCGGGGCTTCCACGACGTGCGCGTCACGGGTTCGCTGCCCGAGACACCGGAGCGAGAGCCGAGCGGCGAGGACGTCGTCGTCTACGCGAGCAGATAGCGCACGGCTGCGGCGCGCTCGGTCGAGGATCGCTCGTGCGACGGTCCATCGAACGCGGCCGGCGGACGACTGTGAATCCCGGGCGCGAATGCGCCCCCGACTTCGCGTCTCCCCATGACCCTCACGCTCCTCGCGCTCCTCGTCACGCTCCCGCTGCAGGACACCCGCGCGGCCGGTCAAGAGCACGTCGTGTCGCTCACCGCCGGGATCGACGTGCCGACGGTTTGGATCCCGCCCGGAACGTTCGTCATGGGGAGCCCCGTCGACGAACCGGACCGTTCCTATTCCTATCTGCCGAGCGGCAGCGACTGGAAGACGCCGAGCTTCGACACCGAGGCGCAGCACAAGGTGACGCTGACGCGCGGCTTCTTCCTCGGGCAGACCGAGGTCACGCAGGGAGAGTGGGAGGCCGTGACCGGCGACAACCCGAGCCAGCACGAAGCGGGGCCGCGCTATCCGGTCGAGAACGTGTCGTGGCTCGACGTTCAAGCGTTCCTGCAAACGCTCAACGCCGGGCGCACCGACGGGCGCTTTCGGTTGCCCACCGAGGCCGAGTGGGAGTACGCCTGTCGCGCGGGGACGACGGGCCCGTTTGCGGGCGACCGTGACGCGATCGCATGGACGCGCGCGAACTCGCCGCGCCAATCGCACGAGGTGGCGACGCGCGACCCGAACGCGTGGGGCCTGTTCGACATGCACGGCAACGTGACGGAGTGGTGCCAGGATCGCTATGCGCAATACCCCACGGGTCCGGTGACCGATCCCACCGGTGCGACCGAGGAGGAATCCGCGGCTCCCGCGAACGGCGACTTGGCGAACCGCCGGCTGTCCCGCGGCGGCGCCTTCACCGGACGCGTCCTGCACTGCCGCGCGGCCGATCGCGGGAGTGCGCGGGAGGACACGCGCGACTTCTACATGGGCTTCCGGCTCGTCTTCGAGCCGCGGCGCGAGGAGTAGGGCGCTCGCCCCTACTCGAACCCCACGCTCACCCCGCCGCTCGTCTCGGTCTCGAGTTCGGGGATGGCCGTGAACACACCGCCCAGGTCCACGACCACCTCGTCGTTCAGCGCCGCGAAGTCGACCGTTGCGCCGGTCTCGAACGGGCGCTCGACGTACACGAAACCGGTCAGCTCGAAGGTGCCGTCGTACACGTGGTCGAAGTCACCCGGTGCGTCGACCCAGCAGTCGGTGAGGATCACGGAGAACGAGTCGCCGCTGTCGATCAGGCCGTCCATGTTGTCGTCGTGCCAGCGGAAGATGCCGTCGCCGATCGTGCCCGAGCCGGGCAGGGTGGCGCAGGCGTTCGGGATCTCGACGTTGGCTTCCGGCCCGATGCCCTCGAGGAACTCCTGCAGGTCGAAGATCGTGTAGAAGAGCTCGAAGACGATCAGGAAGCGTTCGCGCAGGAGCTCGACGACCGTCCACGCGAGCGACGCGATACGCTCGTCGTCCTGCGCGGACGTCGAGTAGAGCTCGAGCAACTCGCCCCACGTGTGGGTGAACGGACCGAGCACGTTCACGCCGTCGCCGTCCTCGTCGAAGTGCACGTCGACGCCGTCGACGGTCGACGACACCGAGATCGTCACGACGTCGCCGGTCGACGCTTGGCGCACCTCGAGCGAGCCGCGCCGCGGGCGGTCCCAGGCGGCGCCCGCGAGTTCGAGCAGGACGCTCACCTCGAGCACGCCGAAGCGCGCAACGCCTGTGTCGAGCGTGAACGTCGTCGCCCGATCCGTCGCCCAATCGTCGCGGTCGACGTCGTACATGCCCGCGAACATCATGTCGACCACGACGTCCTCGCCCGCGTACTCGACCGTCAGCGGCGCGCCTCCTCCTCCCGTCGTCCCCAGCGAGAACGCGAGCATCGACGGGATGAACGCGTCCTCGTCCCCTCCTCCACCGCCGCCCCCGGCGCAACCCGCGCCGCTGGACGTCCCCAGGGCGAGCAGCACGGCCGTCAGAATCCGTGCCTTCGTTCTTTCGCTACGCTGTTGCTTCATGTCGTGACTCCGGTGCGATGGGCGAGCAGGGTCCGAGCGCAAACGGGCGGAGCCGACGGTCAGGAATCCCGAGGAAAACGCGATTGGACGATCAGGAGCGGACCGCGCGGCTGCTGCAGCGCGTGGAGGACGGAGACGCGGCGGCGAGCGAGGAGCTGCTCGAGGCGCTCTACGGCGAGCTGCGCGAGCTCGCCGGCGGGATCCTTTCGAGTGAGCGCGCCGGGCACACGCTCCAGCCGACGGCGCTCGTGCGCGAGGCTTGGATGCGGCTCACCGTCGGCGAGGCGCCGCGCTGGCAGGATCGGCGCCACTTCGTGCACACGGCGGCGCGCGCGATGCGGCGCGTCCTCGTCGATCACGCGCGCAAGCGGCGCGCGGTCAAGCGTGGCCAACGCGTCGAGCTCGCGCCCGAGATCGTCGAGGACCTGCTCGGCGCGATCGAGCAGCGCCACACCGACGTGCTCGAACTGCACGAAGCGCTCGAACGACTGAGCGCCTTCGACCCCGAGCTCGCCGAGCTCGTCGAGCTGCGCTTCTTCGCCGGCCTCGAGTTGGCGGAGACGGCGCGCGCGCTCGACTGCTCGGTGTCCCACGTGCAACGTCGCTGGCGGCTCGCGCGCGCCTGGCTGCTGCGCGACCTCGAGGACTGATGCAGATGGACGGCGAGCGCTGGAACGCGATCAAGGAGGTGTTCGAACGCAGCCTCTCCGTTCCCCCGCGCGAGCGGCAGGCGTTCGTCGAGCGCGTCGCGGGCGCGGACGACGAGCTGCGCGACGAGGTGCTCGCGCTCCTGCAAAGGGATCGCAGCGAGGACCGGTCGCTCGAACCGCAGCGCGTGTCGCCTCCGTCGAGCTCGGACTATCCGCGCCTGACCGGCCCGTACCGGATCGAAGGCGTGCTCGGTCGCGGCGGGATGGGCACGGTCTACCTCGCCGTCCAGGCCGATGACGAGAGCGAAGGACTGGTCGCGATCAAGGTCCTGCGCCGCGGCCTCGACACCGACGACATCCTCGAGCGCTTCCGCATCGAACGCGAAGTCCTGGCCGACCTCGTCCACCCGGGTATCGCGCGACTGCACGACGCCGGAACGACCGACGACGGACGGCCGTTCCTCGTCATGGAGCTCGTCGAAGGCGTCCCGATCGATCGCCACTGCACCGAACGCGGGCTCGACCGCGCGGCGCGCGTGCGCCTCTTGATCGAGGTGTGCGCCGCGGTCCAGCACGCGCACGAGATCGGCGTCGTGCACCGCGACCTGAAGCCGTCGAACGTGCTGGTCACGCGCGAGGGGCGCCCGAAGCTGGTGGACTTCGGCATCGCGAAGCTCGTCGGCGTCCAGGGCGACGCGGCCCTGGTCGACGTCACCGCCACCGACCGCCGCCTGATGACGCCAGCCTACGCCAGCCCCGAGCAGGTGCGCGGCGAGCGCGTCTCGGTCGCGACCGACGTGTACGCGCTAGGGATCCTGCTCTACGAACTGCTCGCCGGCGCGCGTCCCTATCGCTTCGAGACCGGGACGTCGGTCGAGATCGAGCGCGTCGTTTGCGAGGAGGCGCCGACGAACCCGCGCATCGACGCGGCGCTCGACACGATCGTCCTGATGGCGCTGCGCAAGGAGCCGGAGCGGCGCTACGCGAGCGTGCGCGAGCTGGCGAACGACCTCGAGCGCTGGCTCGATCGAAGGCCGATCCTCGCGCGGCGCGAGACGTGGCGCTTCCGGCTCGCGCGCTACGTCCGGCGCAATCGGATCCAGGTCGTCGCGGCGTCGGCGGTCGTGCTCGCGCTGATCGCCGGCCTCGCCGCGGAGAAGATTCGCCGCGAGGAAGCGCGCGCCGAGCGCGACAAGGTGCTGCGCCTCTCCGCGTTCCAGGAGCTCGAGGACCTGCGCACCGAGGCGGACGCGCTGTGGCCGCCGCGCGCCGAGCGCTTGCCCGAACTCGACGCTTGGCTGCGCGCGGCCGACGACCTCGTCGCCGGTTTGCAGCCGCGCGACGACGACCCGGGACACCTCGCTCGACTGGCCGAACTCGAAGCGCGCGGCCGGCGCGTGGGGAGCGCGGACGCCGCGCGCTGGGAGTTCGCCACCGACGAGGAGCGCTGGTGGCACGGCCAGCTCGTGAAGCTCATCGCCGAGATCCGCGCCTTCGCCGACCCCGAACACGGCCCGGTTCACGGTCTGTCGACCGACGTCGGCTGGGGTGTGGCGCGGCGCCGCGCTTGGGCGGCGGAGGGAAGCGCGCGCGACGAGGCGCATCGCCGGCGTTGGGAGGAAGCCGCGCGCTCGATCGCCGACGTCGACGAGTGTCCGCGCTACGCGGGCCTCGTGATCGCGCCGCAGGTCGATCTGGTTCCGCTCGGGCGCGACGAGCGCAGCGGCCTGTGGGAGTTTCTGCATCGTCCGACCGGCGACGCGCCCGCGCGCTCGGACGACGATCGCTGGACGATGGAAGACGCGTCGGGGATCGTCTTCGTGCTGATTCCGGGCGGCAGCTTCCGGATGGGCGCGCAGTCCGCGGACGCGGCGGCGGAGAACTACAACGCCGAGGCCGCCGTCGAGGAGGCGCCGGTGCACGAGGTCGACGTGTCGCCGTTCTTCCTCTCGAAGTACGAACTCACGCAGGCGCAGTGGCTGCGACTGACCGGCTCGAACCCGAGCTTCTACTCCGAGGAGTACCGGAACCGCGAGCTGCACATCACGCTCACGAACCCGGTCGAGAGCGTCGAGTGGTTCGTCTTCGCGCGCGTGTTCCGCCAGTGGGGACTGACGCTCCCGTCGGAAGCGCAGTGGGAGTACGCGGCGCGCGCCGGGACGAGCACGCCGTGGTGGACGGGCGTCGAGCCGGAGTCCCTCGCCACGCCGGTCGCCGCCAACCTGAAGGACCTCGCCGCGCAGCGCGCCGACATGGACTGGGCCCGTTCGCTCGCCTGGACCGACTACGACGACGGCTTCGCGGGATCGGCGCCGGTGGACGCGCTCGCACCGAACCCGTTCGGACTCCACGGCGTCGTCGGCAACGTCGCCGAGTGGTGCCGCGATCGCTACGACAGGTCCTACTACCAGCGCAGCCCGCGCGTCGACCCCGTGTGCGCCGACGAAGACGCCCGCGACCGCGTGACGCGCGGCGGCAGCTTCTACGACACCGCCGGCCAGTCGCGCGCATCGGCGCGCGTGAACGAGCACCCGGCCTTCCGCGACTTCAACATCGGCGCGCGGCCGGCGCGGCCGCTCGAACGGTGGGCGCCACCGAAGTAGGTGCCCCGGGCGCCGAACTCCGGACCGCGTGCGCGGGCGTGGCCCGAATCCCCGTTGACGGATTCCACGGACCTGCCTTAGCGTTGGATCGCTCGGCACGCCGCCGGGGCTCGGAACAGAGAGGAAAGCCTATGGGCTCCATCTTGTGTGTCCGGCGAGCAGCGCTCGCGCTCGCCTTCGTCGCTTCGCTCGCTCCTCTTGTCCGCGCGCAGAAGAAGCCCGACGTGCGGCTCGACACGTCGACCGCGGTGGGCGCGTCGGTCTCGAGCGCGCTGCAGATCGCGGCCGCGGGAGAGAACGTGTACGTGGCCTGGATCGAGGGGCCCACCGACGTGCGCGTCAACCGCTCGCGGAACGGCGGGTCGACGTGGCTGCCGTCCGACGTCCCGGTCCACAGCGGGTCGGTCCGCTGTTTGGACTGCCGGATCGCGGCCGTCGGATCGTCGGTCTACGTGACGTGGCGCACGTTCGGCCCGTCGAGCGGCGACGTCTTCTTCAGCCGCTCGCTGGACGCCGGCGCGACCTGGTCCCCTGCTGCGCGGCTGAACGTGGGGATCGCTCCCGGTACGTTGCAAGTGAGCCCCCCCGTTCTCGCCGCGGTGGGATCCTCGGTCTGGGTCGCGTGGTCCGATCTGCGCACCGGGTGCTACCAGGTCTACCTCAACCGCTCACTCGACGGGGGTGCGACCTGGCTCTCGAGCGAGAAGGACCTCGGCTTCGCGGGCTGCGAGGCTGAGGCGCAGCCGGAGATCGCCGCGTCGACCTCTGGCGTCCACGTCGTGTGGATCGAAGACATCGGAGACGCCAGCTCCGTCGTCTACAACCGCTCGCTCGACGAAGGCACGACCTGGCTCTCCTCGCCGACGCGGCTCGACGTCGACGGCGTCAACTTCGCGCGCGAGGCGCGCGTGACCGTGGAAGGCGCGTCGGTCTTCGCGGTGTGGCGCGACGAGCGCGCCGGCTCGGCGAACATCTACTGCAACCGCTCGCTCGACTCGGGCGACAACTGGCTCGCCAACGATGTGCGGCTCGACGTCGGCACGCCGGCGGGCGCGAACCCGTCGTTCGACGCGCGGGTCGTCGCGACGCCGGACGGCGTCTACGCCGCCTGGGTGGGGTTCCGCAGCAGCAGCATCCACGTGTACTTCAACCGCTCTCTCGATCAGGGCGCGACGTGGCTCGCGAACGAGTTCCAACTGGACATTCAAGGACCTCCGGGGCCGATCAGCACCGACGGCGTCCGGCTCGCCGCGGCGGGGCTCGACGTGCACGCGGTGTGGAGCGATCCGCGCAACTCGGAGAACAGCATCTACTTCAACCGCTCCCTCGACGGCGGCACGACGTGGCTGGACGTCGGCGTCCCGCTCAACGTCGGAAGCCCCCCCGTCGCCAACGCCGACGGACCGGAGATCGCCCACGACGCCTCGTCCACCTACGTGGCTTGGACCGAGGTGCGCGGCGGCACGAAAACCGATGTCTACTTCAATTTGGCGCTCGGATACCAGAGGTACGGCGAGGCGGGCACGCCCGGAACCGGCGGCCTCGTGCCGCGACTCGCGGGTTCCGGGCCCGCCTCCATCGGCTCGACCTCGGTGATCGACATCGCCGGCGGCCGCGGCGGAGCGCTCTGCCTCTTGGTCTACGGCTTCACCGGGCGAGCGGCGATCGCCTCGCGCTTCGGGCCCCTCCTGGTCGCCCCGCCGTGGGGTTCGGTGGCCGTGACGCTGAGCGGAGCCGCTGGCGCACCCGGCGCCGGCTCGGCGACGGTGGCGGGCGCGATTCCGTACGACGTGTCGCTGATCGGCCAGCAGGTCGACTTCCAAGCGACCGTCTTCGATCCCGCCGCCACACGCGGCATCGCGCTGTCGCGCGGGCTCGAGCTCTGGATACTCTGAGCGCCGCGCGCGCCGTCGGCACGGTCGCGTCGCTCCGGTGCCCAATGCGCTCGTGCTAGGCTGCCCCGGCCTCCGCGGCAACCCCGATGGTTCTCAGCAAGCGCGCGACTCTGATCCTGCAGTTCATTCTCGTGCTGGGCGCCGTGCTCGCCGCGATCCAGGGGCGTTGGCTCCCGGCGCTGACGACGGCGACGATCGCCGGCATCGCGTTCCTTCCGCTCGTGCTGGAGCGCCACTTCCGCGTCCGGCTGCCGGCGGAGATGGAGCTGATGGCGGTGGCGTTCGTGTACGCCTCGCTCTTCCTGGGCGAGGTGCACGGCTACTACGTCCGGTTCTGGTGGTGGGACGCGCTGCTGCACACCGGCTCGGGATTCCTGCTCGGCATCCTCGGCTTCCTGTTGGTGCACGTGCTGAACGAACACGAGCGCATCGAGATGCACCTGAAGCCGGGCTTCGTCGCGCTCTTCGCGTTCGTGTTCTCGGTCGGGCTCGGCGCGCTGTGGGAGATCTTCGAGTTCGCGATGGATCAGTCCTTCGGGATGAACATGCAGAAGAGCGGGCTGGTCGACACGATGTGGGGCCTGATCGTCGACACGGTGGGCGCGCTCGTGGTCGCGATCCTCGGTTGGCGCACGCTGCGTCGCGGCGATCGGGACGGTTTCGTCGAGCGCTGGATCCGGGGCTTCGTCGTGAGGAACCCGCGCCTGTTCGCATCCAGGAATCGCACGAAGCGCCACTAGCGGCGCGGAATCGCGCGAATGCGTGAGGCGCGAGCGGCGCGGTCGGCGCAGGTGTCCGTGGACTCGAATTCGTATCGCGCAGACTCGGACCCGTTCCCTCGCATGAAACTCCACCTCGCTCTTCTCGCCACGCTCGCGCCCGGAACGCACGCGCTGCAGGTCGCCGGCGACGACCCGTTCCCCGCCTCCACCGCCCTCGCCGAAGGCGTGTCGCCGGACGCGCTCGCTGCGTTGGATGCGCTCGTGCGGAAGCTCGTCGATGACGACGAGGTCGTCGGTGCCGAGCTGCTCGTGCTCGAGCACGGGCGTTCGATCCTGCACGAGGCGTACGGCTTCGGCGATCGCGAGGCGCAGAAGCCGATGGAGGTCGGCAGCGTCTTCTGCGTGCGCTCGATGACGAAGCCGGTCGTCGGCGCGGCGATCTGGATGCTGATCGACGAGAAGGTGATCGCGCTCGACGACCCCGTCGCGCGGTACCTGCCGTCGTTCGATGTCGAGGGTTCGCGCGACATCACCATCGAGCACTTGCTGACGCACACGAGCGGACTGCCGATGTCGCTGATCCTCGGCAAGGATCCGCGCACGCTCGAGAGCATCCGAGCCGTGGCCGAGCTCGGCGCGGGCTACGCGCTCGACTTCGCGCCGGGCACGGCCATCTCCTACAGCGACCAGGGCACCGACACGCTCACCGCGTTGATCGAAGTCGTCAGCGGCATGCCGGTCGCGGAGTTCGTGCGCACGCGCGTGCTCGATCCGCTCGGCATGCAAGACAGCACGTGCGTGCTGACCGAGGACAGCCCGCTGCGCTCGCGCGCGCTCGTCAAGTACGCAGGCTCGCGCGGCGCGTGGACCCGTTTCTGGGGTCCCGACGAGCCGCCGCTGTTCCCGATCTTCCTCGGCTCGCAGGGGCTCTACTCGACGCTCGAGGACTACGCGCGTTTCATGCGCATGTGGGAGCGCAAGGGGCGCGGCCCGGACGGCCGGCTGATCGCGTCGCGTTCCGTGCGCAAGGCGCTCACGCCGAGCGAGTTCCCGTTCCCGAGCGCGACCGGTCTTCCGGGACTGAGCACGAGCTACGGCGCGCTCATGCAGCTGTGGACCCGCGAGCACGACGGCGAGCGCGAGGTCGTCGCCTTCGGGCACACCGGATCGGATGGCACGCACGCGTGGGTCTTCCCCGAGCAGGACGCGATGGTGCTCTACTTCACGCAGTCGCGGCAGAACCCGACCGGGCTGCGCGTGGAGGAAGCGCTCGCGACGCTGTTCCTCGGCGCGCCCTTCGACGCGAACGAAGTCGCGCCGCCGTTCGACGATTACCTCGGCTACTACTGGGAAGGCGAAGGCGATCTGTACCGCGCCATCATCCGCGATGGCGACGACCTCGCGCTCGAGATCCTGGGCAAGGGCATCGTACCGCTCACCTACGTCGGCGACGACAGATGGAAGTTCCGTCCGAACCCGAGCATCGTGCTCGCCTTCCAGCGCGCGGGCGACGGCGCGGTGACCGGCTACAGCATCGGCGATCACCACGAGTTTCGCTTCGAGCCCGGCGCGGACCTGCCGCGCGCCGAGGACGTCGCGGCGCGCGTCGCGGCGTTCCATCGCGTCGACCTGTTCGAGTCGCTCGGCCCGGTGCGCTTCACCGGCGCGTTGACGATCGAGAAGCTCGGCATCACGGGCGAGACGAGCACGACCGTCGCGTGGCCGAACCGTTGGCGCATCGACACGGTCGCCGGGGATCAATCCGAACGCGTCGCGTTCGACGGCGAGCACGCGCACACCAGCTCGTCCGCCAAGCCGGTCGCCACGCTCGACGCCGACCGCAGCGAGCTCATGCGCTTCGACGGCATGCTTGTCGCCTTCGGAGACTGGCGCCGCTGGTATCCCGACGCGCGGGTCATCCAAACGCTCGAGGAAGGCCAAGCCATCGTGGTTCGAACGGGCGGCACGTCCGCACCGGCGCGCACGCTGTTCGTCGCCGCCGAGAGCGGCCGCGTCCTGCGCGAGATGAGCACGACCTTCGTCGACGGGATGGGCCGCGTCGGACAGCGGCTGACGTACGGCGACTTCCGCGACGTCGCCGGCATGCAGCTGCCGTTTCGCACCGAGACCGTGCTGGCGAACCCGCTCATCGGCGCGATCGTCACGACGACGACGGGGTTCGAGCTCGGTGTCGAAGTGCCCGAAGGCGCGTTCGAACTGCGCGACTGAACGCACCCCTCCGCTATAGTCCGGGCCATGAAGGCCATAGCGAAACACACTCTCCTCCTCGCTCTCTGCGTCCCCTGCCTGCTCGCCGCGGGCTGCAAGTCGACGCCCGCCGCGAAGCAGGACGCCGCCACGAAGGCTGCGGGCGACAAGAAGAAAGAGCCCACGTACGCGGACGTCGTTCCCGAGGACGCCGAGACCGACGCGGGGCTCTTCCTCGTGCACCGCGTCGAGGACAAGCTGCTGTTCGAGATCCCGACCGAGCTGTTCGGTCGTGACTTCTTGCTGGTCAGCCGCATCGCGCGCGTGCCCGCCGACATGGTCGGCGGGTTCATCGCCGCCGGGCACAAGACCGGCGAGCAGGTCGTGCGTTGGGAGCGGCAGGACGAGGACCGCGTGCTGCTGCGCAAGGTCTCCTACCGCAACGTCGCGGACGCGGAGCAGCCGATCTATCGCTCGGTCGTGAACAACAACTTCTTCCCGATCCTCGCGGCGTTCGACGTCGAGGTCGAGGGGCCGGCGCCCGCCGAAACGACGGATGCGAGCGAGGCGAAGACCACCGTCGTGATCGACGTCACCTCGCTCTTCGCCGAGGACGTCCCCGCCATCAGCGGCCTGGCCTCGTTCGTGCGCGAGGCGCACGAGGTGAAGGGGCTCGACAAGGAACGCTCCTTCCTCAACTACGCGCGCGCGTTCCCCGAGAACGTCGACGTGCGCCACACGCTCACCTTCAAGGCGACCGCGCCGCCGAGCGACAACGCGGCGCAGACGCTCTCGCTCGAGATGCACCAGTCGATGATCCTGCTCCCCGAGGAGCCCATGCGACCGCGCTTCGCGGACCATCGCGTCGGCTGGTTCACGGTGCAACGCACGAACTACGGGCTCGACGAACAGAAGTCGGCCGAGGAAGAGTTCCTGTGCCGCTGGCGCCTCGAGCCCAGCGATCCCGCAGCCTACGCGCGCGGCGAGCTGGTCGAGCCCGTGAAGCCCATCGTCTACTACATCGACGCGGCGACGCCGGACAAGTGGCGCGCGTACGTGCATCAAGGCGTCGAGGATTGGCAGGTCGCCTTCGAAGCCGCGGGCTTCAAGAACGCGATCGTCGCGAAGGATCCGCCGTCGTTCGAAGAGGATCCCGAGTGGAGCGGCGAGGACGTGCGCTACTCGATGGTGCGCTGGGCCGCGAACACGACGCGCAACGCGATGGGTCCGAGCGTGTCCGACCCGCGCTCGGGCGAGATCATCGAGAGCGACATCGTCTGGTACCACAACCACATGCGCTCGTACCGCAACCGGCTCCTGGTCGAAACCGGCGCGGCCAACCCGCTCGCGCGCTCCTTGCCCGTGGACGACGAGCTGCTCGGCGAGGCGCTGCGCCAGGTCATCGCGCACGAGGTCGGGCACGCGCTCGGCCTACCGCACAACATGATCGCGAGCTCGTCCTATCCGGTCGAGTCGTTGCGCGATCCCGCGTTCGCGAAGCGCATGGGCGTGTCCGCCACGATCATGGACTACGCGCGGCAGAACTACGTCGCGCAGCCGGGCGACGGGCTCGAAGCCGGCGACTTCATCCGTCAGATCGGTCCCTATGACAAGTACGCGATCGAGTGGGGCTATCGCGTCCTCCCCGACGCGGCGACGCCCGCTGACGAGAAGCCCGTGCTCGACGGTTGGATCACCGCCAAGGCGGACGACCCGATGTACCGCTTCGGCGATCGCAGCTCCGTCGATCCGCGCGCGCAAACCGAAGACCTGAGCGACGACCCGGTGTCCGCGTCGGGCTACGGCGTCGCGAACCTGAAGCGCGTCGTGCCGCGGCTCGTCGAGTGGACGGCTGTGGCGGGCGAGGACTACACCGACCTCGAAGAGCTCTTCGGCGAACTCGTCGGTCAGTACTCGCGCTTGATGGGCCACGTCGTGACCGTCGTCGGCGGCGTCTACGAAGACCGCAAGGCGGGCGACCAGGCGGGCCGCGTCTACCGCCCCGTCGCCGGCGCGGAGCAACGCCGCGCCATGGCGTTCCTCGCCGAGAACGCGTTGAGCGCGCCGACGTGGTTGCTCGATCCCGAGCTCCTGCGCCGCATCGCGTCCGGCGGCGAGATCGAGCGCATCGGCGGGCTCCAGTCGCGCTACCTCGACCGACTCCTGAGCCCCGAGCGCATGCAGCGCCTCGTCGACACGGAAGCCGAGCAGGGCGCGGACGCGTACACGATCACCGAGCTGTTCGACGACGTGCGCGCCGCGGTGTGGACCGACGCGACGGACCCGTACGCGCGCGCGTTGCAGCGCGCGCACGTCGCGCGCCTCGAGTGGCTGATGACCGAGAAGGCGCTCGTCGCGTCCGACGCGGGCGCCCTCGCGCGGCTCCACCTGACCGAGCTCGCCGAAGCCGCCCGCACGCGCGGAACGAGCGCGACCGAGCGCATCGTCCAGGCCCACTTCACGGACATCGCCGAACGCATCGACGCGTTCCTCGAGGGGCGCCTGCAGCACGGCTAGCGAATCGACGGTACGGATTCGATTCGCCCACCTCAGAGTGCCGTGGTGCGCAACCGCAACGAGTTCGTGATCACGGACACCGAGCTGAACGTCATCGCGAGCGCCGCCAGCATCGGGCTCAACACGATGCCGAACATCGGATAGAGCACGCCCGCGGCGATCGGGACGCCGAGCGCGTTGTAGGCGAAGGCGAAGATCAGGTTGTGGCGGATGTTGCGCATGGTCGCGCCCGACAGGCGGCGCGCGCGCGCGATGCCGCGCAGGTCGCCTTGGACGAGCGTGATGCCCGCGCTCTCCATCGCGACGTCCGTGCCGGTTCCCATCGCGATGCCGACGTGTGCGCGCGCGAGCGCGGGCGCGTCGTTCACGCCGTCGCCCGCCATGGCCACGGTGCGTCCCTCGTTCTGCAAGCGCTCGATGACGTCGCGCTTCTTCTCGGGACGCACGTCGGCTTCGACGCGGTCGATGCCGAGCTCGCGCGCGACCGCCTCGGCGGTGCGGCGGTTGTCGCCCGTCAACATGATGACCTCGACGTGCATGGCGCGGAGTTGCGCGAGCGCTTCGGGCGTCCCCTGCTTGATCGGATCGGCGACGCCGAGCAGGCCGGCCGCGCGCCCGTCGATCGCGACGAGCACGACCGTCTGCCCTGCGGCGCGCAGCGCATCGCCGCGGCTGGAGAGCGCCGAAGCGTCGACGCCGAGTTCGGCCATCAGCGCCGCGTTGCCGATCGCGACGCGCCGCCCCTCGACCGTGCCCGTCAGGCCCAGCCCGGTGCGCGACGCGAAGTCCGTCGCCGCGGGCACGGACAAGTCGCGCGCCTCGGCGCCGGCCACGATCGCTGCGGCGAGCGGGTGCTCGCTCCCCCGCTCGATCGCCGCCGCGAAGCGCAGCAGGTCATCCGCCTGCACCGCGTCCGCAGGCTCGACGCTGACGAGCGCCGGCTTGCCCTCGGTGAGCGTGCCGGTCTTGTCGACGACGACCGTGTCGACGCGCTCCATCGTCTCGAGCGCTTCCGCGTCGCGGATCAGCACGCCGGCCGTCGCTCCGCGTCCGGTGCCGACCATGATCGACATCGGGGTGGCGAGCCCGAGCGCGCACGGGCACGCGATGATGAGCACGGCCACGGCGCTGACGAGCGCGTGTGCGAAGCGCGGTTCCGGCCCGAGCCACCACCACGCGCCGAACGCGAGCGCGGCGACGCCGATCACGGCCGGCACGAACCAACCGGAGACCTTGTCCGCCAGCTTCTGGATCGGCGCGCGGCTGCGCTGCGCGTCGGCGACCATCTGCACGATGCGCGCGAGTACGGTCGCGCTCCCCACCGCCTCGGCGCCCAACACGAAGGAGCCCGTTCCGTTCACGGTTCCGCCGGTCACCGCGTCGCCCGCCGTCTTCTCGACCGGGATCGGCTCGCCGCTGAGCATCGACTCGTCGACGCTGCTGTTGCCCTCGACCACCACGCCGTCGACCGGGACCTTCTCGCCCGGTCGCACGCGCAATTGGTCGCCGAGCTGGACGGCGTCGAGCGGGATGTCGACGTCGCTCCCGTCGCTCTCGATCCGGCGCGCGGTCTTCGGAGCGAGTCCGAGCAGCGCGCGAATCGCACCCGAGGTCCGGCTACGGGCGCGCAGCTCGAGCACCTGGCCGAGAAGAACGAGCGTGACGATGACCGCCGCGGTCTCGAAGTACACGGGCACCGTTCCGTCCGCCTCGCGGAACGTCGCGGGGAAAATCCCGGGCGCGAGCGCGGCGACGACGCTGAACCCGTAGGCGACGCCGACGCTCAGCGCGATCAGCGTGAACATGTTGAGGTTGCGCGTGGAGAGCGAGCGCCAGCCGCGCGCGAAGAACGGCCACGCGCCCCACAGGACCACCGGCGTCGCGAGCGCGAGCTCGATGAGCTGGCGCGTACCGCCCTCGGGCAAGAGATCGGCGAGCCCCGGCAGCATGGCGCCCATCGACACGACGAGCAGCGGCGCACTGAGCGCCGCGCTCACGCCGAAGCGCTTCCCCATGTCGGCCAGCTCGGCGTTCGCTTCGTCGGAGTCGCCCGACGGCGTCATCGGTTCCAGCGCCATCCCGCAGATCGGGCACGCCCCGGGGCCGTCCTCGATCACGTCGGGATGCATCGGGCAGGTCCACTTGCCGGACGCGCTCGCGGTCGGCGCCGGGGCCGGGGCCGCTTCGACTCCCTCGGCGAGGTAGCGCTGCGGGTCGCCGCGGAACTTCGCCGCGCAACCCGCGCTGCAGAACGAGTACGTCACGCCCTCGTGCTCGAGCGTCTCGGCCGCGCGGCGCGGGTCGATTTGCATGCCGCACACGACGTCGCGAACGAGCGTGGCGTCCGTCGACGTCGACGGCGTGTTGTGGGAAGCGTGGTCGTGCTGGTTCATCTCTCTCATCTCCGGTCTCGGGTCGTCGAAGGCGTGCGGCGAGTTCCGCCGAACATCGGGGCAGACGGCCCGGTCCCGCGTTCATTACACCCCTTCCGACACCGATCCGTTCGAACCGCCCTACGCGTCGTTCGCGCACGTGCAATCGAGGCAGCCGTGCGTCGCGCAGGTGCGGCACGTGCGCTCGACCTCGCGCGCGAGGGCTTTGCGAGCGCGGTGGAGCCGGACGCCGGCGTTGCCCGCGGTAACGCCGACGGCCGCGGCCGCCCCGCTCACCGATTCGCCGTCGAGCTCGACGCGCCGCAGGAGGTCGGCGTACTCGGGCTTGAGGGTCGAGAGCAGGTCGAGAACGCAGCGGCACGCCTCGGCTCGCAGCTCGGGATCGTCTTCGACGTCGTCCGGATCGCCCGACGCCTGCGACTCGAGCGCGCGCCCGCGCACCGCGTCCGCGCGCTGGCGGTCGATCAGCGCGTTGCGTAGCACGCGGTAGAACCAGGCGACGACCGACTCTCCGTTGCGAAGCTCGTTGCCCTTCTCGAGCGCTCGCACGAACGCGCCTTGGAGCACGTCCTCCGCATCCGCGCGGCTGCCGGTGCGCCGCTCGACGAAGTCGAGGAACCGCCGGTGGTTCGCCACGAGCACGTGCGCGACGGCGTCGGAATCGAGGGGAGCGGTCATGTCGCTACCAGGAGCGCTCGCCGAACCAGACTTCGAAGTCGAGGTCGAAGGCGTCCGCGGTGCTGTCGCCCTCGGGACCGATCGCGATCCACACGACGTCGCCCGCGGTGACGGGGAAGCGCGCGGTCGCGTGGTTCGCGAGCGGGGCCGGCTGGGTGGCGACGCCGGCGTCGTCGAGCACGGTGAGCGCGCCCGACGTCTCGCGCAGGACGAGCACGCGCACGCCGTTCGATTCCGCGGCGAGCGGCGCGACGTCGAGCGCTTCGATCGACGCGAAGCCGTCCGCAGCGACGCGATAGCCGGCGACCACGAAGCGGTCGCTCGTCACGCCGGGCTGCGCGGTCCCGCGGCCCGGCCAGCCGCCCGTCGCGTGCAGCGAGCCGTGCGCGAGCTCGCTCGGCAGCGCGTTCGGCCAGTCCGCGCCGGTCTCGGTGTACTTCGCTTCGGTCGCGTTCCAGCTCAGCGCGAGACGGCGCGTCGGGGCATCGACCGCACCGAGCGCGTTCCACAGGTAGAACCAACCGGCGCGCGCCGCGCCCGCTCGGAAGTCCTCGCGATAGCCCGCGATCTTGCGCGGCGCCTCGCCAAGCACGCGGAAGTCGTACGTCCGCGCCCTTCCGCCGTCGGGCGTGACACGCAACGTGTGGTCGCCCGGCCGTAAGCGTCGGCCGTGGAACGGATCCTGCGCGCGCTTGAAGATCGTGTAGGGCGCGACCGGCACGTCGACGCTTTGGACGAGCGACGCGCGCGGCTTGCGACCGGGGAGCTTCAGCTCGAGCGCGACCGCGCCCTGGGCCGAATCGAGCTGGGCTCGCAGCGTGAAGTCGCGCGTCCCGAGCACGGCCGGATCGAGCGTCACGCGCGACGTCGGATCGAGCTCGACGAGCGGCTCACCCGAGCCCGCCGCGACGACGAACACCGACTCGACCGTCGACGCCGTCGCGCCGCGCGCCGGCATCAACCAGTCGTCCACCGCGCGCGTCGCTGCGCCGAGGTTCACGGCCTGTGCCGGCTCGGCGGTCGCGCCCGCGTTCACGAGCCCCGCCGGTACGAACCCGCTCAGACGCGCGGGCGGTTGCATCGGCTGGCGTCGCGGATCGTCGGGCGCGAAGAGCGCACCGTCGTAGTCGAGCGCGTCGAGCGTCAGACCGCGCGCCTCGTCCGACGTGTGGCACGACAAACAGAAGCGGTTCGTGCTCGAGTCGGGCCGCGGTCGATCGCGGAAGAGCGGGCCCTCGGGAAAGTGGATCGCGGCGGCGAGCGGGTCCGCGTCGGCCGGCAGCACGCCCGCGTACACGCCGTCGTCGCGCGAGGGGTCGTGGAAGTTCGCGTAGAGCGCGTACGCGTCCTCGCCGCGCGCGCGCAGCTCGCGCGTGATCTCCGCGTGCGCCCACGCGGGGAAGCTCTGCGCGAAGCGCCGCGCCCAGCTCGACGCCCCCGCTCCCGCGCGCACGCCGACGAGCGTGCCGCCCGCGTGGTTGCACGCGGTCTCGGGGTCGACGTCGCGCAGCAGAATCTTGAAGTCGTCGATCCAGCCGCGGAAGCTCGCGCCCGGGTAGCTCGCGCCGAGGTCGCCGACGACGAGGTCGCCGTCCTCGACGTCGAACAACGTGGCAGCGGGATGACTCCAGCGACTGAGCGGCAGCCCGTCGAGGAACAGTGTCACCGCGTGCCCGGCGTCCTCGATGCGGAGGCCGAGGTGCGACCAGCCGCGCTTCGGAAGGAACGCGAAGGGCGACGGCGGGTTCGGCGACGTGTGTGTGAACGCGCTCGGCACGTTCGCGAAGTGCACGGGGCCGTTCGCGTCGGCGAAGACGATCTGGCTGCGTCCGCGCAGCAGGAGTTTCGACTGGTCCGTGAAGGTGAGCAGCAAGCGGTCGGCGCCGTCGTCGTCGAAACGGCAATCGACGAACAGGCTGACCGTCTTCGCGCGCTCGCTCGCGTCGAGCCCCGAGGGCGCGCCGGCCTGCGACGGCATGACGAACACCAGCCCGACGCCGTCCTCGAGCCACAGCCCCTTGCCGTGCACGCCGCCGGCGGCGACGGGCTCCAGGCGACCGCCGCCGCTGTGCAGCATCTGGCCCCAACCCGGCAACGCCCAACGGTGGTGCGCCGTTGCTGCGTTCTGCACGCGAATCGGGAACGCGGCGGGCTCGCCGAACAGCTCTTGCGCCGCGTTCCAACCGTCGTCGTAGCGAAACACGTTGTAGCCCTTGCCCGAAACGTCGACCGGGAAGCGCAGCAGCCCCGCCATCGACGCGATGACGAGCGCGTCCGGGTCGAGGTAGTCGTCGAAGACGAGCTGGTCCGTATGCAGCCCGTTCTGCACGAACCACACCACGTCGCGCGGCGCGATCGGCAGCGCGCCGCGCTTGTAGTTGAGCTCGTTCTCCATCGACTGGAGGATGGTCGAGTTGCCGTTCTCGCCCTCCGGGATCGCGGGGTTGTAGCTCGCCCGACCGTAGCCGAGCTGGATCTCGCCCGGGTCGCCCGACGGACTCGACGCGCCGTCGGAGTAGAGCTGCACGACGCGCTGTTGCGGACCGACGTAGAGCGGGAGGACCGGCGCGCCCTCGTTTCCGATCGCGTAGTCCATGTTGCTGTTCAGGTTGTCGACCAGGACCATCTTGCCGCGGCTCCACAGCCCGGCGAACGTCACGCCGCGCGTCGCGCCGGGATCCTCGGAACCGAAGTGCACGTTCGGATCGCCGGGCAACGGGCGCAACGGATAGCGCCCGGCCGTCCAGTTCGACTTCGCCGTGTGGAGCAGCGAGCGCACGCTCGTGAAGAACAGGTTCTTCGCCGCGCGATCGATCCACGGATAGGTCCCGCCCATGTCCTCCCAATCCGGGATCGGGTAGCCGCGCGGATCGAGCAGCGGGAAGAGCGCGAAGCCGAACTTCGTGTTGATGCGCGGGTCGTGGTGCGCGTGCGCGATCGGATAGACGTCCAGCCAGCGCGTCGGGTCCGCCGTCTCGCCGCCTTCATAATAGGAATAGACGATGTCGATCGACTCCGGCGTCGTGTTCCCCGCCGGGCCGACCGGGAGGTTGTTCGACACGACGCGGAAGACCAGCAGGCGCCCGTCGCCGGCGATCGTCGGCTCGAAGCCCGAACCGAGGAACTGGCGCGTGACGTTCGGGCTGGAGTCGTACACCGGACCCGCGCTCGTCGTCGTGCCGGGCGTGACGACGACCGAGGCGATCGTGGCGTTCGTGGTCTTGGGTTGATCGACGACGACCGTGAGCTCGGTCACGAAGATCTGCAGGCTGCGCGGCCCCGCGCCGCCCGGGTCGTTCGTCGCGACGAGCGCCTTGAGCGCGTACACGTCCTGCCCTTCGGCGTTGCTGGTCGGAAGCGCGTCGTCCCACAGACAACCGTGCAGCACGTTGCGGCCCGTGCCGCCGGTCAGGATGTCCTCGGCCTCCGCCTCGGAACCGCCGACGTAGCCCGCGTTCGGCGCGGCGCGGTTGTCGAGGCTCAGCGTGTACGCGCCCGCCGGTTGATGCAGCAGCGGCTCCGCCTCGCCGTCGAGGTTCTCGGGCATGAGCAGCGTGAAGCGCGGCACGCCCTTCACGTTGCAGCACACGCGCCCGTCGCGCGTCGTGCGGAACGAGGGCACGTGCGGGCGCAGGAACGCGGGATCCCATCCCGACGCCGTGATGTTTTCGATCCCGCTGACCTCGCGCCAGATCGCCGGCCCCTCGGGCAAGTTCTGCGCGTGCGCGGTCGCGTCACTGAGAGCGACGACGACGAACGCGGCAACGACGCTCGAGATCGAGATGCGGTGGCTCATCGGAGGACGCAGGGAATCGACGTTCGGACAGAGCGTGAACCATCCTACCCTCGCGCGCCGACGCCGGCGGCGCGTACCCTGCATGCATGCGCACGCCCTGGCTCTCGATCGCGTTCCTCGCCCTCCTCGCCGCCGGCGCCACGTCCGTACCGAAGGCACCGTTGCCGCCCGGCCTCGTGCGACCGGCCGGCGGCATCGTCGCGCTCGTCGGTGCGAGCGTCATCGACGGAACGGGCGCGGGCCCGCGCGCGAACTGCACGATCGTGATCGACGGCGAGCGCATCGTCGCCGTCGGCGAGTCGGTCGAGGTTCCCGAAGGCGCCGAAGTGCTCGACGTCACGGGCAAGACCGTGATGCCCGGCTTGATCGACATGCACGGGCATCTGAACGCGAACGTGGGCAACGAGATGAGGATGTTGCTCGAGCCGTTCGCGCGCCTCTACCTCGCCGGCGGCGTCACGACCGTCTTCTCGCCGGGCGATCTCGACCCGGAGGCGGCGACCGCGTTCCGCGACGCGCAGCGCGCCGGCAAGGAAACGGGCACGCGCATCTACACCGCCGGTCCCTACTTCACGCACGGGAACGACGACCGCTCGATGCCCGGCGTCGCGAACGCGGACGAGGCGCGCACCAAGCTGACCGCGTGGAGCGACCGCATCGACGGCGTCAAGGTCTACACGGGCATCACGCCGGACGAGTTCGCCGCCGTCGCCGAGTTGGCGCACGAGCTCGGCCTGCGCGTCACGGGACACCTCGGTTCGCTCACCGCGAAGCAGGCCATCGAGCTCGGCATCGATCGGCTCGAGCACGGCATCTACGCGATGTCCGAGTTCGGGCGTCCGAACCCGGCCAAGCCGTTCGACATCGACTACATGGCCGGGCTCGCCGACATCGACTTCGAGAGCGGAACGGGCGCGGCCCTGATCGAACAGATCGTCGCCCATCACATCGTCATCGATCCGACCATCGTCATCCTCGAGGCGCTCTTCGACGGCCCGCTCGTGCTCGTCGACGATTGGGAGCGCTACCTCACGCCGCAGGCCGCGCTGATCCTCGCCCAGCGCGCGCGCGTGTTCGACGGGCTCCGCAACGCGGCCGGCACCGATCGCGAGGAGTGGGACCTGGTCGTCGCCGCGGTGCTCGACAAGCAGCGCGAACTCGCGCGCCGCGTGCACGAGGCCGGCGGCCGCGTCGTCGGCGGCACCGACCCCGTCTTCATCGAGGTCTTGCCGGGCTACGGCATGCACCGCGAGCTCGAGCACTTCGTCCTCGCCGGGTTGACCGAGCTCGAGGCCATTCGCGCTTGCACGCTGCACGCCGCCGAAGCGCTCGAACTGCAGGACGACCTGGGCTCGATCGAACCCGGCAAGCTCGCGGACCTGATCGTCGTCGACGGCGATCCGTCGAGCGACATCCAGGCGGTGGGCAACACGCGCATCGTGTTCCAAGCCGGCGCGCGCCTGTCGCCGGACGAGCTGCGCGACTCGGTGGCCGGGACGATCGAGTAGCTCGCGCTACTGCAAGCGCGCGAGCGCGGTCTCGAGCTCCGCGTTCCCGGGGTACACGCTCAGCCCTTCGTCCAACGCGTCGCGCGCCGCGTCGAGCTTGCCGTCGCGCTCGTACATGCGCGCGAGGAAGAGATACGTGCGCACGTGCTCGAGATCGGGTTGCATCGAGCGCTGCAGCTCCCGCGCGCGTTCCAGGTGTTCGAGCGCGTCCGCCGTCTTGCCCATGACCTCGGGGTAGTAGCTGTAGTTCGTTCCGAGCCACGCGTGCGACGTCCAGTGCCCGTCGTCGAGCTCGACGATCGCGAGGTACGGCTCTTCCGCGCGGCCGCCCCACAGTCCTTGCTCGGGCCCGGCGACCGTCATCAACTTGCCCTCGTAACTGCGCGCGAGCGCGAGGCGCAGCTCGATGTCCTCCGGCGACGCCGCGACGCACGCGACGAGCTCGTCGATGCGCGCGTCGAGCAGGTCAGTCGAGCGCGCGAGCTCGAGAAAACGCTCGTACTCGTCCGACGAGCGCGAGAAGTCCCAGCCGTTCGCGATCATCCGGGAGAGCAGCGCTTCGAACTCGGCCGTGTGCGCGGCGTCCCCCACAGCCCCGTCGTCCGGGGCAACCGCAACGGGCGCCGTCGCTTCCTCGACGACCGCGACGCGCGGCGGTCGCTCGAGGCGCGCGACGCGCATCCTCAGTTCTTCGACGCGCGCCTCGATGACGTCGAGGCCCGTCTCCGGTTCATCGCGCTTGATCCGCGCGTCCCGCGGCTCCTCCAGTCGCGCGGCGAGCGCGTTCACCCGCTCCTCGAGCGCAGCGGTCGTCGCCCGGTCGGCGGCATGGACCCTGTAGCCCGTCCAGGCGAAGAGCGCGCAAACGGCGCCCGTCATCGATGCCGACCAAACGATGGTCCGGTCCATGTCCCTTGCTCCGGTTCGTGGTGTTCGAAGTACGGAGGAACGGGCGCAGAGCGGCGCACGATTCGTCGTGCCCTTTCGCCTTTCGCTTCGCGGCGCCTGAAGCGACGGCGGCGGCGCTCAGAGCGCGGGCACGAAGAGCCACAGCTCCTCGGTGTCGCCACCGCGCATTCCGACCGCCACGCAACCCTCGGCCGGCAGCGAAGCGAGCGCGACACCGCGGTCGTTGCCGGCGCGCTCCAGCTCGGTGCGCGTGACGACCTGGCCCCCTGCGTCGACGCGCACGATCGTCGCGTTGTAGTCGCCGCCCTCGCGCGTCGTGCCGACGACCCAGAAC
The DNA here is from genome assembly GCA_029259605.1 of Planctomycetota bacterium. GTDB lineage: Bacteria > Planctomycetota > UBA1135 > UBA1135 > OFTM281. The sequence continues at coordinate 6,766 of JAJDEV010000115.1, read as the reverse complement.
CCGCCGCGTGCATCGGCGGCGCTCGTCATCGCACGGTCGTCGCCGGGTCCGCCGACTTCGCGCCGCCACAGCACGTCGCCGTTCGCGTCGAGCCGCCAGAGGAGCGCGTCGTGATCGCCGTTCTCGGTGAACGACGCGCCGTAGCCCGTCACGAGCACGCCGCCGTCGTCGAGCGCGAGCACGCCGTGCGCCACGACTTCGCGCACGCCGCCGAGCCGCGTCTCCTTCACGATCGCGCCGTCCTCGTCGACGTGCAGGACGAACGCGTCGCGCTCGCCCACGCTCTCGGTCGTCGTCGCCCCGGCGAACACGTAGCCGGTCGGCGTCCGCGCGACCTCGAACACGCGGTCGTCACCGGGCATCGCCGGCGAGACGCGCCATCGAACGTCGCCCTTCGCGTCGATGCGCAGCAAGAGCACGTCGCGCGACTCCGAACCCGGCGCAGCCGTTTCGGCAGCGACGACGCAACCGCCAAGGCCGTCGTCGACGAGCGACCAACCACGCTCGTCGCCTTCGCCGCCGAACGCCTTCTCCCACACGACCTCCCCGCGCGCCGTCAGCCTCGTGAGCGAAGCGTCATAGCCACCCGCACCACGGCTCTGCGTGAAGCCCGCAACGAGGTAGCCCCCGCCGCTCGCGATCAGATCCCACCCGAAGTCCTCACCCGCACCACCGAGCCGCGCGCGCCACAGCTCGTCGCCCTCCGCATCAACGGCGAGCACAACCGCGTCCGCATCGCGCGACCCGTCGCCCACATCGTCGTCGTCCGTGTACCCGGCGACGACGAACCCACCACCGTCGCGCACGACGACCGCGTTCCCGACCTGGCGCCCGAAACCGCCGTAGGTACGCTCGAGGAGGACGTCGTCTTGTCGCGTGGAGTTCAGGGGCGCGAGGGAAGCAACGAGCGGGAGGAGAGCGATCAGCATCGACGCAGGATAGCGCGGGGGCGTCACGCTGGCGTCGGAGCACACGCAACGCGGACTTTGTCACGCCAGCGATACGGATTCAGTCGTCGCGTTCGAGCTCGAGGTCGATCTCGATGCGCCCGCGTGTCGGAATCTCGACTCCTTTGAATCCGCGCAGCCACGCTCCGTTCGTGAGCCTCGCCCATGCGTTCACGGACGTCGTCCCTCCTTCGATCGGATAGAAGCGAGCCTCCCCGCCCGTCGCGAGCGCCGTTCGGTTCCACTCCGCGATGCTGTCACCCAGTTGCATTCGATGCGAAAGCCGCACGATGACCGCGTCGGGGAGGCCGCTCGCGGCGTGTACCCGAACGACCGCCTCCGCGCGCCCCGCGGGACGCAACTCCACGACGCTGTCTTCCCCGACCCGCACCGCCACGTCTTGACTCGAGTCACGGTACGACTGCGTGCCGTCGCTCACTTCTCGCCCCACCGCGTACAAGCCCGGACGCAAGCGCTCGAAGACGAATCCGCCTTCGCCATTCGTCAGCGTGCGCCCGTGGCGTTCGTCGGTTTCGACGTCGCTCGCGTACAGCGAGATCGATTCTCCCGCGCGCGGCGAGCCGTCCGCGGACAACGAGCACCCCACGATGCGGCCCGCGCCGCCGAACTCGATGTGTCGTTCGATGGGCGCCGTGCCGTCGACTTCGAAAGGGCCATCGATGTGACCCCATTCGCGCGTCGCGACGTGCAGCTGCACGGCTCCCGACTCGATGTCGCGGAGCTCGAACCTCCCGTTCGCGTCCGTGCGAGTCGACCTCGGCCGCCCGCCCGTCTCCATCTGATCCCAAGGTCCGCGCGCGCGCACCAGCGCGTCCTCGAGGGGGAGCCCCGTCGAGGCGTCGATGACGGATCCCGCGATTGTCGCTCCACGCTCGAGGCGAACGGCGACTGGAGGCTCAGTCCTGGGGCCCGCCTTCGCAACGGTCGGCGCAGGAACGAAGCCGTCGGCTCGGACTTCGATCAAGAACCTGCCGTCGGCCGGAATCCGTTCCGAAATCTCCCACGTTCCGTCCGACGACTCGAACAGCGTCGATTGGAGGCCCGTCGACTGCCGACCGAGGCTCCGCACGACACGCACGGTGAAGCGCGTCACGGCTCGACCGCTCTCGTCGGTGACGATCCCGCGCAACACGCCCGCCGGATCGAACCGCAGGACGATGTCGTCTCGATCGATCTCATCGAACTCCGCGATGAGCGGCGCGCCGCCGCGCCTTCCCACGGAGAGCTGGACGGGCGAATTGGGTAGGCCGTCGATACGAAAGCGTCCATCAGCGTCCGCATTCTGCCCGAATCCCTCGAAGCGCGAGCGACGTTTCGGATCGTCGGCGGAAACCCACGCGTACGGAATCGGCTGACCGTCGACATCGAGCACGACGCCGCCGATGAAGTGCGGCTCCGTCAAGGCGACCTCGATGCGATCGACGCGATCCGCCCCGGCCGGGACTTCGACGTCGCGCCGGAGTTGCGCGAAGCCCACGCGCCAGAACCAAAGGGGCCAGTACCCGACGAGCGCGTTCTCGAGCTCGAAGCGTCCGTCGGCGTCGGTGTAGGTCATGTTCGACGGGTACGTGCCGTACCCGACGGAGACCCACGTGCCGGGCAAGGGCGCGCCGAATGAATCGACGACGCGCCCGGACAGCCGAATACCGCGCTCGATGACGAGCGGCTCGCCGAGTTCGCCCAAAGAGAATTCGGACGGTCGGAACGAGCGGCGGGTCGTAGCGAATCCGTCCTTCGACGCGGAAAGATGCACGAAGGACTCGTTCAGGTGCGCGTCGCTGAATCCCCCGAGCTCGAAACCCCCTTGTTCGTCCGTGACGACAGCCTCGACATCGGTGGGAATGTTGCGAGAGACGAACGCGCCGGCAACCGGATCCCCGAATTCGTCGACGACGCGGCCTCGAACGCGTCGCTCGGGGACGAGCACGACGTCCTGGGTCAGCTCGCCCGGACGCAGGTTCACAGCAACGACCTGATCGGCGTAGCCGTCGGCGCAGACGCGCACACGATCGTCCATGCTCGCGGACGCGTAGTCGATCGAATACCGCCCTGTCGCGTCCGTGGTCACGTGAGTCGGCTCGAGGAGTTGCTGATCGTAGACGCGCGCCCCCGCGATCGGCTCGCCCGCCGCGTTTCGAACCGTTCCGGTCAAGCGGCAGTCGAGCGCCGCCATCCGCAGGTTCCACGGGGCGGTCAGCGTGTCGCCGGGGAGGAAGACGTCCCAGATCGGGTCGCGGAACAGCACGTTCTCTTCGAACAGCTCGACGGAAACGCGCACCATCTCCGTCGGCGGCTCGATAGGCCACGAGTACGTCCCCCGCGCGTCGGTCGTGATGAGGCGGTCGACCAACGGTTCCCCCTCGGGCTCGGTTCCCGCGTAGACGCGACCGCGCACGCGCACGCCGGGAACGGGTTCGTTGTAGTTCCTGAGCACCGCCCCGCGCACGATCCACGGGGTGGACGCGGGAGCCGCGCCGTCGACTTGCGTGCGCGCTGTCTCCACCGACGCCGAGACCGGAGTCGACTCGTCGATGACAACCGGGGCGACGACAGACGCCGCGCCCTCGACCAAGCGGGCGCCTTGCCGCGCCCCGACCGGTTCGCGCGGGAACGACCCGATGACCAGCGCTATGACTGCGATCGCGAGCGCGAGACCGCCGAGGGCTGCCTTCGAATGGCGAGCGGATCCGGACTTCGGCGCGGGCGCACTCGCCGAGCCACCAGCAAGCGTCGCCGGCGGCGGACCCGCGATCGCGACCAGCGCCGCGAACCACTCCTCGCGCCCGCGCCCCTCCTCGCCGTCCAGCTCCGCGCGCAGCCGTTCCAGTCCGCGGCGCACGTGCGTGCGGACCGTGTTCACCGGGAGCGACAGGCGGCGCGCGATGTCGCGCGGCGGGAGCTCGTCGAAGTAGCGCAGCATGACCGCGACGCGGTAGGGCTCGGGCAGCTTCGCCAGGGCGTCGAGCACGAGGTGCAGGAGTTCGATGCGGCCGGCGTGTTCGTCGACGGCGGGTTGCGCCTCGGGTTGCGCGGATCGGACTTCGCGTGAGCGTCGTCGCGCGTCCCTACGCATTCGGTTGCGCGATAGGCGCCGCACGGCGCCGGCCAGCCAGCCCGCCGACCGTTCGCTCCTCGTCGGAGCGCTCAACGCCGCGAGCCATGCCTCCTGCACGACGTCCTCGGCCCCGTGCCAGTCGTAGAGGAGGCCGCGGGCCAACTGGCGCAGCTCCGCGATCGAGCCTTCGAGCGGGTCTTTCATGGTGCCCCTCCATGGTCGCCGATCGCGGAATCGATTCAGCGGATCGCATCGTAGAATCGCCGCTCGTCCCCCGCGCCGAGCGCGCCTTCGAACCCAAAGTGTCGCCATGACTCAGAACACAGCCCCCAAGAAGTTCCGGTCCGTTCAGCGCAGCGTCAGCCGCCATTGGGTGGGCGACGGGTTTCCCGTGCGGACGTTGCTCGCCTATCCGAACCTCGGGCCGGTGATCACGCCGTTTCTCTTGCTCGACTACGCGGGGCCGCGGGACTTTCCACCGACGACGCAGCGGCTCGGGGTCGGCGAGCATCCGCACCGCGGGTTCGAGACCGTGACGATCGTTTACGACGGCGAGGTCGAGCACCGCGACTCGTCCGGCGCGGGCGGGAAGATCGGGCCGGGGGACGTGCAGTGGATGACGGCCGGGGCCGGTATCGTGCACGAGGAGTTTCACGGGCGCGCGTTCGCGAAGCGCGGCGGCGTGTTCGAGATGGTGCAGCTCTGGGTCAACCTGCCGGCCAAGGACAAGCTGACGAAGCCCGGCTATCAGGCGGTCCTCGATAGCGACATTCCGGCCGTCGATCTTCCGGAGGGGCAGGGCACCGTGCGCGTGATCGCGGGCGAGTTCTCCGGACAGCGCGGGCCGGCGCAGACGCACACGCCGATGCACGTCTGGGACCTGCGGCTCGACGGCGAGCAGCGCACGGACCTCGCGCTTCCCGACGGGTGGACGACGGCGCTCGTCGTGCTCCACGGTTCGCTGCGCGTCAACGGCTCCGAGCCGGTCGGCGAGGCGGAGGTCGCGCTGTTCGATCGCGCGGGCGCGAGCATCTGCATCGACTCCGCCGAGGGCGCGCGCGCGTTGCTCCTCAGCGGCGAACCGATCGACGAACCGATCGTCGGCGCGGGACCGTTCGTCATGAACAGCGAACAGGAGATCGCGCAGGCCATGGCGGACTACCGCGATGGCCGGATGGGGCATCTGTCCTAGCCCGGATCATTCATGAGGCTTCACCGAGATCGACGCAACTACGCGTCAGATCAGCGCTTCGCGACCGAAGCGCGTGGAGGCGACCTTGACGGGTCGTCGAACCCGGTGAGGAAGGGAAGCGTTGATATGGCGCGCAGCTGCGTCGATCTCGGTGAAGGCTCATGAATGATCCGGGCTAGCCCAAGCGCGCGGCCTACGGCTTCGGATCGATGACCAGCGTCGAAACGACGCGACGCTCCGGGATCAACTCCAGCCCCAGGCGCGCCAGCTCTTCGTGGAAGCTCGCGCGGTCGACCCACTCCATCTCGACGTCGTAGCGACCCTCGAGGCCGGTCTCGTCGACGACGCGTTTGCCGACGATGTTCTCGAACCAGCCGCAAACGGGGGCGAGTTGCGTTCCGACGTAGTCGACGCCGCCGCCGTAGGCCGACGCAGTGCGCTCGCTCTCCGCCGCCGTCGACTCGGGCCAGTCGTGGACCTCCGGGTCCCAGGCGAGCGCGAACACGTCGGTCTCGACGTCTTCGAAGTGGGCCTCGAAGTGGAACTTCACCTCGATCGCGCGCGCGAGCATGCGGCGCGCGAGGTCGTCGTCGCCGCCGGGCGCGAGGACCGACAGCTTGAATACGGGGTCGTCGGCCGACCACGGCGTCAGGTTGCTCCGGATGTGCGTCCGCGACACGCCGTACGCGAGTTGGATCATGTTGTCGCGGTGCATGCCGTCGCCGGAGACCCTCCCACTGCCCGGAACGAAGCGCATGCCGCCCGACGCCGACGAGGACGGCGCGATGACGACGCGCGCGAAGACCTCGCCTTCGTCGGAGTCGTCGGGCTCCCAGTCGATGTTGCTGGCGACGTCGTGCACGGCTTCGAGACCGCTGGGCTCGCCCGCCAGGATTCGGCGCAGCACGTCGGCGTTCACGTTCTCCGGACGCGTGCGCGCCGCGAGCTTGCCGTTCGCGTCGACGACGATGGTCGTCGGAACGATGCGCGCGCCGTAGGCGGCGAAGGTCGCACCGTCGCGATCCAGCGCGATCGGGAATTCGACCGCGCGCGCGTCGAGGAAGCGCTGCATGCGCTCGGCCGACTCCGGCGAAATGCCCAGGAAGACGACCTCGTCCCCGAACTCTCGCGCGAGCGCGCCGAGATGATCGAGGGCGGGCAAGCACGGCGCACACCACGTCGCCCAAAACTCGAGCACGACGACCTTGCCGCGCAGCTCTTCCCAATCGGTCGCGACGCCATCGGGCGCGTCGACCTCCAGCGCCGGAGCCGCGTCTCCGACCGTCGGGTCGTCGGGCGTGGAGCGGAGGGTCGCGGGGAACGCCGCGCAGGCGGCGACCAGTAGGAGCTCGTGGTGGATTCGCATGGGATCGTCGCAGGGTTCGCTCGCGGAGGATTGGCGCGGAGCGATGCTAGCAGGCTGTGGCGAAAGTGCTTCGCCCGCAGAGCGTCGGCATCCGCTCCGGGTTGGTCTCCGGAAACGTAGGCGAATCGGTGGATTCGGCGAGGCTTTCGGGGGCCAAGCCGGAGTGGAGGACGGCGTTCTGCGGG
>JAJDEV010000114.1 GCA_029259605.1 Planctomycetota bacterium | reverse complement strand
GCTGACGTTCCTCGGATCCGAACGGACCGGGGGGGGCCGGGGGTCGAATCGCGGAGGGAAGTTCCGAGCGTGTTCCTCTCGTCCGGTGAGGTCCCGGGGACGGGGAGCCGCTGACGTTCCTCGGATCCGAACGGACCGGGGGGGGTCGGGGGTCGAATCGCGCATGGGGGTTCCGAGCGTTTTTCTCTCCTCCGGTGGATCTCTCAGGGACGGGAATCCGTTGACGTTCTCGATCGATTCACGCGCAACGCTTCGCGCTGCTGCGGCACAGGCTCGCTTCGCTCGCGTGCCGCGGTTCGCAACGGAACAGGGGGTTGCACGGCAGTCGCGACGGATGCGGAACGGGCGATGAGACGTTCGGGGGCTTGTTCGCCTTGGCGTTCGCAGTCGATCTAGCGCAACGGTCCAAGTGACGACACGGCAGCCGCTGCGGTTTCCGGAACAGCCGATGAGACGCTCGGGGAGTTGTACGTTGGATTTCTCAGGGGCGGGGAGTTGTTGGCGTTCGTGATCGATTCACGCGCAGGGCTTCGCCCTGCTGCGGCACAGGCTCGCTTCGCTCGCGTGCCGCGGGGGGAACTGGAGTCGCGGGGAGTTGTGGGCGTTCCCTATCGATTCACGCGCAGGGCTTCGCCCTGCTGCGGCACAGGCTCGCTTCGCTCGCGTGCCGCGGTTCGCAACGGAACAGGGGTTTGCACGGCAAGCCTTCGGCTTCCTACGGCCGATGAGCGGCGCGGGGACTTCCACTTGCCCGCGGGCGTCTCCGGCGGTTCCAGCGGCGACCGGATTTGTCCGGGGAGCTTGCTCTGGTCTTCCGTCCGCCTCGCTTGCTCGCTGCGATCGCAATGCTCGTCGGGGGGCGACAGCGTTCCGGGGGGTTGCTGACGTTTTCTATCGATTCACGCGCAGCGCTTCGCCCTGCTGCGGCACAGGCTCGCTTCGCTCGCGTGCCGCGGGGGGAACTGGAGTCGCGGGGAGTTGTGGGCGTTCCCTATCGATGGTTCGCAACGGAACAGGGGGTTGCACGGCAATCGTTACGGGTTCCGGAACGGACCATCGGGCGTTCGGGGGCTTGTCACCGGAGTGCGGGTTGGTGGAGGCGCGGAGTCTTCGCGCGGCGCGTGGATCGGTAGCGCGAACGCAGTCCGCGACCGTGCTCAACGCGCCAGCTTCTGCGCGAGCTTCAGGAGTTCCACGTACGCGTTGCCCCAGGCCTCCTCGCGGAAGAGCTCGATGGGCAGGTCGGGCGCGCCGATGAACGGGCGCAGGACCCAGGCCATCTGGATCGTGACGAGGGCGTAGAGGAACCACCACAGGAGGCGGCCGGCGCGGTGGCGGGCGTCGAGTTCGAGCAGCGGTGCGTAGTGCGCGCGGAGCGTGAGCTGGCCCGCGAGGCTCGCGAGCAGGAAGGCGAGGCCGTTTGCCGCCTTGGCCAGCGGGTAACTGCGCGTGGCCGCGTAGACGAAGAGGAGCAGCGGCGCGAACGCGTGCAGCGTGAGCGCGACCGTCGCCTGCGCGGCGAGCACGCCGCGCAGCACGGCACCGAAGTCGTCGCGCAGGCCGCAGACCGTGTTCACGACAAAGAGCGCGGGCAGCGCGAGCAGCGTCGACGCGACGATGAGCAGCGGCACCTTCAGCGCGCTGAGGAACACGGTCGGCCCGAGACCGTGGTACGCGCCCATCGCGCCGCCGTAGACCGCGCCGCTCACCCCGACCACGAGCAGGAGTCGCGCCCACACGGGAACGCGCGCGCCGTCGGTGCGCGCGCGCTCGCCAGCGCGGACCGGCGCGAAGGCGCCGGTCGCGCGCAGCACCGCGTGCCCCTCAGTCGAAAAGAGCACGCACGGTCTCCAGGACGTTCGAGAAGAAGTGCGAATCGTGGTCGCGGAACCACTCGAACCGACGCAGCGGCGTCCCGATGAACGGTCGCAACACCCACCCCATCTGCGCGCCGACGACGCTATACACGACGATCCACACCAGGAACACGGCCCGCGCGCGCCGGTCCTTCCAATCGTCGAAGGCGTGGTCGAGCGAGCGCCGCAGCAGCACGAGCGACAGCACTCCGGCGATCGAGAACAGCAGCACGTTGAGCAGCTTGATGAACGGATAGCTCTGCGTGCAGGACGCGAAGAACGTGATCACGGGCCCGAAGCCGGCGAGCACGGCGAGGTTCACGGTGATCGCGATCAGCAGCAGGCGCAGCGTCGCGATCGCGGTCAGGCGCGAACCAGCGAGCGCCGAGAAGACGTACAGCGACGGGAACGTGACGACGAGCGTGAGCAGGAACAGGAGCGGAACCTTGAGCGTCGCCGCGACGAGCTGCCTGCCTGGCTCCTGCGCACCGCGGAAGAAGGCGAACGACCCCATGCAGAGGCCATAGAGCATCCCGAGCGCCAGGCAGGACGCGACGAGGCGCCGCGCCGAGTACGTGATCTCGCCCGACTGCAGCGCGTCGGGACTCGTGTAGCGGCCGCGGAGCGTCCCGTCGACTTCGAGCGCGTAGTTTCGGAGTTCCATCCTCCGAGCAGTGCGGCCACGCCGCACGTGTGGCGCGGAAAAGCGAAAAACTCCGATCAATCCGCGGGACGCACGAGTTCGGACGACAGCGCAACGAGCGCGCGCGACAGCAAACTGCGCACGGCCACCTCGCTCTTCCCCACGCGCGCGGCGATCTCCTTGTGCGGAAGGCGCAGGATGCGGGCGAGCGAAATGACCTCGCGCTGCTCGTCGGTCAGACGATCGAACGCGGCCTCGAAGCGCTCGCGTGCCTCGACGCCCTGCGCGCACTCCGACGGAGAGAAGAACGTGCTGTACGCAGGGAGTGCGAGTTCGCCCTGGTCGAGCGAAGCCGCCTCCCGCCGCGCCGCACGCCTCTCCGCCGCGTGGAAGCGCCCCTTCTCGCGCACCTTGTTGCGCGCGAGCGTGTAGAGCCAGCCGCGGAATCCGGCCGCGCCGCGATACTCGAAGCCGCCGAGATCACAGAGCGCCTCACGGCAAACCGACTGCACCAGGTCCGACTCCGACTCGCGCAAGCGCAGCGCGCGATCGGCGTGCAGGCGCACGAACGCGCGCAAACCCTCCAGGTGCTGGCGCAATAACGCCTCTTGGGCGATGGTGTCCCCACGCTGAGCGGCACGGACCCACGCGCCCGTCTGCTCGTCGTCCGCTGTTTCGTCTCGTTCGTCCACGTCGCTTCCCGAACGCGGGCATCGTGGCAAAGACGACGGACGCGAACGAGCGCGCTTGCGTGAAACGATGACGAGCTCGGCCTCCAACTCCGGTGCCCACTCCACCATCGAACAGGCCCTGTTCGAGTGCCTCTCCCATCCGGCCGAACAGTGGGATGCGGCGCTCGAGCGCGTGTGCGCGGCGAGCCCGGCGCTCGCGCCCGAGCTTCGCGAGCGCTTCGAGGCGCTCCGCGCGACCGGCCTGATCGACGCATCCGCGATGTCGGACACCGCGCTTCCGAGAACGGTCGGCGCGTACGAGCTCTTGCTCCCGCTCGGCGGCGGCACGATGGGCACCGTGTTCCTCGCGCGTCGGCTGCACGGCGCGAACGAGGGCGATCACGTCGCGCTCAAGCTGCTGCGTCCCGGCCTCGGCTTCTCGCCCGCGGCGCGCAAACGCTTCGAGCGCGAGCGCTCGATCCTCGCGCGCGTCGAGCATCCCGGCATCGCTTCGCTGCGCGACGCGGGCAGCGCGGACGGCGCGCCGTTCCTCGCGATGGAGTTCATCGAAGGCGAGAGTTTGGCGACCGTGATCGCCGCGCGCGCTGCGCGGCCGTCGGCGGACGCGTGCGCATCGGCGGCGCGCATCGGCGGCGAGCTGGCGCGCGCGCTGCACGCCGCGCACACCGCCGGCCTCGTGCACCGTGACGTGAAGCCGAGCAACGTCGTCGTGCGTCCGGACGGGCGCGCGGTGCTGCTCGACTTCGGGCTCGCGCTCGACGAGGCCGAGGACGCGCCGCGGCTCACGGGCACGGGCATGCTCGTCGGCTCGCCCGCGTACATCGCGCCCGAGTGCGTGTCGGGCCGCTCGGCGACGGTCGCGTCCGACGTCTATTCGCTCGGCGTCACGCTGTTCGAAGTGGTGACCGGCACGCTGCCGTACGTGGCGCCGACGCGCGAGGCGCTGTTCCGGCGCATCCTTCGCGACCCGGTGCCCTCCGCGCGCGCGCGCAACCCGGCCGTCTCGTCGTCGCTCGACGGCGTGCTGCGCGCGGCGCTCGCGAAGCGGCCCGAACGGCGCTACGCCGACGCGGCGGCGCTGGCGCTCGACCTCGAGGCGTGCGCCGCCGGTCGGCGCGTCGCCGCGCCGCGCCCGGGAATCGCGACGCACACGGCCGACTGGGCGCGCGCCAATCCGCTCGCGACCGCGTTCGTCGTGTTGCTCACGGTGGCGTGGCTCGCGACGCTCTGGCTGTCGACCGAGCTGCGCGAGAGCCTGACGCGGACGCGCGCGCTCGCGCTCTCCGAAACCGCGGCGCGCGCGACGCCCGAGCTGCGCATTCCGCTCAGCCTCGCCGCGGTCGAGCTGTTCGAGGATCCGATCACAGTGAGCGAGTTGCAGGCCGCCGTCGTCGGGCACCGGCCGTCGATCGCGCACCCGGTCCAGGACGCGGCCGTCACCGCGGTCGTGTTCGATCCGAGCGGCGGTGTCGTGTCGCTGTCCGCCGCCGGGACGGCGCGCATGTCGGACGCCGCCGGCAATCCCTTGGGCGAGCTCGCACGCGTCTCCGCCATCGAGGCCGCCGGCGAAACGCGGCTCGTGCGCGTGGAGTTGGAGTCGGGCGCGGCGCTCTGGGACGGAACAGCGTTGCGCGGTGCGCCATCCGCCACGGTGCGCGAGAATGCGCTCGCCCGATCGAGCGACGGGACGAGCTGCGTCGTCGCCACCGGCGCCGTGCGCGCGTGGGTGCGGCGCGGTGCGGACACGCGGCTCGACCTCGAGCATCCGCTCGCCACCTTCCCTGCCGATGGGCCGCGGCTCTTCGTTCCGTTCGGCGACCGCCTCGCCGTCCTGGAGAATTGGACGACCGTGCGCATCCTCGCAGCGAGCGGCGAGGTCGTGGCGACGATTCCCGCACACGGCGTGTACGTGGCCGCCATCGCGGTGTCGCCCGACGGGTCGACGATCGCGACGGGCGACGGCGACGGAACCGTGCGCCTCTTCACCACCGACGGCGTCTTCGTCGACGAGCTCGCCGGTCACGAGGGACACGTGACGAGCGTGGCCTTCCGCGCCGACGGACTCGCCATCGTCAGCGGTTCCTACGACCGCGGCGTGCGCCAGTTCGAGCTGCGCGGCGGCGCGGCGCCACGCCTGTCGACCAACCCGGACTCGGTCATCGGCGTCGACGCGTACGTCGACGCCGCCGGTCGCGAGGGCGCGCTCTGGGTGTGTGCCGACGGCACCGTGCGCGTGTGGGACGCGGACGGCGAGCGCCAGCTCGCGTCCGGCGTCCGGCGCGCGGTGTGCGTCGAGGGTGCGCGTGGCGTCTTCCTCGTGCGTCGCGACGGGTCGCAGCGGATCGTTCGGCGCAAGCGTCCGACGCTCACGCCCGCCGGAGCGGTGGTCGACCTGCGCGGCATCGAGGACCTGGTGTCCGGCGTCGAAGGCGAGCGCGAGTGGGTCCTCGCGGCGTGCTCCGACGGCACGCTCGCGCGCTGGTCGGGCGTGGACGGAGCGTGGAGCCTGGACCTCGAGCTCGCGCTCGACGCCGCGCTGCTGTCCGCCCACGCCGCGCCGAACGGCACGCTCGCGACCGGCGACCGCGACGGCTTCGTGCGCGTGCTCGACGCGGACGGAACCGAACGCCGGCGGTTCCGCGCGCACGACGACTGGGTGCGCTCCGTGCGCTTCTCGCCGGACGGGACGCGCGTCCTGACGACGTCGCGCGACAACACCGCGCGGGTTTGGAGCGCTACGGGCGCGCTGCGCGTCGAGCTGCGCGCGCACACCGCCACGGTCGCGCGCGGCGTCTTCTCGCCGGATGGAGCGCGCATCGCCACGGCTTCCACCGACCACACCGCGCGCCTCTGGACCGCCGACGGCGCGCCGCTCGCGACGCTGCGCGGACACGCCGGCCAGGTGTGGGACGTCGACTTCCGCGACGACGGCGAGTGGTTGTGGACCGCATCGTACGACCGTACGGTCCTACACTGGCCGGCGACGACCGCCACCTTGCTCGAACGCGCTCGCAGCCTCGCACCGCGCGCCCTCTCCGCCGAGGAGCGCGAACGCTACGTGCCCTGAGCGCGCGGACCTCGGCACCGACTCCAAGCATGGAACTCCGCGGAACGTGCGCGCGCTGCCACAAGACCTATCGCGTTCCGAACGCGCGCAAGGAGTGGCGCTGCAAGGTGTGCGCCGAACCGCTCACGATCCGCGAAGCGGAGCGTGCGTCCGATGCGAGAGCGCCACAGCCGCTTCCGGCGCACGAACGGCGCGAGCGAGCCGCGGCGGCGAGCGAGATGCGCCGGGCAGAGAAGGGCGTGCACCGCGCGGGCGTGCTGATTGCGCTGCTCGCGATCTCGAGCGTGCTGGCGCTGACGCTCTTGCTCTCGCGCGGACCGAATTACGACTGGATGGCGATCGCAGGGTGCGTGATCAACCTCGCGCTCTGCGTGCCGCTGCTCCGCATGCTCCGCACGAACCCGTTTCCGATCGCGTTCGCCATGACGGCGATGGTGACGCTCGAGTGGTTGCTCGCGATTCAGGACGGCGAGAGCGGAAACTGGAGCTTGATCCAGGTGCTGCTGCTCCTGAGCGTCACGATCCAGGCCCACCGACTCCGCAGCCTCGCGCGCAAGTATCCCGACCTGTACGTGGCGCGCAGGATGCGCGGCGAGCACCTGCGTCACGCGAAGCGCGGCGCCGATCGGACACGGCGTTGGATCGCGATCGCCTGCGGGGTCGCCGTGGTCGTCGCCGGCGGCGCGTTCGCGCTCGTGCAGTTCAACCAGACCGACGATCCGGCGCCGGTCCTCGCGCGCTTCCACACCGCGTGGAACCGCGCGAACGTCATCGACCTCGGGACCTTCGGGCAAGACGGGAGCGAGGACAAGCTCGCCGCGACGTTCGCGAACGCGATGGCGTCGTTCCATTGGAACCTGGAGCTGCCCGCGGCCTCCGCGGTGCGCGTGCGAACCGAGCGGGGCACGGACGTGGACGCCGAGCTCGTGACGGAGGCCGGGGCGATACCGTTCCGGTTCAGCTGGGACGGCAAGCGCTGGGTCCTGACCTCGATCCGGTTCACCGCCGTGAAGGACTGGCGTCCCTAGCAGGCTGTGGTGAAACTCACGACCTCCTCGGAGCGCGCTGAATCCGCGCTGCCCGCGTTCCGCTTCCTCCGAGTATCCAGCGAATACGCGTCGTCAGCGCGCCTCGACAGCGCGCATCATCACGCTCCGAAGACATCGTGAGTTTCACGACGGACTGCTAGCCCGGATCATTCATGACGCTTCACCGAGATCGACGCAGCTACGCGCCATCTCAGCGCTTCGCGATCGAAGCGCGTGCAGGCGACCTGGACGGGTCGTCGAACCCGGTGAGGAAGGGAAGCGTTGAGATGGCGCGCAGCTGCGTCGATCTCGGTGAAGCCTCAGGAAGGATCCGGGCTAGTCCTGCATCTCCGCGGACTCGAACTCCTCGCCCAACTCCCCCAGCACTCGCCTCAAGTCCAGGTCGACGTCGCGTTCCGTGACGACGCCGCGCTCGACGAGCATCACGCCCATCAGGTGCGCGAGCGCGGCGAGGCCCTCGAGGGTCGGGTGCAGCTGGTCCTCCTGGAGGACGAGGTCGTTGCTGTCCGCCGGCCAGGTGTAGCGGCCGATCGAGAACGCGTCGCCCGCGCGCATCGCCGCAGCGCACTCCGCCATCGGAATCATGGTGACGCGCGGATTGCGCGCGACCCACGCGGCCAGGTGCGCGTTGAGCGCGGCCAGCTCGTCGGCCGTGGGCATTTGCTCGGGGGCGAGCATCTTCCCCACCGCCTCCTCCATGTTCGGGAAGTCGCTGACCACGATCGGACAGGGGACGCGGTCGAGCAGGCCCAGGCCGACGTCGAGCAGCGCGATGCGGTCGTCGGTCACGCCGTAGCCGAACCAGAACAGGAAGTCGAGCGCGACGAGCAGGGTGGCGTCGTTCGCGAGCGCGGCGTCGATCTGCTCCGCTCCCATGGCGGGCGAGTTGGCGAAGAGGAACAGGTCCGCGCGCGTCTCCACCGGACCGTGCTCGACGCGGACCATCGCGTCGACGACGGTGGCCAGGTCGGCGTCCAGCTGCATGCCGGTCGACATGCTCGCGCCGACGACGAAGGCGCGCTCGAAGAGGCGAGTCGCGGGTTCGGCGGCCTGGACGGCCTCCGGGCTGGAGCAGGCGGCGAGCGGAAGAAGGACGGCGAGCGCGGCGGCCGGGACTCTCCAGCCGCGACCTCGCTCGGGACCGTGATGCTTCATGACCGCAAGGTATCGATTCGAACGGTGCGATGGAACGCGAACGCGGCGCGATCGAGGGCTCGTGAAGTGTGCTCGGGATGCGGTTCGGCGCGCCACAAGTCCGCCCGGCTCGACTAGAATGGCGCGCGTGACCTCACCCCCTCAGTCACGCCAGGCGCGCGCCGACGCCGCGCCGCGACGCCCCTGGTATCGGCGCGGACCGCTCCGGCATCCGCTCATCCTGTGCCTGCTCGTCGTCTTCGGACTCGAAGGCGCGCTGCGCATGCGCCAGCTCGTCCGGTACGGAACGACATCGAGTTCGCTCTACGAGTTCGAGGTGCACGCCGCGTCCGGGCTGCGCATCCCGAAGCCGAGCAGCTCGGTCGGCGCGATCGCCATCAACTCGCTGGGGTTCCGCGGGCCGGAGGTCGAGACGCCGAAGCCCGACGGCCGCATCCGGATCGCCTTCCTGGGCGGTTCGACGACGTTCTGCGCCGAGGGCACCGCGCTCGAGAAGACCTGGCCCTGGCTCGTGACCGACGAGCTCGCGCACCACTTTCCCGACGCGTCGTTCGACTACGTGAACGCGGCCTCCGGTGGCTTCGCGACGCGCCACTCGGACACGAACTTCGATCACCGCGTGGCGCCGCTGCAACCGGACGTCGTCGTGATCTACCACGGGACGAACGACCTGACGCTCGACAGCCGTTGGCTCGCCGGCCAGAAGGGGCTGTACGACCTCAACGCGAAGGAGACGACGCCCGCGGGCGGCTTGTCGCTCGCGTGGTTCCTGATCGAGAAGAACCTGCGCTTCCGTTCGCGCGCGGCGACCGACGACGTCGGCGAGAAGCTCGAGTACGAGCCGCGCGAGCTGTCGGGTGGCTTCTCGCGCCGCTTGCGCGACCTGATCGCGAAGGCACACGACGTCGCGCCGGTCGTCGTGCTCGTCACCTTCAGCCATCGTGTGCGGCGCGACCAGACGCCCGAACAGCAGCTCGTCGCGTCGGCGTCGTCGCGCTACTACATGCCGTACATGACGGTCGAGGGCGTGCTCGCCGGCTTCGAGGAGTACAACCGCGTGATGCGCGTCGTCGCCGCCGACACGGGCGTCGTGCTGGTCGAGGGCGAGTACTCGATCCCCGGCGACGCGAAGCACTTCGCCGACTCGGTGCACCTGACCGACGCGGGCAGCGCGTTGCAGGCGCGGCGCGTGATCGACACGCTCGTCGACGACGCGTCCTTCCGCGCGCTCGTCGTAGCGGCTCGCTAGCGCGCGAGCGGAACGATGTCGAGCGAGCGCAACGTCGACCACATCGACGGCACCGCGCCTCGCGCGCGACGCTTCCTGCG
>JAJDEV010000113.1 GCA_029259605.1 Planctomycetota bacterium | reverse complement strand
TGCGCGCCATATCAACGCTTCCCTTCCTCACCGGGTTCGACGACCCGTCAAGGTCGCCTCCACGCGCTTCGGTCGCGAAGCGCTGATCTGACGCACATCCGCGTCGATCTCGGCAAAGCCTCATGAATCACCCGGGCTAGGGCCCCGGCGAGACCGGCGGACGTGCGTCCGGTGTCTCGGTGATCTCGGCGAGGAGTCGGCGCCAGTTCTCGACCTCGGTCTCGCGTGCGGTGAGCGATGCTTGTTCGCGACAGGCTTCGCGCAGGCGGTGGTAGAAGACTTCGTCGGTCGAGGCGCGCACGAGCAAGTCCGCGAGCCCTTGTGCGTCGCCGACTTCGAAGCAGCCGGGATAGTCGTCGCCGAGCAAGCCGAGCGAGCCGGGGATGCGCGTCGCGACCACCGGCACGTCGTACGCCAGGGCCTCGGACACCGCGTTCGCGCCGCCCTCGTGCCGCGACGTCGAGAGGAGCAGGCGTGAGCCGGAGAGCGCGCGGAGCGCGGCGGCGTGTTCGACCTCGCCCTTGCTGACGAACGAGACGCATTGCGCGAGCTCGCGCGCGAGCTCGGCGCCGAGGCCCTCGTCGAGCATGCCGCCGAAGTGCAGGATGCGAACGCGCGAGTCGGCGGGCAGGAGGCGCGCGGCGCGTACCGCGGTCAGCGGATCCTTCACCGGGCGCACGTTCGCGAAGTACACGACGTCGAAGGAGTCGGGGTCGAACGGCGCGCGCTCGGTGGGCGGTGCGATCGATTGGTAGATCACGTGCGCGCGGTCGCGCAGCTCGACCGGCAGGGCGTCGACCGCGTGTCCTTGCAGCACGACGATGCGCGTCGCGAGCCCGAGCGACTCGCGCACCTCGCCGCCATCCGGAACGTCCGAGTAGAGATCCGTTCCCGTTCCGGCGACGACGATCGGGACGTTCGAGTGCGCGCGCTTGAAACGCAGCACGGAGTCGTGGCTCTTGCGCGCGTGCAAGGCGAGAAGGACGTCACACGGTTCGCCGTCCCACGTCTCGTTGTGTCGCACGTCCCAGCCGAGCTCACGGAAGATGCTTTCCCAGCGCGACGCGGTGACGTCATTGCCGCCGCGTGTTCGCCCCGTGTTCGGGCGGATGATGCAGATCGTTCCAGGCTTCATGCGCTTCTGATTCTATCCACTTCCGAGCTTGCATTCAGAGTGCGGTTCGAGCTCGACTCTCCCCCGATGGACGAAACGACGCCAAGCAGGAGCCCGAGCCGCGCTGTTGTGGTTCTGCTGGTGGGCGTTCTTTGCCTGGTTTGGGGCTCGACTTGGCTCGTGATCAGCGAAGGGTTGCGCGACCTGCCTCCGATGACGTCGCTCAGCGCGCGCTTCGTAATCGCGGCGATCGTGCTCGCGTTCGTCGCGCGCCCCCTCGCACGCATCGAAGGTGGCGAGCGACCGACGTGGCGCATCACGGTCGTCTATGCCGTTCTCACGCTCGCGATTCCGTACGCGATCATCTACTGGGTCGAGACACGGTTGCCGTCCGGACTCGTCAGCGTGCTTTGGTCGGTCTATCCGATCCTGCTCGCCGTGAGCGCGCACGCGATCCTCCCGCAGGAGCGCATGCGCGCGCGCCAGTGGTTTGGCATGCTGCTCGGCTTCACCGGCGTGACGCTGATGTTTTGGACGGACGTGCGCAGCGTCGGGCCGGACGCCGTGCCGATGGGGCTCGTGCTGCTCCTCAGCCCGCTCGCCAGCGCGCTCGGGACGCCGATCATCAAGCGCGACAACCACCGCACGAGTTCGGTGTACCTGAATCGCGACGGCACGGTCGTCGGCGCCGTGATCTGCGTCGCGCTCGCACTGACCTTCGATCGCGGTGCGAGCGTCGATTGGACGCCGCGCGCCGTGTTCAGCGTGCTCTACCTCGCGATCGTCGGAACCGTGGTCGCCTTCGGGTTGTACTTCTGGCTCCTGCGCCACGCGCCGGCCACGTTCCTCAGCCTGATCGCCTTCGTCATCCCGGTCGTGGCGCTGACGCTCGGCGCGCTCGTGGGGGGGGAGGAGGTGCGTTTTCACACCGTCGTCGGGCTCGCGCTGATCCTGAGTGGGGTCGCCGCGGTCGTGCTCGGCAACAGGAGCCGCGCGGGGAAACGGAACGGAGCCGTGCAATCCGAAGCGGCGGGATCGGAGTAAGCTGGTTCGTCGCCCTCCGCTCGCCCGACACGAAAGCCATGAAGATCACGAAGCTCCTGCTCCTGCCCGTCCTCGCGCTCGCTCCCTCCCTGGCCGCATGCGACGAAGTCGACGCGGCCGATTTCCGGCGCGAGATGCGCGACGCCCTGAACGAGCTCCGCGACGCGCGCGAGGAGTTCCGCGGCGAGTTCTTGGAGGCCGTGGAGGACGCGCGTGACGAACTCGCGAAGGGCGCGAACGAGCTGCGCGACGAGCTGCGGAACAACGAGGAGCTGAAGCGCGAGCTCGCGCAGAAGCAGCAAGAGCTCGCCGAGCTGATCGACGAGGCCAAGGCGAGCGGCGCGGACGCGTGGGACGACGCCCGCGACGCCGTGCTCGACGCCGCCGAAGAGCTGCGCGAGACGATCGACGAGTGGAAGCGCTAGGGAACGAGCGTGTGAGAGTCGTCCGGCTTCCGGACCGCTACCAGGCCGACGGCTGCGACGCCCCGGCGCCGGGACCCAAGACGACCGCGTTGGCGAACAGCCGCGCGGTCGCCTTTTGATAGCCGCGGAACGCGGGCATCGAGGCGAACAGCACGATCTGTCCGTTGCCGTGTCCCTCGACCGTCAGCCACGCGCTGTGCGCGAGGCGCTCGCGCGCTTCGGGCCAGACGAGGCCCGCCATGCGCAGGCGGTCGTCGCCCGCGAGTCGGATCGCGGTCCGCGCTGAGTCGTCCGAGAGGAAGACGCGCGACCCCTGGACGAAGACCGGCATCTCGTCGCGGGCTCCGTTCGTGATCCACGCGTGCTCGTCGACGATGCCGCGCAGGCTGACGCCGCGCGGCGAGAAGAGGCGCAGCCAAGCGTCGTGCGCTTCCGGAATCTCGACCGAGTCGTAGCGCGCGAACGGATCGTCGTCCTCGGCCTCGACTTCGTCGCCGTCGTCCTCTCCGTCCTCCTTCTTCGGAACGGGATCGCCCCACACGAGCGCTTCGTCGATCTCGACGTTGCGCCCGGCTTCCTCGCGCTCGGCCGCGACGACGTAGGGCGACAGGTCTTCGAGCGCGTCGCGGCGAAGCGTCACCGACGACAGCCCGAGGTTGCCCGCCGTCAGCGCGGCCGCCGAACTCTCGAACGCGATCAGCGTTCCGCCGCCGTTCACCCACGCGTCGAGCTTGTCCTTGTTCGGCTCGAGCACGGACTGCACGCCGCCCGGCGGCAGAATCAGCACGTTGTAGCGACGCAGGTCGGTGCGACCGAAGGACTGCGCGTCGAGCAGGCTGAAGGGCACGCCCACTTCGGTGTCGAGGTGGTGCCACAGATGCCCGTACGTGTCCGACGACACCGGCGAGTTCGTGAGGATGGCCACGCGCGGCCGCGCGAGCAGCGTGAAGTGTCCGCCGCCGAGGTCCGGCGCCTCGACCGAGTCCTTGTCCGGCGTGAGCCCGGTCGTCACGCGATAGACGCTGCGCTCGCCGGCCTCCCGTGCGGCGCGCATCACGCGCGCCTCGACCGCGCTCGGGTCGCCTTCGTTCTCGGTCGCGCGGACGAGCAGCGTTCCGCGCGGTAGCGTGACGGGCTCGCCGCCGACCACGAGCGGTACGTCGACATCGGACACGTACACGGCGAGGTACGCCTCCAACGCGCGCGCCGCGAACGCGACC
>JAJDEV010000112.1 GCA_029259605.1 Planctomycetota bacterium | reverse complement strand
CTGCCGTGTAAACCCCTGTTCCGTTGCGAACCGCGGCACGCGAGCGAAGCGAGCCTGTGCCGCAGCAGCGCGAAGCGCTGCGCGTGAATCGATAGAGAACGTCAACAAGTCCCCGTCCCTGAGCGATCCAACAGGGGAGAGGAAGAGGTTCGGAACTCCCCTCTGCGATTCGATTCGCGGAACCACCCGGACCGTCCGGATCAGAGAAACGTCAACAACTCCCCGTTCCCGGAACTTCCACCGGACGAGAGGAAGACGTTCGGAACTTCCCTCTGCGATTCGATTCGCGGAACCACCCGGACCGTCCGATCAGAGGAACGTCGACAACTCCCCGTTCCCGGAACTTCCACCGGACGAGAGGAAGACGTTCGGAACTTCCCTCTGCGATCCGATTCGCGAAACCACCCCGACCGTCCGGATCAGAGGAACGTCGACAACTCCCCGTTCCCGGAACTTCCACCGGACGAGAGGAACACGCTCGGAACTCCCCGCTGCGATTCGATCCCCGGAACCACCCGGACCGTCAGGAGCACAGGAACGTCCTCAACTCCCACTCCTCACCGCGCCGGACGGATCCAGCTCGACCGGCGTCCCCAGGCCCGCTGCTTCGAGCTGCGGAACGATGGCTGTACGGTCGCCGACAAGGACGACGAGCAGGTCGTCCCACGCGTAGGTTCCGGACGTGGCCTGCGCGTTCGTTGCCGTGAGGTCGAGTTGGCCGAGTGCCGCCAGGTCTGCGCGGGTTTCGTCGATCGCGCGTCCGTTGCGCACGAGCGAGGTCAGGCTGCGGAGGCGGCTCGCGTTGGTCTCGGAGTCTTCGACGAGGTTGGCGCGCAGGGTTTCGCGCGCCTTCGAGAGCTCGTCGGAGTCCACGCCGTTCGCGGCCATGGCGTCGAACTCTCGCTTGAACTCCACCAGCGATGCGCCGGTGACGTCGGTGCGCACGGCGGAGGAGGCGAGCAGCGTGGTCTGGTCGCCGGACTCCGAGACGCGGCTGCCCGCGCCGTAGGTGTAGCCCTTGTCTTCGCGCAGGTTCCCGTTGAGGCGGCTCGTGAACGTGCCGCCGAAGACGGTGTCGATGCAGAAGCGGGCTTGGCGCGGAGCGCCCTCGAGCGAGGCGAGCGGGCGGACGATGCGAATCACGGTCTGCGGCGCATCGGGGCGGTGGACGAGGACCATGCGGCCCGGCGCTGGCTTCGTGAGCGGCGTGAGGTCGGGCAGCTTCACGTCGCCCGTCGACTTCCAGCTGCCGAAGCGTGCGTTCAGGCCGTGCTTCAGGGCGTCGACGTCGAAGTCGCCGACGAACACGAACGCGGCGCGGTCGGGTGCGAGCAGGCGCGGAACGATCGCGTCGATGTCGGCCGACGTGAGCGCTCCGACGGTTTCCACGGTGCCGTCGGCCGGGCGACCGCGCGGGTCGTCCCTACCGAAGAGCTCCGTATCGGCGATCAAAGACGCCACGGCGTTCGGGTTGTCCGCGCGCGCGCGAATGGACGACACGGTGAGCTGTTGTTCGAGCGCGAAGTCGGCCTCGGTCCAGTTCGGGCGCAGCACGAGGTCGGCGAAGAGGTCGAGCGTTTCGTCCATGCGCGAGCTGAGTCCGTCGACGTACACACTGGTGTCGCGTCGTCCCGCGAACGCGCGCACCGACGCGCCGATCGACTCGACGGCCTGCGCGAACTCGTTGCGGTCGAGTCCTCCAGCGCCGGCGTTGAGCAGTTCCGCGGCGAGCGACGCCAGGCCGGCCTGCTCGTTCGACACGAGCAGCTCGCCGCCGCGGGCGACGAGCGCGCCCGAGAAGAGGCGCGTGCCAGGCCGTGCGACGACGTGCACCGGAACGCCGTTCGAGAGCTCGAAGGTCGTCGGCGCGACGGGCGCGAAGTCCGACGGAGCGAAGTCCGCGGGACGCTCGTCGAGCGACGCGGCGTCCGTGGTGGCGTCCAGCGGGAAGATGCGCAGGTCGACGCGCCCCGGACCGAAGACCTCGCTCGCGTAGTGGCGAATGCGCTCCGGCGTCGCGTTGAGGTAGCGATCGAGGTCGCGCTGGAAGCCGTCCGCGGTGCCGAAGAAGTGGCGGTAGGCGTTGATCGAGTCCGCGCGCGACAGCAGTCCCTCGTTGCCGCGCAGGAAGCCGGCCTCGCGCTGCGCCTGCGCACGCGCCAGCTCGCGCTGGGTCGGCCCGTGCTGCGCGAGCTCGTCGAGTTCGCGCAGGATCAGGTGCTTGATCTCCTCGAGGTCGGCACCCGGCGCGGCGATCGCGTCGATCTGGAACGTCGAACCGAGCTCGCGCGAGCCCTGCGACGCGCGGACCGACTGCGCGAGCTCGAGCTCCTGAACGAGCAAGCGTTCGAGGCGCGACGACGGGCCGTCGCTGAGGATGCTCCCGATCAGATCCATCTCGGCGTCGCCCGGGCGATAGAAGCCGGGCGAGTGCCAGGCGAGCGTGAGCTTCGCGAACTGCACCTGGTCGGCGTCGACGATGCGCGTTTCGCCGTCGAGGGCGACCGGCGGCGCCGTGCGTCGCGCGGGCAGCGGCTTGGCGGGGATCGCACCGAACGTGCGCGCGATCAGCTGCTTCACCTCGGCCGAATCGAAGTCACCGGCGACGACGAGTGAGGCGTTCGCCGGGACGTAGAACTCGTGGAAGAAGTCGATCACGTCCTGCAGCGTCGCGGCCTCGAGGTCCTCGTGGCTACCGATGACCGAGTGGTGGTAGGGGTGACCCGCCGGATAGAGCGCCTTCGGGAGCAGCAGTCGCCCCTTCCCGTACGGCACGTTTTCGGTGTTCTGGCGCCGCTCGTTGCGCACGACGTCGCGCTGGCGGTCGAGCTTCTCCTGCGTCATCGAATCGGGCAACGCGTCGAGTCGATCGGCGTCGAGCCACAGGAGCGTCGGGAGCAAGGAGCTCGGCCCCATGCTGAAGTAGTTCGTGCGGTCGTTGCTCGTCGACGCGTTGTTGCTGCCTCCGCCGCGCTCCATCAGCACGTCGAACTGGTTGTCCGGCACGCGTTCCGTGCCCATGAACATCAGGTGTTCGAAGAGGTGCGCGAAGCCGGTGCGTCCGGGTGCTTCGTCCTTCGAGCCGACCGCGAACCACGTGTTGATCACGACCTTCGGCAGCGCGTGATCCTCGTGCAGCACGACGGTCATGCCGTTCGGCAGCGAGTAGGTCTCCGTGGGAACCGCGATTCCGTCGCCCGCGCTCGGCGCGGACGTGGTGCCGCGAGCGTCCGTGGCGGCGAGGTTCGCGCAGGCCACGGAGAAGAGGGAGAGGAGGCAGACGACAAACAGGGCGGCGTGGTTTCGTTGCACGGCAGTTTCTCGAGGGGCGGGATCGGGGAAGCGAGGACGGACAGGATGGCGATTCGGCGCGGGGAGTCTAGCCCTGGGTTATTCATGAGGCTTTGCCGAGATCGACGCGGATGTGCGTCAGATCAGCGCTTCGCGACCGAAGCGCGTGGAGGCGACCTTGACGGGTCGTCGAACCCGGTGAGGAAGGGAAGCGTTGATATGGCGCGCAGCT
>JAJDEV010000111.1 GCA_029259605.1 Planctomycetota bacterium | reverse complement strand
GCTCTACAACATGGTGCTGCCGCGCGGCGAGCGCGTCGGAATGCTCCGCGCCGCGCGCGAGCAACTGAAGCCCGGCGGCTTCCTGCTCGTCACGTTCCTGTCCGCGTACGTGGCGCCCGCTTCCGCCGACGCCGAACTCGCGCCCGCCGACGGCGGTCTCCTGCGCGCGATCAACCCCGAACACGAGACGGGCGACCTGTTCCTGCTCAACGAAGCGGTGCATGTCTTCCCGCGCTCGAGCGCGCTCGAGGACGAGGCGCGCGAGGCGGGCTTCGACGTCGCGGTGCTCGAGCGCGACCAGCGCGCCTACGACCGCGAGCACTCCCAGGTGCGCGGCTTCGCGATTCTGCGGAGCCCGGCGCGATGAGCGGCGCGGCGCGCGCGCTCCGCCTCGCTGGCCACGTGCTCGCGAGCTCGGTCGCCACGCTGCGCTTCGCGCTGACGCGGCGCGGCGCCGTGCTCGTGTTCACGCACGCGCACGACCTCGACCACGATGGCCGCGACCGCCAGATGGGACCGCTGGTCGATCGCCTGCGCGCGGAGGGGCGCCCGTTCTTCGAGGTCACGTTCGTCGCGCTCGACGGCGGCGCCACCGGCTGGCGGCGCAACGCGCGCGCGAAGCGGCGACCGTTCGTGTCCTGGGCGGCGCTGCTCGTCGCCGGTCGGATCGTCGGCCGCGAGCGGGCGGCGCGCGCGTTCCTCGCGCTCCTGCGACCGGCGGCACTGTTCCTCATCGACGAGTCGGGGTCCGGACAACCGCTCGTGCGCGCGGCGCGGTCGCTGTCGATTCCGTCCGTCGGAATCCAGCACGGGGACTTCCAACCGGACAACGCGCAGTACGCGAACCCGCGCGCCGGAACCGTGCCCGTCGATGTGCTGGCGGTGTGGAGCCCGTGGTTCCGCGAGCGGCTGCTGCGCTGCTCGAGCTCCTACGACGCCTCGAACACGCGGGTCACCGGGCGTCTGCGCGATCCGGCGCCGGAGCCCGTCGCGCGGGATGCAGGCGACGTGCGCGTGCTGCTCGTTTCCGAGGCGCACGACCGCTTTCCGGTCGACGTCGAGCCGTTTCTTGCGGCGCTGCGCGAGGCGCGCGGCATCCGGCTCGCCATCCGGCCGCATCCGGGCGAGGACGCCGCGCGCTGGCCGGTCGGGGAGGTCGCGCGGGGAACGCTGAGCGAGGAGCTCGTGCGGTGCGACGTCGCGATCGGCCGCGCTTCGTCCGCATTGCTCGAGGCGCTCTGGTTCGGACGCCCGATCGTCTGCGTCGGCGCGGATCCGGCGCGCTTCGTAGGGGACGGCGCGGCCATCGCGCTCACGAACCCGAAAGATCTTCCGTCGCTCGTGCAGCGTCTGGCGCTAGCAGGCTGTGGCGAAAGTGCTTCGCCCGCAGAGCGTGGGCATCCGCTCCGGGTTGGTCTCCGGAAACGTAGGCGAATCGGTGGATTCGGCGAGGCTTTCGGGGGCCAAGCCGGAGTGGAGGACGGCGTTCTGCGGGTGAATGACTTTTGCCACAGTCTGCTAGGGGATCAAGGAGCTGCGAAGGCGAAGGAACACGTGTGGGGCGGTGCCCCCGTCGACCCGTCGGCGGCGGTTCTCGGGTGTGCGCAGAAGCCAGGCTCAATACGAGCGGGGAATCCGGTCGAAAACAGTCCCACCGGACCGCTCCGCGGAAACGAACCGAGTAACGTTTAAGGCGGGGGGCTCTTCCTCCCGCCCGATTTCCCCCATCAGGACGAAACCCATGGCAGAAGAACGAGACGAGGGCAAGCAGGCCGCGGACGCGAAGAACGTCAAGCAAGCCTACGAGGCCCCGAAAGTCGAATCCGTGCAGCTCTCCAAGGAAGCTGCCGAAGCGCTCACCTGAAACCTCGTTTCGACCTCCTAGTTAGGAGATCAACGTTGCGCGCGGCAGCGGGCGACGCCCGGTCATGAAACGAACCGGAACAGAAGAGGCCCGGGGCTCCAAACCCCGGGCCTTTACACTCGAGCTGACCAAGGGCTGCAACCTGCGTTGCGGCTACTGCTATTACGCCGGGCGCGACGACGCGTACGACCCGAAGATGCGCATGTCGCCGGAGGTCGCCGAGCAATCGGTCGACGTCCTGCTCGCGGAAGCGGCCGCTGGTGAGAGCGCTCACCTGCACTTCTTCGGTGGCGAGCCGCTGCTCAACTTCGCGACGCTCGCGAGCACGGTGCACTACGCCGAACGCCGCGCCGCCGAGGAAGGGAAGTCGATGACCTTCGAGGTCACGACCAACGGCACGCGGCTGACGGACGAGGTCATCGCGTTCCTGAACGAACACGACGTCCAGGTCGGCGTGAGCTTCGATGGCCCGCCCGAGGTCCAGGACGCCGCGCGGCCGGCTGCCGCGGGCAGCTCGTACGCGCTCGCCGAACCCGGGATCCGCAAGCTGCTCGCGTCGCGCAAGGGGAAACCGCTCGCCAAGCGCACCCATTGCAGCGTCGTCGTGACGCGTGAGTGCGACGACCTCGTGTACATCTCACAGCACCTCGAGGGGTTCGGGTTCGAGAACATCATCCTGACGCCGGCTACCGACCTCGAGGGCGAGTCGCACGGCTTCCGCGAGCAGGACATTCCGCGCGTCCTCGAGAAGTACAGCGCGCTCGCCGAGTCGTACGAGGCCTCGGTGCGCACGGGCGCGCAGG
This sequence comes from Planctomycetota bacterium, assembly GCA_029259605.1. GTDB lineage: Bacteria > Planctomycetota > UBA1135 > UBA1135 > OFTM281. Next base: position 10,624 of record JAJDEV010000111.1, on the reverse strand, counting down.
TCGCGCCGAACTGGTATCCGACGCTGATGGAGCGGCTGCTCTCGGGCGAGCGCAAGATGCACTTCTGCGGCGGCGGACGCGATTACCTCGGCGTCGCGGCGGACGGCAAGGTGAACCTCTGCTATCGCTTCTACGAGGACGACGAGTTCGCGATGGGCAGCGTGCAGGACGGCATCACGTCCGAGGTCACCGAGCGCCTGGACGAGCACGCGCTCGACTCCCGCACGACGTGCTCGAAGTGTTGGGCGCGCTACTTCTGCGGCGGCGGCTGCCACCACGACAACGTCACGGTCAGCGGCGAGCTCGGCGACCCGAACCCGGTGACGTGCGAGATCTTCCGCCACAGCATGGGGCTCACGCTCGACGCGTGGGCTCGACTCTCACGACTCGGCAAGCTCGAAGGGCGACGCACGCCCGCGGGCGATCCCCGCCATTCCGAGGCTGCGCACATGGACGATTCCGAAGCGACTGCACCGTTCGATGCCGACGCGAAGCCGATGCGCGTGGCGGGCTGTCACGCACGCGAGCTCGACGGCGAGAAGGTCGTGTACGACCCGGCGACGCACGAAGTGTGCGTCCTCAACCCGACCGCGGCGTTCATCTTCGAGCTCTGCGACGGCGCCGCGACGGTGGCGGACATCCGCGCGGCGCTCGAGGAACGCTACGACGCGCCCGCCGAAGTCCTCGGCCGCGACCTCGACGCGACGCTCACCCTGCTCCGCGAGAAGCGACTCGTCGGCGCATGAGCGCGGACTGCGGGAGGAGGCTCGCGCTCGAGCTGCTCGACGTCCCCGTGGGTTTGAGCTGCGCGGACCCGGCGCACCTCGAGCGGCTGGAGCTGTGCTACGGACGTTCGCTGCGTGACTCCGTTGCGGCGGACGCGATCGTGGCGTGCATCGAGCGACGCGACACGGCGCGACCGGACGCGTGGCGCGTGCGCGTTTCCGACCGCGAGCCGGTCGAAGCGGACGACTGGGTGTCCGCGATCCGCACGCTGAATCACGAGCTGATGCACGGCGTCATGTTGCGCAATCGCTCGCTGTACTACGTCCACGCGTCCGTCGTCAGGCACCGCGGCCTGGGCCTCCTGCTGCCCGGACTCTCGCAGGCGGGCAAGTCGACGCTCGCGCGCGCGTTCGTCGCCGCCGGCGCGGACTACCTGTCCGACGAGCTGTTCGCGTTCGATCCCGCGACCGGGACCGCGCGTTCGTTCCCGCGCGCGCCGAAGATCCGCGACGTCTGCGCCGCGTACTTCCCCGGGTTCACCGGTCGCTTCGTCGGCATGGGCGAGGCGCGCTTCCTGCCGTTCGACGCGCTTCCCGGGGGGGACGAGCTGCGCGCTTCGACGCGCATCGATGCCGTGCTGCTTCCGCGCTGGGCGGGCGCGGGCGGCGAGCCGCGACTCGCTCCGGTGACGCGCGGACAGGCGTTGCTCGAGCTGACCGCGTCGAGCCTGAACTTCGGAACGCATCGCGCGCAGAGCCTCGATTTCCTCGTCGACGTCGTGCGCGACGCGCGCGCGTTCACGCTGGAGTGGACCGATCCGCATCGCGCGGTGCGTGACGTCGAAGCGGCGCTCGGCAACGCGCCGGTCGGCGCGACCGAGGCATGAGGCCCGCCGTGACGATCGATCGCGAGAGCGCGGATCGGAGCGCCCCAGCCGTGCGCAACGCGAGCCCGGCGCGCTTCCTGCTCGCCGCGGCGTTCGTCGCGCCCACGACCGCGCGCCTGCAGCGCTTGCGCGAGCTCGCGGACGGCGTCGACGAATGGGAGCACGTGGTCGCGACCGCGGAGCGCCACGGTATGGTCGCTCTCGTCGCCCGCAACGTGCGCGAGGCGGACGCGCGCGTTCCCGCGAGCGTGCGCGTCACGCTCGAAGAACGCGCCGCCGTCATGCGCGAGGACGCGACGCGCTTTCGCTTCACGCTCGAGCGCTTCGTGCGCGCCGCAGCCGAGCGCGGCATCGTGCCGACGCTCCTCAAGGGAGCGTCGCTCGTTCCCGACGTCTATGCGGATCCGTCGTGGCGCGGGCAGGGCGACCTCGATCTGCTCGTCGAGCCGCACGAGGTGCGCGGCGCGATCGTCGCCGGGCACGCGGCCGGACTGCTGCCGGGCGAGCGTTCGTTCCCGGCCTGGTGGTACCTGCGCTCGCACTTTCACCTGAAGCTGCTTCCGAGCTCGGGCCTGCTGCGCGAGGTCGAGGTGCACTGGGCGCTCCAGCACCCGTCGCTCCTGCTCACGCCGCATCTCGCGGAGGTCAAGGCGCGCCGCGTCGCGCGCGAGATCGGCGGGCAGCGCGTGTTCGAGCTCGATCCGCTCGATCGCCTGCTGCACTTGACGACGCACCTCGTCAGTCACGCGCGCGGCATCCCGGGCGCGGCGGACGCGCGAACGCTCGAGCGCGTCGTCGAGGACGACGGCCATCCGCTGCGGCTCAAGTGGTTCGTCGACCTGTTCGCCGAGTTCGAGCGGCTGGGCGGTTCGCTGCCGGTGCAGGAGCTGTCGCGGCGCGCGTTCGAGTGGGGGGCCGAGGAGCAGCTGCTCTGGTTCGTCGATTGGCTGCGCGCCTCCGTCGAGCTCGCGGACGACGCTGATGCGTCCACCTCCGCGCTCGCCGCCGCGCTGCGCGAAGCCGGCGCGTCGCTGCCGGCGGCCGAGGGCGTGCGCGCGCAGTCCGCGGGGCCGCTCGACGGCTTCGACTTCCGCGCGGACGCGCTCGCGCGCTTCCCGCGCTGGCTGTGCCCGCCGGCCGAGTTCCTGGCACGCGCGTACGGCAACCGACCGCTACGGCGCGCGCGGCACGGTGCGCGTGTGCTCGCTCACCTGCTGGCGAACGGCGCGTTGCTTCCGATCGCGATCGTCGGCGGACGGCTGTGCGCGAACGCGCGGCGCCGCGCGTTCGCCGCGAGGCAGGACCCGCAGGCGGTCCTCGACCTCGCCGTCGCGTGGCGCCGCTTCACGTCGCGGACGCCGTGACTGTCGCGCGCTACTCGAAGATGCTCAGCTCGAGTTCGAGCGCGTAGCCGAGCTCCAAGCCCGAGGACTTGAAGATCCCGCCCTGGCTGTACGCCTTGAAGCCGATCAGTGCGGGTTCGAACGGCAGCAGGATGTCGTGGTAGGCGACCGAGTACGCGGTCGGCGCGAGGTGCGTGTAGAGCGTCTGCCCCCCGAACCCGTTCATCCCGATGAGCAACTCACCCGCGGAGGTCATCACGCCCGGGACGAGCGGGTCCGTGGCGACGATGACGATCGTGGTCTTCGGCGGTCCGTAGCCGGTGACCGCGCTGCGCCACACCTGGCCGAGCACCGGGTTGCTGACGCCCTGATAGGTGTTGACGGGATTGACGCCCGAACCCGGAATCGTGGCCCACGTCGACGCCGTCGGAGGACCGGACTGGAGCGCGACGAGCGCGTTGCGATCCGCGCTGTCCGCATCGCCATCGCCGTCGAGGTCGAAGACGTCGAGCGCTCCCTTCGACACGAAGCCCTGCAGCACGTACGCGTCGAACTCCATGATGTCGGCGGCGTCCACGACGCCGTCGCCATCGTAATCGCCGGGCGTGAGCTGCGTGACCACGCGACAGTTCGCCGACTGGATCGCCGTGCGGATGGTGTCCTGCACGCGCGAGTGGAAGCGCATGCCAACGGCGCCCGTGCCGTAGTCGAGGTGGCAGTAGCTCATGATCGTGCCCATGTCGGGGCCCGACCCGTCGATGCACTGGATCGGCGGCTGGTAGTCGAACGTGTGCTGTGAGCCGTAGATGTGACCGGTCTCGTGGCTGTAGACGAGCAGGTCCCAGTTCGAGCCGCTCGTGTACTGAACCGGAGACGGGAACGAGCCGAAGACGCTGCTGATCGCGAAGCTGCCGTCCTTGAGGCACGTGATCCCGAGCCCCTGCGCGACGCCGCCGAAGACCGGGTTCGTGAACATGTGCACGACGGAACGGTTGATGGACTTCAACGCGTTCTGCGGCGACTTCCACCACGCGCCGAACTTGCCGAGGTCACCGAAGGAGGACGTGACGCCCCACGGCGGCGTTTCGGTCCAGAGGCGAACGTAGTTGTTCGGCAGGCTGAGCGTGATCGAGAAGTCCCGACGGTAGATCGCGCTCGTCGCCGCGTTGAGCAGGACGGCGTAATCGATCGCGGCTTGGTCGCTCGCGAAGAGCGCACGGTACGAGTCGTCGAGCTCGAGGAAGGGCTTCGTGTCGCGCAGATTCGAGCCGAACGCGCTGCGCTGCGCGGTCGTCGGCGCGGAGCCCGCGGTCGCGCCCTGCTGTTCGGTCACGCCGCAGAAGGCGTCCGTTCGCGCGCCCGCGAACATGTCACTGCGCGCGACATAGGCGAGCCCCGAGCCGCGCTCCGAAACGTCGGAGCCGCTCGAGATGAAGTAGGTGTCGTCGTCGAGCGAGACGTAGCCCTGGAGGATCTCGCGTGAGATGCCCAGGAACACGCGACTCGTCCGACCGCGAACGTGGCCGGTGAACAGCTGCACGGTGGGTGCGAGTTCGTGCGAGCCGTCCTTCGTCATGACGATCGCCTTCGCGCCGTCGTCCATGCCGCGCGTCGGACGCAGCTCGAGGTCGAGCGCGAGCCCACCCGGCATCGGGAAGCCGCGCATCGTCATCGGGCGGCCGTCCGCGTGCCGCTCGCGCAGCACCTCGAAGGCCGTGTCGTCGAAGGACACGACCTCGAACTGCCCGTGTTCCTCGCCGGCACGCTGCACGGCGCCGATGCGGTGGAAGGGCGAGTCGATCGTGGTCGTGGCGAGCGGGCCGAGCTCGAGCGCTGCGGTGCGATCGGCGGTCTGCGTGTGCGCCGGGGCGGCGGCGGCGATCAGGGCGGCGAAAACGAGGGGGCTGGAAAGGTGTGCTCGGACCATGGGGCGTAGCGGCGGGGGGACCGGGGGTGAGGAGCGGCCTTCGGTGGCCGGTGTGCAGTGTAGGGGGAACGTTCGGCGATGGGGCGGCGGATCCGCGCCCGTGGTCGTGCGGTCGGCGCACCGTCCCGCGGGCCGCCGTTCGACACCCCGCAGAAACGATCCCGCCTCCGGTGGATGGAATTGCCGCCGACCGCGTACGCTGCCCCTCCAATGGAGGAGAATCCCCAGGAAGTCGAGATTTGTGCGTGCTGCGGCCTCGTGCAAGCCGTGCCGCACGTGCCGGCGACCAGCCGCGCGATCTGCGCCGGCTGCACCGCCCCGATCGCCGACCCGCGCAAGCGCGCCGGTGATTGGACGCTGACGTTCGCCGCCGCGCTCGCCGCCGCGATCCTGTTTCCCGTCGCGATCACGCTGCCGATCATGGAGCTCGAGCGCTTCGGCCATCACACGCTGGCGAGCATCTGGTCGGGGAGCGTCGGGCTGCTCGAGCGCGGCGAATGGTTCGTCGGCGTCGTCGTCATCCTCTGCTCCGTCGTCCTGCCCGCGCTCAAGCTCGCTTCGTTGCTCGTCATCACGGGATGCGGCAACCGATTGGCGCGGCACCATCGCGTGCGGACGTGGCACGTGCTCGAGATCGCGGGTCGCTGGGGGATGATGGACGTGCTGCTCATCGCCATGCTCGTCGCTTGGTTGAAGCTCGGCGACCTCGTACGCGTGACGCCCGGCCCAGGCGCCGTCGCGTTCACCGTTTGCGTGCTGCTCTCCCTCGTCGCGAGCGCGGCGTTCGATCCGCGCGTGGCGTGGAACCGCGCGCTCGCCGCGCCCCGATCCGCCGAGTCCAACGTGTCCCCGTGATGAGCGAACCGACGAACGAACCCGCCTTCCCGCTCGCCGAACTGCGTCCGCTGCGCGCGCGCTCCTGGGCGTGGCTGTTGCCCGTGTTCGCGGTCGCACTCGCGCTCGTTCTCGCCGGACGCGCGTGGAGCGCGCGCGGTCCCGAGCTCGTGCTGCACGCCACCGAAGGACACGGCATCGGCCCCGGCGACCGGCTCCTGTACCGCGGCATCGCCGTCGGCGACGTGCGCACGGTGGACCTCGCCGCGGACCTCTCGACGGTCGAAGTGCGCGTGCGTCTGCATCCCGCCGCCGAACGACTGGCGCGCGCCGGATCGCGCTTCTGGATCGAGCGTCCGGACATCTCGCTCGAGCGCCTGCGCGGCGTCGAGACGTTGCTCGGTGCGCGGCACCTGTCCGTACTTCCCGGCGCTCCCGACGCCGAGGCACAGCACGAGTTCGTCTGTTTGGACGAGGCGCCCGTGCTCGTCGCCGACGACCAGGGCGCGCTCGAGTTCGTGCTCGAAGCGCCGCGCCGCTTCGGGTTGGCGCCCGGCGCACCGCTGACCTACCGACAGATCGAGATCGGCTCCGTCACGGGCGTCGGACTCTCGAGCGACGCGCGTTCCGTCGAAGTGCGCTGCGCCGTGCGCGGCGCGTTCGCGCACCTCGTGCGCGAAGACACGGCCTTCTGGGAGGCGGGCGGCCTCGGCGTGTCGTTCGAGCTCCTGCAGGGGCTGCAGGTGGACTTCGAGTCCGTGCGCTCGCTGCTCGTCGGAGGCATCGCGCTCTCGACTCCGACGCGTCCCGGTCCGCCCGCGCGCACCGGGCAGATCTTCACGCTCCACGCCGGGCCCGAGGACGAGTGGCTCCTGTGGCGACCGTCGCTACCGATCGGGTCCGACCTGCTTCCGAGCGGAACGCCGACGCCGCGCCTGTTGCGCGCGCGGCTCGTTTGGGAGGAGGGCTTCTTCGGACGCCGGCACACGAAGAGCGGTTGGGTGCTCACGCTTCCGAACGGAGTCATCGGGCCCTCCGACCTCTTGCTTCCGCCCGAGGGTGCGGACGAACCCGCGCTCGAGGTGCGTGGTGAGCGCTTGCCGCTGAGCGCACCCGCGGAAGCCGTCGCGTTCGGCGTCGCGCGCATCGGCATCGCGTGGCCCGAGGTCGTGAAGTGGCCGCTCGATCGTGTCCGCGCGATGGAGGCGCCCGAGGACTGCCTGGTCGTCTCCGACCCCGGCGCGGCGCCGATGGCGCTCTCCGCCTCGCGACTGTTCGCGGCGAACGACGGCGAGGAGGACACGGAGGCGAACGCGGAGGTGAACGCGTGGCGCGTCGATGCGGCCATCTCGTTCGACGAGACCTGGCACGGCGCCGTGGTCCTGACGCGTGAGGACGGTCAGCTCGTCGGGCTACTTCGCGTCCGACGCGGTCGCGGTACGATCCTGCCCGTTGTCGGCGTCCTGCGGTAGGCGCGGTCCGAACGCCGGATCGAAGTCCGACGCGTCCGCCTCCGGAAGCGCGCTGACTTCGATCGCGTCGATCTCGACGCGGCCGCCGACGAGGTTCGGGCCGGTGAGAACGAGGATGCGGTAGGGGCGCGAGCTCGGGTCGTCGCGCCGCGGGGTCGAATGCGTGGGCGCGTCGGGCCGCTCGCCGGTGCTCTCCCAGATCCGGCCTTCGATCGAATCGGCGAGCACGCGCAGCTCGAACTCGAGCTCGGCGCTCGGGTCCGCGAGACCGATCGGTGCGCGGTCCGTGCCGTGGCCGGAGTGCAGCATGGACTCGCCCGCGAACGACATCATGAGACCCACGTTGCTCGCGCTGGGCAGGAGGTCGCTGGAGAGCTGGATGCCGAAGTTGCGAACGGACGCGTAGCGCGGCAAGCGCAGCGTCGCGCGCATCGTCGCCCGGACGACGAAGCCGCTGGCGCGTGCCGGCAGGGTGTGCATCGCGAGTGCGTGCTCCGAGTGGTGGTCGCGGCCACCGATCAAAACGAGCCGGCCGTCCTCGATGCGCGCGAAGTCGTGCATGTTCGGATCGGAGCGCGTCGCCAGCGGGTGACTGGCCTGCGCGACCCAATCCGCGCCGATGACGTCGGAGTCGGGTCGCTCGAAGTCGTCGAAGAACGTGTCCGCGGTCGGCACGCGGTGGACCCATGCCGGCAACGGCCGCGCAACGAGGCGGAACCCCGCGTCGGGCCGTGGCTGGTTCAGCACCGAGGTCGTCGACGCGATCGCCATCCGCTCGGGCAACGTGTCGCGGAACGAACCCCCGCAGAACAGGAAGTCGCCGGCGACGGCGGGGAACGGCGCCATCGTCGCCTCGGTGGCCGAACCCGCGAGATCGTGGACGCCGAACGGTGACACGTCGCCGTGGCTGTGTCCGATCGGAAAGGGATCGTCGTCGCCCGCGGTCGCGTGCGAGGGGTAACCGGCGCAGAGGCTCCAGTCGAACACGTCGCCCCACGGATACGTGCGCGCGTCCGCGCCGCGCGCGGCGCGGACCCACTCGGCGCGGGTCGGTAACGAGTAGTACGCGCCGCTCGCCGGCGGCTGCAAGCGCTGCAGGCTCGTGTAGTACTCGCCCATGTCGGTGCGCGAGAGTCCGAGCACGGGCCAATGTGCCTGCTGCTCGGCGGCAAGCACCCATTCGCCGGAGGTCGGGTCCGCGCGCGCGAAGGCTCGCGTCGGGTCATAGGTGTCCCGCGGCGGATTCAGGTGCGCGCTCGATCGATTGCGCAACGCGAGCCAGTTCGCGAACGTGATCTCGTAGCGCTGAATGGCGAAGCTTTCGACGAACTCCCAGCGCGGCGGACTCTCGCGGCAGAGCGACCATCCGGCCGGAACGTGGACGAATCCGCGCGGCACGTCGACGTCGCGCGCGAGCTCGACCACATGCGTGTTGCTCGGACCGGGCGTGTCGCGCGGCGGACACGCGCCGCGGCGCACGACGAACGGATACCGCGTCGGCGCGTGGCCGGCGAGGCTCATGACGGCGACGTAGCTGCCTTCGACGAGGACTTCGAGTGAAACGGGTTCGGTGCCGACGAACACGGTCCGATCCGAGCCGTCGTCGCGCACGATCTCGATGCGCGCGCCGCCCGGTCGCGATTCGATCACGATCGAGGCGCGGCGATCGAGCAGCTCCGCGTGCGTGCCGTCGTCGTATCGTGCGAGGTCGGCCTCGATCCGCGCCACGACGCCCGGGGCGAGGATGTCCGCGTCGTCGAGGAGCGCGGCGCGCAGCTCTTCGGCGAAGAGCTCGGCGAGCGCGCGTCGCGCGGGGGCGTGGTCGCGCACGTGCTCGAACGCCTCGAGGTAGCTCGTGCGCGCGTCGCGAAAGCCACGCTCGACCGTCCCGCGCAGCGTGGCGAAGTGCTCGGCGTCCTCGGGCGAGCGCCGCGGGTAGGTCCCCGCGAGCCGCCAGTCCGCGCGCGCCGGCTCCGCGCCCGCGATCGCGCGCAGGTCGTCGTGGGCCGCGCTCGTCCGCGCGAGGAACGCGTCGCCGCGCGCGACGGCGTCGCTCGCCGCGCCGCGTCGCTCGAGCTGGTCCTGTGCGAAGACGGCCGTCGCCGCGAGCGCGAGGGCCGCGGCGAACGCGCCCCAGTGGCGCCGAACCCCGCGCGCCGCGCGCTGCGCGAGGCCGGGTCGCTTCGCGTCGATCGTGTGACCGCTCGCGAACGCCTCGAGGTCCTTCGCGAACGTAGCCGCGCAGGGATATCGCGCGCTCGGGTCCTTCGCGAGCGCGCGTTGCACGATCGTGCAGAGGTCGATCGGGATCCAGGCGTCGAGCGCGTCGATCTCGTCGCCTTCGATGCGACGCAGGAGCTCGGGGTGCGTCGTCGCATCGAACGGGCGGCGCAAGCTCAACAGTTCGTAGAGCGTCGCGCCGAGCGAGTAGACGTCGCTGCGGCGGTCCGTGTGCTGACCCCGGGCCTGCTCGGGCGAGACGTAGGCCAGCGTCCCGAGGAAGTCGCCGCTCTTCGTCAGGCTTCCATCCTCGGTGCGATTCGCGAGTCCGAAGTCGAGCAGCACCGGCCGACCGGTCGGCGTGATCATGAGGTTCGCGGGCTTGACGTCCCGGTGGACGACGCCGCGCTCGTGCGCGTGATGCAGCGCGCGCGCAGCCAGCGCGCCGACGCGCGCGACCCAATGCGCGTAGGACGGGTGCCACAACGAGTCGACGTCCGTGCCGGACGTCGGGTGCTCCGTCGATCGGGCGATGATCGAATACGCCTCCGACGCCTCGGGCGTCACCGCGTTCCGCGCGAGGAGGCCGCGGATGAGGAACTCGGCGCTCGCGCCCTCGACGAAGTCCATCGCGTAGAACGGGACGCCGTTCTCGACGTCGGAGGCGATGATCGGAACGATGCCGGGGTGGTCGAGGCTCGAGGTCGCTTCGATCTCGCGGCGGAAGCGTTCCTTGAGCCGCGTCGAGCCGAACAGGTTGCGCAGGACCTTGACGGCGACGCGCCGCCCGGGCCGCGAGCGCTGCACGGCTTCGTACACGACGCCCATCCCCCCCGACCCGAGGCGACGACCGAGCTGGAACTCGTCGAGGATGCTGCCGGTGCCGATGCGTTGCGTGAGCTGCGGAGACGGCAGGTCGTCGATCAGATCGTCGACGTTCTCGTTCTTCGCCCACTCGAGGAACGAGTCCAGCGCGCGCTCGAGGTCTTCGCCTTCGCGCGAGTCAACCACGGCGATTCTCCAGGCGCGTGCGCAGCCCGACGCGCGCGCGCTCGTAGCGCTTGCGCACCGCGTCGGCGTCGATGCCGAGCCGCTCGCCCGCCTCGACGAACGAGAGCCCTTCGAGCCCGACGAGCCGGACCGCCTCGGCGAACTTGGGGGGAAGGTGCGCCACGAGCTCGCGCAACCAGCGGTGCGTGTCGGCGCGCGTCACGAC
>JAJDEV010000012.1 GCA_029259605.1 Planctomycetota bacterium | reverse complement strand
CTGCGCGCCATATCAACGCTTCCCTTCCTCACCGGGTTCGACGACCCGTCAAGGTCGCCTCCACGCGCTTCGGTCGCGAAGCGCTGATCTGACGCACATCTGCGTCGATCTCGGCAAAGCCTCATGAATAACCCGGGCTAGCCCGCGCGCCGATCGCTCGGCGACCACGTGCCGAGGAAGCGGTGCGGCAGCGTTCCGCACGCGCGGTCCGCGATCGAACGGCCATCGCCGTTTCGCTGATCGAACTCGACGACGTAGCGGCGCCCGTCGTCCGAACCGAGGAACGGAACGCGCACGCGGCTGGCTCCGAGCGACTCGAACTGGATGCGCAGCGTCTTCAGCGTGCGCGGTGTCTGCACCGGCCCGATCTGCACGGCGTTGCGCCAGCCGCTCTCGACGTCCGCGTCCACCGCACCGAGCACGAGGAAGCGTGTGCGGTTGTCCGGCAGGTCGGAGAGCCCCTCGGCCAGAATGTCGAGTCCGTACGTGGCCCCGAGCTCACGACTTCCGATGACCCCGAGCGCGGCGTCCCCTTCCGCGGCCAGTTTCTGCGCGGAGGCGGCGCAGTCATCCGACGGACGTGTGGCGAGTCCCCAGCTCGCGATCCAGTCGCGGCACTGCGCGAGCGACGCAGGGTGCGACGTGACGACCGAGATGTCGTCGAGCCGCGCTCCGCGCGCGGCCATGAGCGCGTGGCGGATCGGAAGCACGACCTCGCCGACCACCGAGACGTCGCCGACGAAGAGCGCATCGGCCACGCCGTCGAACACGCCCGAGATCGAGTTCTCGACGGGCACGACCGCGTGCGACGCGCGCCCTTCCACGACCGCGGCAACCGCGTCGCTCGCGGTGTTGCAGGCCAGCGCGGCGCACGTCTGCCCGAAGAACGACCGGGCAGCCGTTTGGGTGAAGGCACCGCGGGCGCCGGGAACTGCGATCGGGAGAAGTCGTGCGGGCGAGGTCTGCATGCGCGACTCTTCGTCCGCCGGGAAACGGGCGCTTGAGGCGAAGGCCACGTTCCCCGCTCGTTCGTACGCGCCCCGGACCGCCTCGCGCGCAAGATTTTATCGCACGGCCGATCGCGTGACAGGCCGCGACCGTGCGCGGCGCTCGCGGTTCGAACTGACTGCCTAGGTGTTGCTCGACGGTGCCGCTGGACGCGCATTCCACGTCTCGGCCATTGCTCTACTCGAGGCATGGACAGCTCGCGGGGACCGAATCACGGTTTACGTCTTCCTCGGCGGAGCCCCGGGTTGGGGGTTCTCCGAGGAAGTCCTGTTCAAACCGGCGTCCGTTGCCGCGCGAGACCAGAACTGAGGTAAGAGGCGCAACACCAGTGCAGTCAGTTCACTCGCGGTTCGCCGGACAGCCCCCTATCCTGGCTCCGCTGCGCTCGCGCCCATCCCCCTCGGCATGACCTCCACTCCCCCGTCCACGCCCGAACAGCATGCCGGCCACGGCTCCGGCATCGAGCTCTGGCTCGTCCGGCACGCGGAGGTCCACGGCGACTGGCAGGGGCGCGCGTACGGCGACCTCGACGTCCCGCTGTCGGCGGAGGGCGAGGCGCGAACGCGCGAGCTCGCGCCGCTGCTCGCGCAGCTCGAGCCCGATATCGTGCTCACCTCGCCGCTCGAGCGCGCGCGCGTTCTCGGCGAGCGCGTCGCGAACGCAGCCGACGTACCGCTCCGGATCCAACCCGAGCTCCGCGAGGTCCACCGCGGATCCTGGCAGGGCCGCACCGTCGCCGACCTGCACGAAGCGTCGGGCGACGAGGTGCGCGCGTTCTACGCCGATCCGTGGAACTGGTGCGGACACGGTGGCGAGTCGGACCGCGTGCTCGCCGGGCGCGCGTGGTCGGCCCTCGACCCGCTGCTCGCCGCCGCACATGCAAGCGGCGAGCGCCCGCGACGCATCGTCGTCACGACGCACTACAACGTGATCCGCGTGCTCCTCGCGGGCGCGCTCGGCGTACCGAGCGCGAGCACGTTCGCCCTGCGCATCGACACGGGTCGCTGCGCGCTGATCGCCGACCGACCCGACGGGTGGCACCTCATTCGCACGAATGTGATGGATCCGACGATCGAGCGCGAGGGCGTGCGATGAGAGTGCTCTTCGTCTGTCCGTTCGTGCCGTGGCCGCTGGTCAACGGCGGCAAGATCCGAACCTACAACCTGATCCGCGCCGTCGCCGCGCACGCCGAAGTGCACGTGCGCGTGCTGCACGAGCCGGACGAGGCCGCCGACACACGCGACGCGCTCGCGCCGATCTGCGCCTCGCTCGAGTTCTTCGACCGTACGCTCCCGAGCGCGGCGAAGCGCCTCTTCGCACCGAAGCTAGAGCGCTGGTTCCACTCGACCCACCTGGTCGAGCGCGTCCAGCGCGACCTCGACGGCGGCCACTTCGGGTTGGTGCACCTCGACGAGCTGTTGCTCGCGCGCGTCGTCGCACCGGGACATCCGGTGCCGATCGTGCAACACCATCACAAGCTCGACACGGTGCTGTACTCGACGCTCTCTGCAGGCGAAGGGCCGAAGCGCTTCTTCGACCTTTGGAAACTCACGCGTCTCGAGCGCGAGTCCACGCGCCGCTATCGAAATCACTTGCTCTGCAGCCACGGCGATGCCGAGATCCTGCGCACGAAGTACGGCGCGCTCGACGTCGGCGTCGTTCCGTCCGGCTTCGATCCCGAGCTGTTCCGTCCGTCACAGCCGCCGATCGCGCGCGATCCCGACCGGCTCATTTACCTCGGCAGCATGGACTACGGCCCGAACATCGACGGCGTCGAGTGGTTCGTGCGCGAGGTGCTGCCGCTCGTTCGGCGCGAGCGACCGCGGACGGCGCTCGACATCGTCGGCGGGAGCCCGACTCCGCGCGTCACCGCGCTCGCGAACGATCACGTGCGCATCGTCGGCCGTGTACCCGAAGTGGTGAAGTGGCTCGAGCAGGCGGCGACGATGATCGTGCCGCTGCGTATCGGCGGCGGGACACGCCTCAAGATCGTCGAAGCGCTAGCGCTCGCGACCCCGGTCGTCAGCACGACCGTCGGCGCCGAGGGCCTCGGCCTGGTCGGCGACGAGCACCTGCGCCTCGCCGACAACGCCGAGTCGTTCGCTCGAACGCTCGTCTACCAACTCGCCCATCCAGACGACGCGGCGGCAATGGCCGCGCGCGGGCGCGACTACGTGCACGGACGCTACCGCTGGGACGCGCTGGCCGAAGAGCTCGCCGACTACTGGGAGCGCGTCGCGTTCTCGGGCAAGCTCTCGCCGTCCCGGTAACGCAAGCCCCCGGAACCGTGCCGCAAGCGGGAACTGACTTCCTCGGTGTTGCCCCCGTCACCGTAATTCTGGTCTCACACGGCAACCAACGCCGGTTTGCGCCGGTCTTCCTCGGACCACCCTCAACCCAGGGCTCCGCCAAGGAAGACGCAAACCATGTTTCAACCCCC
>JAJDEV010000110.1 GCA_029259605.1 Planctomycetota bacterium | reverse complement strand
GCGCATCTTCCTCGACAACATCGAGAACATGCAGACGAGCTACGTGACCCAGGGCATGAAGACGAGCCAGGTCACGCTGCGCGCGGGCTGCAACGACTTCGGCGGGACGATGCTCGAGGAGAACGTCGTCAGCGCCGCCGGCTGCTTCCACCTCGAGTCCATCGCGACCATCGAGCGCATGATCACGAACGCCGGATTCGAGCCGCGCCAACGCAACTCCTGGTACGGCATCGTCGACGAGCGCCACACGGGCGAGCGCGGCCCGCAGAACCGCGAAGAGGGCGCCACGCACGCCGCCGCGCGGAGCCGAGCATGACGACCTCGGCCGCCCTGCTCACCCGAGCCAACGACGCGGGCCTAGGCGCGATCGCCGACAAGGTGCTGGCGCGCGAACGCCTCTCGCGCGACGACGGCGTCACGCTCTATCGCAGCGACGCGCACCACGTGATCGGCGAGCTGGCGAACTGGGTGCGCGAGCGCATGCACGGCGACCTCGCGTACTTCAACGTCAACCAGCACATCAACTACACGAACTACTGCAACAAGTTCTGTGAGTTCTGCTCGTTCGACCGCCTGCCCGGACAGGACGGCGCGTACATGTTCACGCCCGAGCAGGTCGCGCAGAAGATCACCGAGCAACTCGGTGAGCCGGTGACCGAGGTGCACATGGTCGCCGGCGTGTGGCCGAAGATCCCGTACGAGTACTACCTCGACATCCTGCGCGCCGCGAAGCGCGCGCGCCCCGACATCCACGTCAAGGCGTTCACGATGGTCGAGCTCGAGCAGATTCAACGCGCGGCGAAGAAACCGATCGCGGACGTGCTCGAGGACCTCAAGCAGGCGGGCCTCGGTTCGTGCCCGGGCGGCGGCGCGGAGATCTTCGCGGAGCGCGTGCACCAGAAGGGCTTCCGCCTGAAGATCAACGGCGACGAGTGGCTCGACCTCGCGCGCGAGGTGCACCGCGCCGACCTGCACTCGAACTGCACGATGCTGCACGGTCACATCGAGACGATCGAGGAGCGCGTCGACCACCTCGACCGGCTGCGCACGCTGCAGGACGAGACGGGCGGCTTCCAGACGTACATCCCGCTGTCGTTCCACCCCGAGAACAACGAGTGGTCGCACCTGCCCGGGCCGAGCGCGCTCGAGGAGCTGCGCGAAATCGCCGTCGGGCGCCTGATGCTCGACAACATCCCGCACATCAAGGCCTACTGGATCATGCTCTCGATCCCGATCGCGCAGCTCGCGCTCGGGTACGGCGCCGACGACGTCGACGGCACGGTCGTCGAGGAGAAGATCTACCACGACGCCGGCGCGACGACGCCCCAGCACGTTCAGCGCGAAGAGCTGGTGCGTTGGATCCGCGACGCCGGGCGCATCCCGGTCGAGCGCGACACGCTCTACAACGTCGTCTGGTCCGCGGACGCCGAGCTCGCCCCCGTCGGGCACGCGGCGCCCGTCAACGCCTGACGTGCCCGACATCGCCGTCCGATTTCGAGCGCGGGCCCCACACGCGCACGCAGAGCTGCAAGAATGGCGACGGTCCGATGTCTGAAGCCCGCCCCGACACCCCCGCTTCCTCGACCCAAGCCGGCGACGACTCCGCGGTCCAGAACCAGGAGCAGGCGTACTTCCGGATCCTGGCCGAGAACGTCGGCGCCGTCTTCTGGCTGACGGACTGGGTGAAGCGTGAGGTGCTCTACGTCAGCCCGAAGTGGGAGCACATCTGGGGGCAGAGCGTCGAGTGCCTGTTCGGCGGCGACCACTCCGCGTGGGCCGACAACATCCACCTCGACGATCGCGCGCGCGTGCTGAGAAACTTCGGACGCGACGTCGAGCAGGGAACGTACGACGAGGACTTTCGCGTCGTCCATCCCGACGGCAGCGTGCGCTGGTTGCAGGAGCGTGCGTTCCCGATCCGCGACGAGCACGGCGACGTGGTCCGCGTCGCCGGCGTGGCCGAGGACATCACGAGCCGCAAGCAAGCCGAGGAGGAGCTGCAGCGCGCGCGCGACGAGATCGACGACCTGCGGCGCGCGCAGATCGCGTCGCTCACGTCCGAGCTGCTGTTCGCCGAGGAGAACGAGCGCCACCGGATTTCGAACGAGCTGCACGACGGGCTCAACCAACTGATGACGCTCGCCCTGCTCCGCACCGCGCAGCTGAAGGACGCGACGCGCGGTGCGAGTCACGAGCTCGCGACCGAGATCGAGCGCATCCTCAACGACGCCGGGCGCTCCGCGCGCTCGCTCACGTACCAGCTGAGCCCCCCCATCCTCTACGACCTGGGCTTCGAGCCCGCGATCCAGTGGCTGGCGGAGGACGTCCAGCGCACGTACGGACTCGAGGTCGAACTGGACGACGACGGGGAGGCCGCCCCGCTCGACGATCGCGTGCGCATCCTGCTCTTTCGCGCGCTGCGCGAGCTCCTGATCAACATCGCGAAGCACGCCGGCGCCAAACGCGCGCACATCACCTTCCAGCGCTCCGCCGAGCGTCTGACGATCTCGGTGCGCGACGACGGGAAGACGTTCGACCCGAACACGGACGCGCCGCGCGGAAGCGGACTCGACGCCATTCGGGAACGGCTGGCGAACCTCGGCGGCCGAATGCGGATACAATCCGATCCACGCACGGGGACGGAGATCCTCCTCGAAACCCCACTCGCGCTGCGGCTCGACGGCGCGCACGTCCCCGACCCATTCACGCCATGACTGTCCGAATCCTTCTCGTCGACGATCATCAGATGATGCGCGACGGACTGCGCGCCATCCTCACGTCCGAATCCGAGTTCGAGATCGTCGGCGAAGCGAAGGACGGGCGCGAGGCGGTCAGGGCGGCCGCCAAGCTCTCCCCCGATGTCGTCGTCATGGACGTCGGCATGCCGGAGATGAACGGCATCGAGGCGAGCCGCCGCATCAAGAAGGAGAATCCCGAGACGCGGGTCATCGCGCTGTCGACGCACTCGGACAAGCGCTACGTGCTGAACATGATCGGCACGGGTGCCGAGGGCTACGTCCTCAAGCAGGCGGCCAGCGACGAGCTCATCCGCGCGGTGTCCGTCGTCGCGCGTGGCGAGCACTACCTGTCGCCGCAGATCACGGGCGTGGTCTTCGAGCCGATGCGCGGAATGCAGAAGCGCCTCGCCACGCCGCCCAAGCGCGAGCTGCTCGGCGCGCGCGAACGCGAGGTGCTCCAACTGCTCGCCGAAGGCCGAACGTCGAAGGAGATCGCCGCGGCGCTCGGACTCTCGACGAAGACGATCGAGACCCACCGTCGCAACATCGGCCAGAAGCTCGGGCTGCGCAGCATCGCGGAGCTGACGAAGTACGCGGTGCGCGAAGGCGTCACCAGCCTGACCTGAGTCGAAAGGAGGCCGACGGAAGCGCGCTCGAGGGGGTGAGCACAACGACCGCCGGCCCGGGTAGCTCGTCGAGGGACGACGGCGAACCGACGCCCTTCGACGCCGGCATTCTAGCGAATCCGCCTAGTGGATTCCGGTCGAATGCGGAGCCGTGTGGACTGCGGTCAACGGATCGGCGTGCGGAGCACCGGCGTGCGGAACGGTCCCACGCATCTCTTCCGAGGGAGCCCACGGAACAATCGTGTCTTCGAGCCCGGCTTCGAAGTCGTGGTCGATGCCGTACTGTCCGAAGGTCTCGGTGATCAGCGTGTCGAGCGAGTTCCCGTGGTCGTGGATCACCTCGTTCAACGCGAAGGTCGCATCCTTGACGATGGCGTTGATCGCGCGGACGAGTTCGGTCTTCCCCTGCCGCCGCGCCCAGGCCTTCGCCAGCTGGAGCCGCTCGTAGAGGTACGGCCAGCCGTTCATCGACACGCGCGAGCCGGTCGCCCGCCAGGTCCGCGGACGAAACGCTTCGAGGTGCCGATCGAGCTCGCGCTCGCGTTGTAGAAGCGCGTTGAGCTTGACCGCGGCCTGGTTCGCGGCGCGTCCGATGTCGATCGCGAGATCGCCCTCGAGCTCCGTGACCTGGTCGAGTTCCCTCGTCGAGTCGACCTGCCGCGCGTGGAACAGGACGCGGCGAAACTCCTCGGCCGACTCGAGGAACGTCGCGTGGATCGACTCGAACGGGCGCGTCGCGGAGTCGCCGACTCGGGGCCCGTCGACGCCCTCCGGTGCCGCGGCGTTCGCCGCGTGCGCGACGGACTCGACCCACGCGAAGACGCGCGGCGCCGAGCTGCGATGGACGTGGGTCGCCGAGAGCCCCAACAGGCGCCGCGCCTCCTCGATCACGAAGGTGTCGCGGACCCGGTGCACGACGACGTTCGGATCGACGAGCGAAAGGGCGAGCGTCGTCGAGAACGGACGCACGATCAGCCGCCCGCGCACCGTGAGCGCGAGCGTCTTGCCCTCGAGCAGCAGCTCGCCGTCGTCGCCCTCGCTCGTGCTCGCCCCGAGAAACACGTCCCGTCCCGTCCCCGTGACGAGAAACAGCCGATCGACGCGGTCAGAGGGATTGGTTGCCGTGCTCATGGTCGTTGGACCTCTCGTGAGGATGGAGATCGTTCGGAGGGAACGGGTCATACGAACGGGCCGGACACGCCCGGGTCCTCGCACGCGTCGTCGCGCTCGAGCGAGTGTTCGATCGGCGCGTCGGGTGTGCGCACTTCGAAGCGGAACGGAGTCGCTTCCTCGGTGTCGGGAGCGCGCGCGCGCCGCGCCTGCGGCACGACGACGACGATCGGCTCCTTCCCGGTCGTCGGAGCGGGCGCGGGCGAGGGGGTCGCGATGTCTCGGACGGGCTCGAGATCGGTGTCCGTCGCCGAGCCGGGGACGTCGGGTCGAGCGAGGAACCCTTCGGCCGCGTAGCGCAGGTCGAGCAGGCGTGTGAACGGAATCCCGACGCGGCGCGCGAGGCCGAGGCTCGCGAGTTCGATCAGCGCCCGGTACGTCCGAACCCCCTCGCGAACGAGCGCCTCGCAGGTCTGCGAGTCGAGCCCGGGCAGCTCGCCGCGCTGCAGCACGCGCTCGGGCGACGCCGGCGCGGGCGGCGCTTCCTCGGCGCTCGCTTCGACATCAGGCGCACGTTCGGCCACCGGCTGCGGAGCCTCCGACAGCGGCTCGTCGCGCTCCGCGTCGAGCGGTTGCAGCTCGTACGCCTGCGGCGTCCGGCGCCCCGTGAACGTCAGCGGATGGATCGGCGCAAGGACCCCTTTCGCCGCGGGGTCGGCGCCCGGCGTCGGGCGCAGCTCGGGCTCGAGCGGCATCTCCGCGAGACGCCCCTGGAGCCCCCGCGCCTCGCACTGGAAGCGCCGAACATGCGCGCGCGACGTCTTGAGGGTCGAGGCCAGCGAAGCCTCGGGAACGACGAGAACGTCGTTGAGGGAGCGAATCCCGATCGACCGCAAACTGCGCAGCGACGCCGGTCCGTCGGCGAAGAGATTGCAGAGCAGGGCTAGCCCATCCATGTCTCGGTGACTCCTCGGTATTCCTTGCGCGCGGTCCGGGCCTCCTCGCGACGCGCGCGACGCGACGGGTCGATCGAACGCCTCGGAAGGTCCTGAACCTCGCGCGCCAATGCATCGAAGTCGCGCACGGCGCGGCACTCGGGGTCCAGCACCTGGACCGGAACGCCGTACGCCGCTGCCTCGCGCAAGCGCACGCTCTCGTGGATGACGGTATCGAACAGGATCGGACCGAAGCGCGCCTGCGTTCCCACGAGCAGCTCGCGCGCGAGTCGCACGCGCCGGTCGTAGAGCGTTCCCACGACGCGCAGATCGAACTCCGTGTCGACGTCGCTCGCGACCTCGTCGAGGATCTGCATCGCGTTCACCGCGCCCTGCAGCGCGAACGCGCCCGTCTCGACGACGAGCACCGCAGTGTCGGCGGCGCGCAACGCATTCGCCGTCAGCACGCCGTCGACCCGCGGCGGACAGTCGATGAGCACGAACTCGAACTCGGTCAGCTCGGCGAGCGTGCGGGCGAGGAAGCGTTCGGCGTGCAGCACGCGGTCGGCGATCTCCTCGAACTCGGCGAGCTCGGGAGCCGACGGCAGCAGCGCGACCCCACCGGGGGCGGAACGCAGCGACGTGCGCACCGGCCGCCCGTGCAGCAGCACGTCGGCGAGCGTCGGCTCGCCTCCGATCGCGCACGAGAGCGCCATCGTCGCGTGCGCCTGGGGGTCGAGGTCGACGACGAGAACCTTCGCTCCGCGCTGCGCGAGCGCACCACCCAAGTGGACGGCGGTGGTGGTCTTGCCGCAGCCGCCCTTTTGATTGACGAAAGCCAGAGTGTGCAACGCGTCGCCTCCAGGAAGCGAGTGGCACGGGAGGGGGGATCAAAACGCACCGCAACATGGCCTGCGGCGCGGCGGAAGCGCGTCGCGAGGGCGCGCGCTCACAGGTCCCCAAGCCGTTGGCAGCGCCGCTCTTCGGGATTGCAAGTCCGAAGAGATTTGCGCGCCGTTGCGGGCCTGACGTCCCGCGCCCGACCGCGCGGACGGGTCGTCGCGGCACGGCCCTTGCGCTGGGGTCCTCCCGCGGAGCGCGCACCGCGCACGGGGGCCACCGGCAACGCGCCGGAGCGTCCCGCGAACGGCCGCGCTGACTCCGAGCGGGGACACGCGTCCCCCACCGGATACGAACCAGGTACCACGCCATGAAGCTGACACGCCCCGTCCCGAACTCGCCCATCACCGCCCTGGCTCCGGCGCTCGCGCTCCTCGCGTCGCTCGCGATCGGCACCGGTTGCCACCACCAGCGCCGCGTGCACACGTCGCACTCGATTCCCGTCTACGTCGAGCGTGAACCCAACGACGCGGTGCTCGACGCGAACGACTTCGGGACGCTCGTTCCCGGCGACCACTTCTTCATCGACGGGTACTCCACCGACGACTTCTCCGATCCGTTCGACGGCTTCGCGTTCACTTCGGCCGGTCCCGTGCACGTCGACTTCCGGTTGTGGGTGACGCACGCGAGCGCGGATTTCGACGTGTGCATCTACGATCCGCAGCTCGACGTCACCGTGGACTGCTTCCAAACGTCGAACGATCCCGAGCAAGGCGGCGTCGACGTCACGTCCGGCGGCCTCGAGTTCCACTTGGTCGTCGAACCGTTCGTCGGCTCGAGCTCGTACTCGATGGAGATCATCGCGTCGCCGCTCTACCTGGCGCGCGAAGCGGAACCGGGCGCGGCGTCGATCCGTGCCTCTGCACCCGAGGCGTTCGAAGCGCTGCCCGCCGGCGAGGCGACCGGGCGCGACGCGCGAGCGTTCGAGGAGTACGGACGGCGCACCGCGGCGGGGAGCACCACGCAGACCGTCCGCACGTTCGAGGTCGATCCGGAAACAGGGGCGATCACCGAGAGCGTCGTCGTCCTGAAGAACGATCCCCCGTCGTCGCCGAGCTCCGACTGACCTCGCGACGCGCCGCGCCATCCAGCCCGGTCGTTCGCCCCGGTTTCCGACCGGGAGCGGGCGACCGGGCTCTTTCGTCGCGCGCGTCAGCCGCGCGCGCGTTCGAGGCTCGGAAAGCGCCAGACGTCCAACGACGGAGGCGGCTCCACACAGCGCACGTCCTCGCCACGCGTCGGGTGCGGAACGACGAGCGCGTGCGCGTGCAGCGCGACGCTGCGGTCGGGGAGCGCTTCGTTCGCGCCGTAGCGCAGGTCCCCGAGCAACGGAGCACCGAGCGTCGCCATCGCCACGCGCAGCTGGTGCGAGCGTCCGGTCTCGGGCTCGAGCTCGAGCAGCGTGCGCCCGCCAACGGTCTCCAGCACGCGCCAACGCGTGCGCGCCAGCTTCGCGTTCGGCACCTCGGTTTCGTGTGCGGTCACCGTGTTCCGCGCTCGGTCCTTCCGCAGCCACTGCTCGACGACGTGCGGCTCGCGCGCGTCACGAGCAACCGGGACGCGCGCCGAGACGGCCAGATAGCGCTTTTCCACGCGCCGCTCGCGAAAGGCCGCGGTCAGGCGTGCGGCTGCCTTCGACGTGCGCGCGAACACGACGACGCCGGAGACCGGTCGGTCGAGTCGGTGCACGACGCCGAGGAACACGTTGCCCGGCTTGTGGAACTCCGCTCCGATCCACGCCTTCGCGATCTCGAGCAAGCTCGGGTCACGGGAGTCGTCGGGAACCACCGGACAGCCGGCCGGCTTCGCGACGAAGAGCAGGTGGTTGTCGACGTGGAGGACCTTCAGCATCCGCTGGACGACGCGATCGCGCTCGCCGCAACCATTAGGCCGGATTCCCCGTCTCGCGGGGAAGGATCAGGCCGACTCCGCGTCCGAAGGCCGACGGGAAAAGAGATGTGAAACACCGCCGCGCCCGGTTGCCGCCGACCGCGGCCTCTCTATGGTGAAACCAGGTTCGGGCCCCGCCTCCGGCAGGGCGCGCTCGAGGGAGGGCGCGGGGGCCGTTGGCATCGAATCGCAGCGTCGCACAACGAGGGGTATCGAGTGGGGATCTTTTCCATGACGAGAAAGCACGGACCGTCGACCGTTCTTGCATCCGTGTTTGCCGTCGCCCTCGGGGCCATCGCCAGCGCCGCGCAGGACGACGTCACGTTCGATTTCGAAGCGCTCGCGAAGGAGTTCGTCGCCGAGCACGAGCTCGCGGTGTCCGACGGCGGCTTCGCCGGCGTGCTCGACTCCGACGCGTTCGTCCGCGTCGAGCTCGGCTCGTTCGACCTGCGCTTTCCGGCCGAGTCGGTGGCCGACGGCAGCACGGCGGACGAGCTCAGGGAGTGCGCGCTCACGCTCGTCGACTTGCAACGCGCGTGGTTCCTGTGGCGCAGCAAGGAACCCGAATCGGAGGAGCTGACGAGCGACTGGGCGACCCTGCAAAAGTGGGTCAAGTCTTGGTCGGCCGGAAGGCTGCGGCGCTGCGCGGGCGGCTCCGCTCCGCTCTACGAACAGCTCAACGCGAACGACAAGGTGCGCGCGGCGCAGGAGCGACTGCGCGCGTACACCCGACCGCCGCAGGAAACGATCGACGCCGTCGGCGATCTGAACGTGATCGTGCTCGCGCCGACGCGCGAGCAGTTCCTGCAGTTCGCAGCGGTCGCGGGCCTGGTGGAGCCGTCGCTGCGCAAGGCGCTCTGGGACCAGGGCGTCCTGAAGCACACACTCGCGTGGGTCTCGTGGATCCAGCTCGTCGCCCTGCGCGAGTCCGAGCTCCCGTTCAACGCCGCGCGCCCGTTCGGCGGCGGCCCGATGACCGATCGCGACAAGACCGGCCTCGCGCAGTACGTCGCCGACCGCGGCGCGGCGCTCCTGCTGCGCAAGGAGTTCTTCCGCCACGGCACGCACTTCTTCGAGGAGTCGCTCGGCACCAACCTCGTGATCGCCGCGGTCGGCAAGAACGACCTGCGCGCCGGCGAGTGGAAGCTCGAGTACAAGACGTCCGGGTCGAGCACCGCGGCGTACGAACGCTTCGTTCCCGGCGGCAACCCGTCGGGCGGAACGCTCCCGAAGCGCAGCGCCGGCGCCGGCATCATCAGCGGTAGCGCGGTCGAGATCTCCCGCTATCGCTCGAACGTCGGCGTGGGGTTCTTCCTCGACCCGCTCCAGGAGGGACAGAAGCTCGGCGCGAAGCTCGCCTCGAAGGACAAGGAGAACCCGCTGCGCACCGACAAGCTCGCGCACTTCGAGCTGTATTCCTACAAGGAGCACGAGGCGGGCTACGTCAGCGCCCCGTTCCTCGGTCAGGGTGCCGTCGACAAGGCGCTCCCCCCGCTCCAGTTCCTGGACGACTACGAGGACTTCTTCCGCGCCTATCGCGCGGCCTTCGTCCACTGGTTCCGCACGCACGGCGCGGGCTCCGAGGCCGACTCCGAGGCGAAGTTCGCGGAGCTCATCGCGCGTCACGCCGTGCGCCCCGCGGGGACGCCGCTGCACGAGCTGGTCGAAGATCTCTACGGCGTCCCGATGAGCGCCGCCGACGGCTCGACCGACAGCCTCGAGTGGCGCTTCCTCGCGTTCGTCAAGAAGGGCCGCTAGCCCGGATCATTCATGAGCATGCACGCCAAAAGCTGCAATCGACCGGCTACGCCGGTCTCTCGGCCCCTGCCGGCACTTTGCAAACGGCGGCGTCCTCGACGACCTGACAAGGTCGCCTCCGGGGCCAACGCCCGCAAAGCACCGGCAGGAACCGAGTTGCAGCTACTGCCGCACATCCTCATGAATGATCTGGGCTAGCCGCGCCGCGCGACCAACGCGCGCAGAAGCCGCAGGGCAGGAGGCGCGCAGCACCGTCGCTCGACTCCGGAAGCGCGAGCTCGCCGGCCTCGATGACGCGTTCGTCCGGGGCGCCCCACTCGCCGAGCAGGTTCGCGATCGCGAGCGGCGAGGTCCCGATCGCGTAGGTCGAGAGGACACAGAACGCGTCGCGCTGCAACAGGCGCGCGCACGCGTCGAGCAGCGGCGCGATGCTCGCCTCGAACTCCCACTTCTCGCCCTTCGGTCCGCGCCCGTAGTGCGGCGGGTCGAGCAGGATCCCGTGGTACTTCGACCCGCGGCGAACCTCACGGCGCACGAACGCGAGCGCGTCGTCCAGCACGACGCGGATCGCGCTGCGGTCGAGGCCTGATGCCTCGATGTTGTCGCGCAACCATTGGAGCGACGTCTTCGACGCGTCGACGTGCGTGACCTCGAAGCCGGCGTGCGTGGCCAGGACGCTCGCCACGCCGGTATAGCCGAACAGGTTCAGGAGCCGCGGCCTTCCGTCGGTCGTTAGGCGCTCCGCGCGCTCGCGGACCCACTCCCAGTTGCTCGCCTGCTCGGGGAAGACGCCGACGTGCTTGAAGCGCGTCGGTCGGATCGAGAAGCGCGCGTCGCCGTACGCGACCTCCCACGACCGCTCCCCCGCCTTCGCGCGGTCGCGGCCGACCCAGTGGCCACCGCGATCCGACTCGCGCACGAACGTGAGGTCCGCACGCTTCCAGTCCTTCGGCGCGCGCTTGCGCCAGATCGCCTGGGGGTCGGGGCGGACGAGAACGACGTCGCCGAAGCGCTCGAGCTTCTCGCCGCCGCCGGAGTCCAGGAGCTCGTACGCGTCGAAGCGCGGGTGGTCGAAGGTCGCGGGCTGCACGCGCGCATCATAGCTTCGACGTTCGAGCGTGGCCGCGCGCGGATTCCTCGCTAACCTCTGCGCATGCTGCGCGTCGGCACCGTGCCCTACCTCGTCGGACGTCCGCTCGATCTCGGGCTCGAGGACGAACCGGACATCGAGCTCGTCTACGACGTTCCGGCGCGGCTGGTCGCCGGCCTGCGAGACGGTTCGCTCGCGGCGGCGCTCGTCAGCTCGGTCGAGCTCTTCCGCCGCCCGGGTTACGCCTACCTCGCCCAGTACGCCGTCGCGGGCCGTGGCCTCGTGTCCAGCGTCCAGGTCTTCGTCCGGAGGCCGGCGCGCGAAGTCGAGTCGATCGCGCTGGATCCGGCGAGCCGGACGGCGGCGGCGCTCACCCGCGTGATCTGGCCGCACGTCGGGGGGACGCCGCGCTTCGTCGAGGTGGAGCCCGGCGACGATCCGCGCGACGCGGGAACGGACGCCTGGCTTCGAATCGGCGACGTCGCGCTGCGCGAATCGACCGAAGCCCACGCCGCTCCGCCGGTGAACCCGTCCGAGGCCTGGGCGCGGGCCACGGGACTCCCCTTCGTCTTCGCGCCCTGGATCGTGCGCGAGGGCGCCGGCGTCGAGGACCACGTACGCGCGTTCGTGCGCGCGGCCGAGCGCGGGCTGCGCGCCCGGGGCGAGCTCGCCCGCGCCGAAGCCGAAGCGACCGGACTCGACGACGAAATGCTCGCGCGCTACCTCACGGACGAGTGCCTGTACGAACCGGGAAGCGAGCTCGGTCCCGCGCTCTTCGAGTACCGCGATCGCGCCGCGGCGCTCGGGCTCGCGGATCGAGCGCTCGCGCCGCGCGAGATCGCGCTCGGTTGACGCCGAGCGCGAACCGACATCGCGAGAATCGCGGGCTGCTAGTCGTTGCATCGGAGTCCCCGACTCCGAACCATTGGGGACTCTCCCGAAGTACCGACCCAGCGCACCGACTCTCCCCGAAGGACGGCTGTTCCGAAGCATGGATCCCAACGCTGGCCCCACCCTGTTCGACGACATGGCTCCGACCGCGACCGTGGGCAAAAAGAAGAAGAAGACGACCGAGAAGACGACCACCGGCACCAAGCGTCGCGCGACCGCCCAATCGATGGCGGAGCGTCAGCGCGACATCTCGGTGTCCGAGTTCTTCACGAAGAACCGCCACCTGCTGGGCTTCGACTCCCCGCTCAAGGCGCTGCTGACGGCGATCAAGGAGGCGGTCGACAACTCGCTCGACGCGTGCGAGGAGGCCGGCATCCTCCCCGAGATCACGGTCGAGATCACGCAGACCGAGGAGAAGCGCTATCGCATCGCGGTCGAGGACAACGGGCCCGGCGTGGTCCGCGACCAGATCGGCAAGATCTTCGGCAAGCTGCTCTACGGCTCGAAGTTCCACAAGCTGAGCCAGAGTCGCGGGCAGCAGGGCATCGGCATCTCCGCGGCCGGCATGTACGGCCAGCTGACGACCGGCAAGCCGGTGCGGATCCAATCGCGCACCGGCCCGCGCAAGAAGGCGCACATGTTCGAGCTCGCGATCGACACGGCCAGGAACAAGCCGGACATCCACACCGACGTCGAGATCGAGTGGGACAAGAAGCACGGCACGCGCGTCGAGATCGAGATGGAGGCCAAGTACCAAAAGGGCCAACGCTCGGTCGACATGTACATCAAGCAGACGGCCATCTCGAATCCGCACCTCACGATCACGTTCACGGACCCGAACGGCGAGACCGTCGTCTACGAGCGCAACACGAAGGAGCTCCCGCCGGAGACGGTCGAGATCAAGCCGCACCCGCACGGCGTCGAACTCGGACGGCTGATTCAGATGCTCAAGGAGACGGGCTCGCGTTCGCTCTCCGGCTTCCTGCAGGAGGAGTTCAGCCGCGTCGGCGCCAAGTCGGCGTCGAACATCATCAAGGGCGCGGGCAACGGGCTGACGACGAAGTCCTATCCGAGCCGCGTCGCGCGCGAGGAGGCGAGCGCGCTGCACAAGTCGATCCAGAGCGCGAAGATCAGCTCGCCGCCGACCAACTGCATCGCGCCGATCGGCGAAGACCTGATCCTCAAGGGACTGAAGAAGGAGATCGAGGCCGACTTCTACGTCGCCGCGACGCGCCCGCCTTCCGTCTACCGCGGCAACCCGTTCCAGGTCGAGGTCGGCATCGCCTACGGCAAGCCGGGCGGCGTCGGGCTCGAGGTCACGGACGAAGGCCGCATCAAGAAGAAGAAGAAGAAGCCCGACTCCAAGACCGCGCACGAGGAGCTCATCGCCGATGGCGACGAGCCGGTTCGCCTGCTGCGCTTCGCCAACCGTGTTCCGCTCCTGCACCTCGGGTCGGCGTGCGCGGTGACGAAGGCGGTCATCCAAACGAACTGGCGCGGCTACGGCTTGAGTCAGGCCCGCGGCGCACTGCCGATCGCGCCCATGGTGATCCTCGTGCACATCGCGAGCGTCTGGGTGCCGTTCACATCCGAGTCCAAGGAAGCGATCGCGAACTACCCCGAGATCCTCAAGGAGCTCAAGCTCGGCATCCAGGAGTGCGGGCGCAAGCTCGGCATCTACATCCGCAAGGGCAAGCGACTGAAGCGCGAGTTCGACAAGCGCGAGTACATCGAGAAGTACATCCCCCACATCGGCATCGCCCTGCAGGAGATTCTCGACCTCAGCAACAAGGATCGTGACGAGACCGTCGCGACCCTCGAGGACGTCCTTCACCGCTCACGCAACTTCTGAGTTCACACCCGACGACATGGCCAAGAAGGCGAAGAAGAAGACCGCGCGCAAGCCGGTCACCGGCGGCGCGACCGCGACCGCATCGCGCCGGCGCAAGCCGAACCTCGACGCGCTCGACAAGAAGACGCTGAGGCTCATCGAGGGCACGGCCGAGCGCGTTCAGAAGAAGATCTTCGCGCGCGCGCTGCCCGAGATGAAGTTCCCCGTGCGCTCGCTGTCGAACGTCACGTACACCAAGAAGGTCGGCTACTTCGAGCTCGGCAAGGGCAAGAAGGTGCGCGCGCTCTCGGTCAACACCGTGAAGAACTTCGCGCAGACGCTGCGGCTCATGTCCATCTCCAAGGAGATGGTCGAGAACGACGACTTCGCGACGAAACGGGAGGCGTACTACGTCTCCAAGAACTGGGGCGACGCCAAGTTCAAGGACCAGCCCGAGTCCGACGCCGTCATGGACGACATCGAGGCGCTCGCGTCGCTCGACGGACTGTCGCGCGAACAGCTGCGCTTCTATCCGGAGGAGCACGGCGGTTCGGTCGCCGGCAACCTGGTCGTCGTCGACCGCGACCCGGAGACGGGCGCGAGCATCGAGATCGACTGCACGGGCTTCGGCACGGGCTCGTACTCGATCCCGCACTCGGTCGAGCACCTGAAGTTCAAGACGGACGCCAAGTTCGTCCTCGTGATCGAGACCGGCGGTATGTTCCAGCGGCTCAACAACCACAAGTACTGGCGTCACGCCAAGTGCGTGCTCGTGGAGATGGGCGGCGTTCCGACGCGCGCGACGCGGCGCTTCGTGCGGCTGCTCTCGGATCAGAACAAGATCCCGGTGTACGCCTTCGTCGACTGCGACCCGTACGGCATCGCGAACATCTACCGCACGCTGAAGGTCGGTTCGGGCAACATGGCCCACATCAACCGCTTCTTCTGCGTGCCGCAGGCGCAGTTCCTCGGCGTGACGCCACAGGACATCAAGGACTTCAAGCTCGAGGACGCGACCCACCCGCTCCAGGCGGTCGACGTCAAGCGCGCGAAGGACGCGCTCAAGAACGACCCGTTCTTCAAGAGCCACACTCCCTGGGTCAAGGCGATCCAGGAGATGCTCAAGATGGGCGTCCGCGCCGAGCAGCAGGCGCTCGCGAAGTGGGGACTGAACTTCGTGATCGACGAGTACCTGCCGCGCAAGCTCGAGACGAAGAAGAGCTTCCTGCCCTGACGGCGGGCGCGGAATGAAAAATGTTCGTCGCCCAGTGGCGGGGCGACACGGCTGAACCCGGACGAAGCCGCGCCGCGCTCGCGCGCGTTCCGTATAGTTCGGAGGCGGAGCGGCTGTCCGCCGCTTCCCTCCTCCATCCATGCTCGCTCACCGCACGATCGCGCTCCGAGCGCTCGTCCTCGCGGGCGCCGTGCTCGGCTCCGCATCCGCGGCCCAGGACGACGACCGGCCGAGCGACATTCTGTATCTCGCGCCCGGCGAGGTCCCGACCGCCGGCATCCGCGCGTCGATCGAACGCCGCGCCCCGAAGACCGCCGGATGGCGCTCCGAGGAGATGCACGACCTCGCCTATCCGGAGCTGAAGGCGTTCGTCGAGCGAGTCGCGCGCAACGTGTCGGTCAACGAGCTCTCGCGCTACCTCGCGCCGTCGTTCGCGGGCACGACGCACTTCGTTCCGGAGTCCCTCGAGCAAGTGTTCGACGACGGCTCGACGCGCGTTCGCATCGCGAAGTCGTATTCGACCAAGACGTACGGTCGCGACGACATCCCGAAGCTCGTCGCCGAGTTGACCGCGCCGTTCGGCGGCCCGCGCGCCGGCTCCTCGTCGCCGACGGGCACGAAGGTGAAGCTGTTCACCAGCGTCGTCGATCCGGTCTACCCGCGACGCTTCAACACCCGCGCGCTCGTCCGCTTCGACGGCAAAGCCGACGACGACGGCCTGCTCCAGATCAACTCCGAGTGGGACATCTCGTGGGAGGTCCTCGAGCGCGAGCCCGACGAGATCGCACGGATTCGCACGATCGCGCTCGTCCGCTACGAGGACATCCGCGCGCGCGCTCCGATCTTCGCCGAGATCACCGACGCTGTGCTGTCTGGCGTTCCTCGCTACGCCTCCGAGTTCCTGCTCGGCTCGGGCGAGTACCACTTCCGCACCGACTCGCTGAACGGCAACGTCTACTCCGGCCTGGTCGGGATCGCGATCGGCGACGTGAATGGCGACGGACGCGACGACCTGTTCGTCCCCCAGCACGGCGGCCTGCCCAACCGCATGCTGATCCACCGCGCCGACGGCACGGTCGAGGACGTGTCCGAGAAGTCGGGACTGGCCGTGCTCGAGGACACGCACTCCGCGCTTTTCCTCGACGTCGACAACGACGGCGACCAGGACATCGCGCTCTCGTGGTTCAACTCGATCGTGATCGGCACCAACGACGGCACCGGGACGTTCGCGCTCGACCGCCGCGCGCTCGTCGATCGGGACACGATCGGCGAGATCAAGTCGCTCGCCGCCGCCGACTGGGACGCGGACGGCGACCTCGACCTCTACGCGTGCGTCTACTCCAACCTGGGCCCCCTCGGCACGATTCCGGTTCCCTACTACGACGCGACGAACGCACCGGGCAACCTGGCGTGGCGCAACGACGGCGAGGGCGTGTGGACGAACGTGACCGACGAGATCGGCCTCGGCGAGAACAACAACAAGTTCAGCTACGCCGCGATCTTCGACGACTTCGACAACGACCGCGACCTCGACCTCTACGTCGTCAACGACTTCGGACGCAACAACCTCTACCGCAACGACGACGGTCGCTTCCACGACGTCGCGGTCGAGGCGGGTGCCGACGACATGGCGGCGGGCATGGGCGTCAGCGCGGCCGACATCGACAACGACGGCGACGTCGACCTCTATGTGACGAACATGTGGTCCTCGGCCGGTCGACGCATCGCGACGCAGGACGGAAACTTCCGCGCCGCACGCGATGCCGAGACGCGCGAGAACTACTTGCGCCACGCGCGCGGCAACACGCTGCTTCTGAACCGCGGCGACGGGACCTTCGACGACGTCACGGTCGAGTCCGGAGCGATGAACGGCGGCTGGGCCTGGGGCGCGCTGACGGTCGACCTGAACAACGACGGCTTCGAGGACGTGTACTCGCCCAACGGCTTCATCAGCGGCGACAAGAACACGGGCGACTTGTGAAGCTTCTTCTGGCGGGAGGTCGTCTCGCAAGCACCGAACACCGAGGAAGAGGGCGTGTCCGACGAGTACGCCGACGCCTGGGCGGCGACGCGCATTCTCACCGTGCAAGAGGGCATGTCGTGGAGCGGCTTCGAGCGCAACCACACGTTCCTCAACCTGGGGAACGGCCGGTTCGCTGACGTCTCTCGCCTCTCGAACGCCGACGTCGACGGCGACGGGCGCGCCGTCGCATCCGTCGATTGGGACGACGACGGCAAACTCGACCTCGTCCTCAAGAACCGCACCGCGCCGCGCGTACAGATCTTCCACAACCGCTATCCGTCGAGCGGCAGTTTCTTGAGCGTCGACCTCGTCGGCAACGGGACAACGTGCAACCGCGACGCGATCAACGCGCGTGTGCTCGTCGAGACGCAGGGCGCGCGCTTTCAGCAGACGCTCCACGGCGGCGAAGGCTTCCTCGCGCAGTCGTCCAAGCGCCTGCACTTCGGGCTCGGCGACGCGACGGAGATCGAGCGCGTCACCGTGCAGTGGCCGGACGGTACGGACACGGTGCTCGACGGCGTGGAGCCCAACTCGCGCATCGTCGTCGATCAGTCGAGCGAGGGGCACGTCGTGCGCGCGGCCACGAAGTCAGGCCTGCTCACATCCACCGCACACGCGCCGCCGCTCGCGCAATCGGGTCCTTCCTCTCGCGTCGTGCTGGGCGCGCCGCTGCCGATGGCGCCGGTGCGCATTCCGTCGTTCAAGAACCCGGAGCGTCGCGTGAGCGACCTCGCGGGCGCGCCGGTCTTGCTGATGCTGTGGAGCAGCGACTGCACGGCGTGCATGCGTGAGTTCCTCGCGTTGCGACAGCAGGGCCGACGCTTGGATCGGCTCGGCTTGCGTGTCGTGACGATGAACGCCGACCATCCGACCGATGCGGCGGCGGCGATCGCGCGGCTCGAACGCTACGACCTCGACACGGCCGACGCGGGCTTCGTCGACGACCGGCTGGACTCCGTGCTGTGGCGCACGTTCTACCACCACCTCTTCGGTCCGCGCACGAACCTCAGCCCGCCCTCGCCGACCAGCCTGTTGCTCGACAGCGAGGGGCGCCTGCTGGTGCTCTACATGGGACAGGTCGACCTGCGCACCATCGAAGTCGACGTGAAGCAGATCCTGGCCGAGGACGAGCGACCGTTGCTCGATCGGTTGAGTGGCGGCTATCGCCTCGTGCACTACCCGCGCGACTTCACCCGCCTCGCCGACGCGTGCACCGCGCGCGGGCACGAGGAGCTCGCCGCGTACTACCGCGAGCTGGCCGAGGACGCCGTACCGTTCCTGTTCCTCGACGGCGAGCGGCAGGACTTGCGCCGCTGACCCGTCAGCGCGCGAGCGCTGCCAGCGTGTCGCGATCGAGTCGGTGTCCGCCCTCGAAGCGAACCAGTTCGAAGTCGAGCTCGACGCGCCGCAGTCGTTCGAGCTCCTTCGCCAAGCGCGCGTCGTCGACGTACGCATCGCGCGAGCCGAGGACGAGCGTCAAGCGCCGCTCACCGCGCGCGAAGTCGCGCAGCGCATCGAGCTCGAGGTCGGGCGGCACGTCGCCCGCCCACGCGATCAAGCGGTCGACGCGGCTCGCGCCGCGCGTCACCCAGCGATACGCGGTCGCGGAACCCTGCGAGAACCCGAGCACGACGATGCGCGGCTCGCCCCCACCCGCGTCCGCGATCTGAGCGCGAATCGCCGCATGGACCGCGTCCAGGTAGGCGACGTAGTCCGCGATCTCGTCGTCGCGCTCCTCGCGCGTCATCCACGACGCTCCCACCTCGCCCGCGCCGCCTTGCACGTAGAAGCGCGATAGCCCCTCCGGAGCGACGATCGCGCGGGCGTCGCTCGTGAGCGCATCGAACTCGCGCGCGAAGTCGGCCGCGCGCTGACCGTAGCCGTGCAGCACGATCCAGACCTCGCGCGTCGCGGCTGCCAGCGCGCCGGTGACGACGTAGCGCGCGGTGCGCGACACCGTGATGCGGTGCGTGGACGGGTCCTGATCGGGTCGGGTGCTCATCGGTGCGTGTCGCACTCTACCGCGCGGTGCGCAGCTGCGCGCCAGATCAGTACTTCCCTCCCTCACCGGATTCGACGACCCGTCACGGTCGACTCCACGCGCTTCGGTCACGAAGCGCCGATCTGACGCACATCTGCGCCGACCTCGGCAAAGCGTCATGAACGACCCGGGCTAGCTCCGAGAGCTTCACGCGCGGTACGATGCGCCGCAGTCCATCGAGATCACCTGACCGGAGACCCCATGTCCACGAAGCACCCGAAGCTCGAACTGTTGAGGATCGCCGTCCTCGCCGTCGCCGCGCACGCGTCGATCGCATCCGCGCCCTGCGCGCAGGCACACGAACCCGTCGACTGGGAAGCGGTGACGCGCATCCGCGACGAGGGCATGTCGAACTCCAAGGTCATGGAGACGCTGTGGTATCTGACGGACCGCTACGGTCCGCGGCTGACGAACTCACCTCAGGAGCGCCGCGCGAGCGAGTGGGCCGTGCAACGCTTCGAGGAGTTCGGCCTCTCGAACGCGGCGCGCGAGCCGTGGGGCGAGTTCGGACTCGGCTGGTCGTTCGAGCGCTGCGTGGTCGAGATGACGGCGCCGATCTACATGCCGCTGATCGCGATCCCGAAGGCGTGGACGCTCGGCCTCGACGCGCCCGTCTCCGGTGTTCCGATTCTGATCGACGCCGAGTCGGTCGAGGACCTGGCGCAGTACGCGGGCCAGCTCGCGGGGCGCATCGTGCTCAACGGCAAGGTGAACGCGGTCGCATCCCACTTCGAGGCGACGGCCAAGCGGCACGATGCGGACTCGCTCGCCGAGCTCGACACCGTGCCCGAACCGAGCACGGACTCGAACGCCAACCGGCGCGGCGAGTGGCGTGCGCGGCGCGCGCTCCGCAACGCGTTGCTCGACATGCTGAGGGCGGAAGGCGCCGCGGTCGTCATCGAACCCGACGGCGGTCGGCGCAACGACTACGGCGTCATCATGCTCGGCTCGGGAGGCTCGTACGATCCCGGCGAAGAGCGCGGCATGCCGCAGGTCACGGTGTCGACCGAGCAGTTCAACCGCATCGCGCGTTTGATCCAGCACGACACCGAGGTCCGGATGAACGTCGAAGTCGAGACGACCTTCTACGACGAGGACACGCAGGGCTACAACGTCGTCGCCGAGCTCCCGGGCAGCGATCCGAGCGTCGCGGACGAGGTGGTCATGATCGGCGGTCACTTCGACTCGTGGCACCCGGCGACCGGCGCGACCGACAACGGCGCCAGCTGCGCCGTCGCCATGGAGGCCCTGCGCATTCTGAAGGCGTCGGGGCTGAAGCCGCGCCGGACCATTCGCGCCGCGCTGTGGACCGGCGAGGAGCAAGGGCTCCTCGGTTCGCGCGGCTACGTGACGAACCACTTCGGTGACCGCGAAACCATGCAGCTGCTCCCCGAGCACGAGAAGCTCTCCGGTTACTTCAACCTCGACAACGGCGCGGGGCGCATCCGCGGCGTGTACCTGCAGGAGAATCTGGGTGTGCGCCCGATCTTCGACGCGTGGCTCGAGCCCTTCCACGACATGGGCGCCGAGACGCTGACCTATCGCAACACCGGCGGCACGGACCACCTCTCGTTCGACGCGGTCGGATTGCCGGGCTTCCAGTTCATCCAAGACCCGATGGACTACGGATCGCGCTCGCACCACTCGAACATGGACACCTACGAGCGCGTGGTCGAGACCGACGTCGTGCGCTCGTCGATCATCCTCGCGTCGTTCGCGTATCACGCCGCGCAGCGCGACGCGATGTTGCCCCGCAAGTCGCTCCCCGCGGCGCCCGAGTCCGTCCAGGAGTAGGGACGGCGCCGCTTTCCCCCCGCGACGCCCGAACGTGACGGAACCAGAGTCCAACGACACGCGCCGACCGGTGCTCGAGGGGATCGGTGCCGGCGTCGCGTTCGGCGTCGCCGAGATGCTCGCGACCGGCGCGCACCGCGTCCCGCCGCGCGTGCTCGTGCTCGTCCTCGGGTTCGGGATCGTCGTCGGCCTCGGCGCGGGGATCTTCGGAGCTCTGGCGGCGCGCGTGGTGCGCTGGCGCGGAGTGTCGCTCGCGCTCGTCGTCGCGTGTGCGGCGGGGCTGAACGGACTGTCGCTCGTCTCGCGCGAGATCCCCGGTGAGGCGCGCGCGACGAGCGCCGTGATCGTCGGCGTGTGCGCGGTGCTCGCGGGCGCGCTCTGCATCGGTGCGAAACGGCGCTCGCTCGGTGCGGCGTTCCTCCTCTGCGCCTCCGCGTCGCTCGCGTCGCTCGCCGCTTGGTTCCTGCCGTCGGAGCCGCGTGCGATCGTCCTCGCGTCCACCCTCCCGCTCGCGCTCGCGTTGCTGCTGCGCGTCATTCCGCTCGCGCGCGGGCACGGCGCCTCGGTCATGCTCGCCCTCGCCACGGCCGTGCTCCTCGCGCTGCCCGTGTGCGTCAACGACCCCGCGAGCGGACGGCCCGACCTCGCGCCCGCGGGCTCGACGCCGAGCGCCGCAGCACCGGACGTCGTCTTGATCGTGATCGACACGCTGCGCACCGACGCGCTCGACGCGCGCGTGCGCGCCGGCGACGGGCTGTTCGCACGACTCGCAACGGAGGGGGTGCGCTTCGAGAACTGCATCAGCGCCGCACCCTGGACGCTGCCCTCGGTCGCGTCGCTGCTCACGTCGCTGCTCCCCTCGCAGCACGGCGCCGTCGCTTCCTCGCGCGCGCTTCCCACCGACGTCGAGACGCTGGCCGAGGCCTTCGCCGCCGGGGGCTACTCGACCGCCGCGTTCACGGGCGGCGCGTTCGTGAGTCCCGCCTTTCGCATCGACCAGGGCTTCGAGCACTTCGATGCCACGCCCGAGCTCGGCTTTCGGCCGCTGCGCGTCCACGTTCCCCTCGCGTGGAGGTTCGCCAAGAACCGCTACGCGACGCAGCGCTGGCTCGTCCGGTGGATCGACGAGTTCCCCGGCGTGTCGGGGCTGCGGCGCGCGGCCGAGGCGTGGTACGCCGAGCGCGATCGATCGCGGCCGGCGTTCCTCCTCGTCCACACGTACGAGGTGCACGACTACTACCTCTATCACGCAGGCGTGGACGAACGCGCCGACGCGTTCGGTGCTGACAACGCGGACGATCGCTTCGCGCACCGCCTCTCGGTGCATCCGGCGGAGTTGCAGCACGCCACGCAACCCGAGCTCGATCGCTTTCATTCCATCTACGCCGCGCGCCTCGAACACGTCGAACACGAGCTCGACGCGCTGCTCTCGTCGATGGATCGCCTGGGCGAGCGCGAGCGCGTCGTCGTCGTCGTGTCCGACCACGGCGAGGGCTTCGATGCGTCGCGCGGTCGTATCCACCACGGCGGCCGACTCCACGACGACCTGCTGCGCGTCCCCCTGCTCGTGTCCGCACCCGGGTCGTTCCAAAACGCGCACGTCGTGACCGATCAGGTGCGCACGATCGACGTGATGCCGACCTTGCTCGAGCTCGCGGGGCTGCCCGCAACGGCGCAGGGCACGGGCGAGTCGCTCGTCCCGCGCATGCGCGGCGTCGAGGGCCCCGCGTTGAACGCCTGGAGCGAAGAGCACGCGAGCGGACTCGAACTCCTGTCATTGCGCACGCTCACCTGGAAGCTCGTGCGCGACCGCGCCGGCGAGCGCGCGTTCCACCTGGCGGAGGATCCGCTCGAGATGGACGGCTACGCGTCGGCGCCGGGGCCGCTGCTCGACGCGCTGCGCACGTTCACCGAGCGCGTTCCCAAGCGAACGGCGGACGACGCCGCGCTCGATCGCTCGACGCAGGAACAGTTGCGCAACCTGGGCTACGTCGACTGAGCGCGCGCTTCGTTCCGCGCCGCGAGCGCCGAGTGCGTCGCCGCGGCGAGGATCACGCAGCCACCGAGGAGCGCCAGGCCTCCGGGCCGCTCGCCGTGGATCCACCAGGCCCAGATCGGGTTGAACACCGGCTCGACCAGGAAGAGCAGCGACACCTCGAACGCGGGCACGCCGCCGATCCCCTTCGCGACGAGCAGGTACGCCACTCCGATCTGAAACACGCCGAGCCAACCGAGCACGAGCACTTCGCGCACCGGCTCGGCCCCGAGGGAGAGCGGAAGCGCGAACGGTAGCGCGACGAGCGCGACGAGAGCGTTCCCGAGCATGGCGACCATCAGCGTCGCACCGCCGTCCTCGTTCGTCGTCCCGATCCAGCGCAGGCCGATGATCGAGACCGCCCACGTGAAGCCCGCGACGATCGCTAGCGTGTTGCCCAGCGCGGGCCGAACCGCCGTCGCGCGCGCCTCGCCGGGGACCGCGAGGAACAGCGCCATGCCGACCGCCATTCCGAGCAGAGTCGCAAGGTCGCGCGTGCGCAAACGCTCACGCAGAACGAGCGGTCCGAGGATCAGAACGTAAAGCGGAGCCGTGGCCTGCAAGAACACCGCGTTCGCTGCAGTCGTCATTCGACTCGACAGAACGAAGAGCAACATCGTTGCCGCGAACGCCACCGCGACGAGCAGCTCGCGGAAGCTCGTCGGGCGCCTTCGCGCGTGGCGCGAGAACACCAAGAGAGCGATCGCGGCCAGCCCAGAGCGCACGCACGCGACCTGCACCGGCGCCAGACTCGACATCTTCACAGCGGCACCGCCGGTCGAGAACAGGACCGCGGCCAACACGATCCAAACGCGCGACTTCGCGGCGCCGAGGCGCGCTCCTGCTTCGGCCTGCACGCGCCAAATCCTAGCAACCGCTGCACATTCGAACGGTCATGAATTCGTAGCGCCCCGGCGCGCTCGGCGCGGTATTCGCATACGCCTGCGGAAGGCGACGCGCGGTCCGCTCGGATGCTGCAGCGCTCGGGGATGGTGGGAAGAATGCCGCGCCGACCGGCGTTGTGAGGATCCGCGAGCGAACGTAGATTGTGAGCGTGCGGATCTCGATCGCTCCTTGCGCGGTTGGCAGGCCGTCCTGCGATCCGTCATTCGCACGGTCCGTGTCGCGTCGCGACGCACTATCGAAGCACCACGGAGGTCCCATGGCAGGGCTCGCAATCGCTCTCTCGCTGCTTCCCCTCGCACTCTCCCCTTCGTCCGGGCTCGGACCGCCGAGCGCGGACGATGCTGTTCACACGGCGCGCGCGACCAAGTGGCTCGCGCGCAACGGGCGCGAAGCGACGGAGACCGCGCCGATCGAGACCATTCTGAGGGAGGACTTCGTCACGGCGGACATCGGCATGTTCCAGGTGCTCGTCAGCGCGTCGCACCTGACGAACGAGTCGGATCTCGACGAGATCAAGAGCGCGTTGGAGGCGCTGCTCCAACTGCAATCCGAGTGGGTCGCGTGGCTCCCCGGCGGTCCGCGCGAGGACGTGTCGATCGGCGACGCGCAGGCGTTGATCAAGACGCTGTCCACGTGGGTGAAGGGCTGGAAGGCGAAGCGCATGGACCCCGCGCAGACCACCCTGCTCGACGCCTCTTCGGCGAAGGACAAGCAACGCGCCGCGTCCGAGGAGTTCGCGAGCTACATGCGCAGCGGCGGCCCCCTGGTCGTGCGCGAGCAACCGTTTCCGCCCACGCGCATCGTCTTCATTCCCGAGCGCCGTGACTTCGTCGAGTTCATCGCGGTGACGGGCCTGCTCGAGCTGCGGCACCGCCCCTTCTTCTGGAAGGACGGGACGGAGTTCTGGACCGAGTTCGACTTCGACGGTGTGCGCGTCATCAGCTCCGACCACGCCACGCTCGATTCGACGCGCGACTACACGTCGTCGACGTCGATGGCCGAGCGCAACCCGACCGGCGTCGAACAACACGTCACGCAGCTCGCGATGCGTTCGCTGCTCGAGACCTGTTTCGGAGCGCGCATGGAGTCGATGCTCGCCGGCGGCATCGCGAGCGACATGGTCATCGCGATCTACAACGAGGTCGACACGCGCACGGACGGCGATCTGCGCGCGCGGTCCGCCGAGGGGCGCTCGGCCTTCGTTCCCAACGGCAACCCGAACGGCGGTGCGCTGCCACCGGCGGACGCGAACAGCCGCTGGCGCGAGCAGAAGGGCAAGGACTACTTCGTCGGCGCGCTGCGACGGGCACAGAAGGCCGCGAGCAAGAAGGTCGACGACGACTGGAAGAAGGAGGTGTCGTTCCTGCTCTTCAACGACAGCCAATCCCAGTCGGTCGTGTTCTCGGCGCCGTTCCTCGGCCCGGGTGCGACGATGACCCCGGACGAGGCGTTCCGCGGTGACTACGCGGAGTTCGTGCGCGCCTACCGCGCCTGTTTCCTCTACTGGGTGCGCACGCTCGGCGCGGGGTCGAAGTCCGATTCACGCGAGCACTACGCGGCGATGCTGCGGATGATCGCCGAGGCGCGGGGCTCGCTCGCCGACGTGTTCGAGAACGTGTACGGCGTCCCGATCTCGGCGCCGTCGGGAGAGGCACTGTTCGACAAACCGCTCTCGCTCGAGGCCGGCTTCTTGGCCTGGCTCTCGAAGCAACGCTAGCAGGCCTGCTAGGCTCTACAGCTTGAGCTACGTCACGCACCTCGAAGCCGCGATCGACGGCACGGTCCTCCCCGCCGATCGGATCCAGACGACGCACGAGGGGCGTCCGCTGTGGGTGCGCTACGACCTCGACGCCGTGCGCGACGCGGTCGCGCGTGACGACCTCGCGCGGCGCGCGCCGACGCTTTGGCGCTATCGCGAGCTCTTGCCCGTCGCGGACGACGCGAACATCGTCACGCTCGGCGAGGGCATGAGTCCGTTGCTCCCCTGCCCGCGGCTCGGCGCT
The DNA here is from genome assembly GCA_029259605.1 of Planctomycetota bacterium. Classification (GTDB taxonomy): domain Bacteria; phylum Planctomycetota; class UBA1135; order UBA1135; genus OFTM281. Next base: position 31,976 of record JAJDEV010000110.1, on the reverse strand, counting down.
GCGCTCGGACTGAACCGACTCTTCATCAAGGACGAGTCGCAGCTCCCCACCGGGTCGTTCAAGGCGCGCGGACTGTGCATGGCGGTGAGCAAGGCGAAGGAGCTCGGCATCCGGCGCCTCGCGATCCCGACGGCCGGCAACGCGGGCGGCGCGATGGCGGCCTACGCTTCGCGCGCCGGGCTCGAGGCGTACGTCTTCCTCCCCGCCGACACGCCGCTCGTGAACCGGCGCGAGGCGACGCTGTATGGCGCCAAGGCGTTCCTCGTCGACGGACTGATCACCGACTGCGCGGCGGCCATCGCGCGCGGCGCGGCGAAGATGGACTGGTTCGATCTCTCGACGCTGAAGGAGCCGTATCGCATCGAGGGCAAGAAGACGATGGGGCTCGAGCTCGCCGAGCAAATGGACTGGACACTGCCCGACGCGATCTTCTACCCGACCGGCGGCGGGACCGGATTGATCGGGATGTGGAAGGCGTTCGACGAGCTCGAGGCGCTCGGTTGGCTCGAACGGACGGACCGCCCGCGCATGTTCGCGTGCCAATCGAGCGGCTGCGCGCCGATCGTCACGGCCTTCGAGGCGAACGAGCGCTTCGCCGAGCCGTTCGAAAACGCCGCCACCATCGCGAGCGGACTGCGCGTGCCGAAGGCGGTCGGCGACTTCATGATCCTCGACGCGGTGCGCGCGTCGGGCGGCGCCGCGTGCGCCGCGAACGAAGCCGAAATCGTCCCGTGGATGCACCGCGCATCCGCGCTCGAGGGCATCGCGCTGTGCCCGGAGACGGCGGCGTGCCTGGTCGTCCTCGAGACCCTCGTCGCCGAAGGCCGGATCGACCGCGACGCCCGCGTCGTCGTCTTCAACACGGGCGCCGCGCAGAAGTACGTCGAGCTGCTTCCGCCGGATCCCCCGCCCTACGCGTGAACCGCGCGGCTACTTGTAGCCGACGACGTAGGTCACCCACGCCTCGCAGTTCTCGCCGCGACGCGACTTGCGGTAGATGCCGTTGCCGCTCTCGCCGTCGGAGTCCGTGCCCTCCCAGAACGTCTCGACCTCGGGGAAGCCGGCTTCCTTCAAGATGTCGATGAGTTCGGTGAGCCCCCAAAGGCGCCAGTCGTACGTGAATGCGCGCTTCATCTCGGTTCCGTCCTCGAACTCGAAATGGATGTGCGCCTTGTACTCGCCGGTCGCCGGCCAGTACGCGACCTGGTCCCACACGTAGGTGAAGCCCTCCTCGATGTCGCGCTCTTCCTTCATCTCCATCATGGAGTCCGGACCTCCGTAGATGTCCATGATGAAGACGCCGTCCTTCGCGAGGTCCTTGTAGGCGCGGCGAACGTAGTCGAGCAGCTCCGCGCGCTGCTTGAAGATGAAGTACGAGAAGTTCTGCGCGGTGCGCACGTCGGGCTTCTTCGCGCTCTTCTCGCGCACGTCCTTGATGTGCAACTTCACGCGCGACGCCGCATCGCCGATCGGCTCGAAGTTGTGCTCGACGCCCCACCCCACCGTGTCGGGGCAGATGTCGAAGCCCTCGGCGGTGTACTCCTCGCCGCGTTGGACCCAGTGCGAGCACACGAGCGCCGTGCCGCAGAAGTCCTCGCGCAGGTGCTTGGCGACCTTGCCGCGCTTCGAACGATAGACGCGCGCGAGGAACTTCACGTCCTCCTCGGGCGACTGCACCGCGTGTTGGTAGAGGATCTGCCGGTCAGCTGTCTTCGCGGTGAAGACTTCCTTCTTCGGCTTGTCCTTCTTCTTGACCGTCTTGCGCTTGGCCTTCGACTTCGTGGCCTTGCGCTTCGCGGCTTTGGCTTCGGTACCGCCAGGCGTGATCTTCCCGCCCTTGACCGTCGCGAGCTCTCCCGACTTCTTGGGCTTCTTGGCCTTCTCGGACTTGGACTTCGCGGCTTTCGTCTTGGTGGTCGTCATCGTGTTCGCTCGATACAGGGGGCGATGGGTCCGAGGATCTTAGCGGCGAGATGCCGCATGCCAAGGACGACACGACACACGGACGACGGAGAAATCGTCGAAGGTCAGCGCTCGCGCGGGAACTCCGCCGAGCGTCCGCGGACCGACGGCGATCCGCGGAGGAGCGAGCTGCGAGGGACGCGGTCTAGGAAACCGCGGTCGTCTTCAGCTCTTGGAAGTAGCGCGTACGCGCCTTCTTCTGCTGGAGGTCCCGAATGGTCTGGAACAACTCCTCGTTCCGCTTCGGGTCGCGGACCGGCACGCGCACCGCACCGGGGACGTGCCGGGGGACGCTGATCGTCCCCGGCTCGAGCCGGCGGTTCACTTTGCGCGCCAAGTCAGCGGGGTTGTCGACCTCGCAAAGGATCCAGGATCCGATGGACGGCATGGTCCGGACCCCGGTGATCGTTGCCAATCTCGAGAAGAAGCGTTCACGTTCCTCGGACATCGGACCCCTCCTGGCGTTCAGGGGAAACGAGGGCTGCCGAGCGTGCCACGGTGCGCGATCCAGTTCATCCCTCAACCACACACTATCTAGCGTTGTCGGGAAGCACAAGCGCCAGGGGGCGTGTCTTTTGGGGGAATGCGGTTTTCCGGAGGCCGGCCGGGGGCGAGCCGCCCGGCGCGCGGCGGTGCTCGGCGCCGCGCGTCCCCCGAGAATAGCACCCCGAAGGCGTTTCGACCGGCGCGCATCAACGAACTTCGCACGCGCAGCGATCGGTCTCCGCCGTCGCGCGTTCGTGGTGTTCCGCTAGCCCGTGGTGGAACTCACGCCATCGTCGGAGGGTGATGGATCCGTGCTGGCAAGGCGCGCTGACGACGCGTATTGGTGGATGCTCGGAGGAAGCGGAACGCAGGCAGCGCGGATCCAGCGCCGTTCGAGGGTGGCGTGAGTTTCACCACGGGCTGCTAGCATTCCGGCCGATGACGGCGCCGCTCGAAAGCCCCCTTCACCGCGTCCGCGTTCCCGCCTCGACGTCGAACCTCGGCCCCGGTTTCGATCTGCTGGGTCTCGCGCTCTCGATGTACGTCGACGTCTCGCTCTCCCCCATCGACGGTGGCGCGCACGAACTGCGACGCAGCGGTTCGATTCGCGACGAGCTCGGCAAGGGCGAGCACGCGGACGGCGACCTGGTCGTACGCGCATTCGAACGCGCCGCGCGGGACGCGGATGTCCGCGGGAACTTTCGCTTCGACGTTTCCAGCTCGGTGCCCGTCGCGCGCGGCTTCGGGAGCAGCGGCGCGGCCGTCGCGGCCGGGCTCCTGCTCGCGAACGCCGTGGCGCGTGCGCCGCTCCCGCTCGACGCGCTGCTCGCGATCGGCGTCGAACTCGAGGGGCATCCCGACAACATCACGGCGTCGTTGTTCGGCGGCTGCACGCTCTGCCACCCGTCGCCCGAGCAGTCCGACGCACGCGCGCTGCCGGTTTGGATTCACAACGACGTGCACGCTTCGATCGGCTTCGCGCTCGCGTGGTCCGCGAGTCCGCTGTCGACGGACGACGCGCGCCGCGCGCTTCCACGCACGGTGGCGTTCGAGGATGCGGTCGAGAACCCGCGGCGCCTCGCGCTGCTCCTCGAGGGCCTGCGTACGGGAGACGCGCGACTCCTCTCGCTCGGCGGCGAGGAGCGTTTGCACGTGCGCCACCGGCTCGCGCTCATCGACGGCGCTCCCGACGCGCTCGACGCGGCGCGCACCGCGGGCGCGTGGCTCGCGACGATCAGCGGCGCGGGATCCGGACTGGTCGCGCTCGGACCTCTCGACGGTATCGACCGGATCGCGGACGCGATGCGCGCGGCCTTCGTTCGATCGACGGGGCGAGGTCACGCGCTCGTCGCGCGACCGGTCTTCGGAACACCGCGCGTCGAAGCGACGGATCAGTCCGGCGCGTAGCCGTGCCGAAAGCCGGACACGAGCGAGCGCGTCTCGTCGAAGCAAGCCGCGTCCATCGCCGCACGCGCGGCCGCGGTAGCCGCCTTGGCCTCGATCCCATCGAGCTGGCCGAGGAACGTGCGTAGCTCGCCAGGCGGCACGCAGAAGTTGCGGATGCCCGCACCGATCAGGAGCGGCAGACTCTCGCGCCGACGCGCCGAGCTTCCGAACATCCACACCGGCACACCCGCGTCGCGCGCGACCGCGACGATCTTCGCGACGCCACGCAGCACGAACGGGTGAACGACTTCGAACATCGCCGCGTGCTCCGGAGCGTCGCGATCGGCGGCCAGGAGGTACTGCTGGAGCGAGTCCATGCTGACCATGAGGAAGTCGCTCTCGGCGGCCAGATCGCGCGCGCCGAGCATGGCGGCGGGCGTCTCTACGACGACGCCGATCTGGACCGCGCCGCTCCTCTCGTCGAAGTGCGCCTCGGTCTTGCGCAGCTCGATGCGCTCCTCGAACAGCACTTCCTTCACGCGCCGCAGGTCGCCGCAGTCCGTGACGAACGGCAGCGCGATGCGCACGTCGACGCCGTTCGACGCGAGCAGGATCGCCTGCAGCTGGCGTCGGAGCACGCTCGGCGTGTCGAGCAAGGCGCGCGTTCCAGCGCGGCCCAGGCTCGGGTTCGCCTCGGCGGTCGCGTGCAGGTACGCGAGTCCGGCGCTCGAGTCGAGGTTGAGCAGGCGGAACGTGACGGGCGCGCCGCGCGCTGCGCCGATCACCGACGAGTAGTGGTGCACGAGCGTGTCGCGCGAGGGCGGCTCGCGGTCGATCAAGTAGAGCAGCTCGGTGCGATATAGCGCGATCCACGCGCACTCGTACTCGAGCGCCTGCTCGACCTCGGGCAGGTTCCCGCACGACGCACCGACCGTGATCGCTTCGCCGTCCGCCGTCGCCGCGGGTCGCAGCGCCCACTCGGGAACCTGGCGCTCGACTCCGCCGCCCTTGATCTCGATCGCATCGTCGTCGTTCGAACTCGACGCGTACTGCTCACGGACGACGTCGTCCGGGTTCACACGCAAGATGCCCTCGGTCGCGTCGAGGATGACGAAGTCTCCCTCGTGCACCGCATCGAGCAGTCCTTCGACACCCGACAGCGTCGGTATGCGCATCGCACGCGCGAAGATCGCGGCGTGGCTCGTCAACCCGCCCTCGAGCGTCACGATGCCCTTCACGTGATCGTTCGCGAGCGTGAACATGTCCACGATCGAGAGCTCGTTCGCAACCAGCACGTAGGCGTCGCGCGTGCTCTCGGTCGAGCCCGCGGTCCCTTCGAGCTGCGGGCCCGTCTCCTCGAGGTTGCGCAACACGCGAATTCCGACGTCGCGCAGGTCGACGGCGCTCTGCCGGATCGAATCGCTGCGCACGAGGCGGAAGATGCGGTCGAAGTCGCCGACGACTTTGGCGATCGCAGCGTCGAGGCGCATCTGTTCGTTGAGGATCAGGTTCTCGACGTCCGCGATGAACACCGAGTCCCGCAGATACGCGAGGTGTGTGTCGAGGATGCGCGCATCGTCCTCGGGTACGCGGCCGTGGAGGCGCGACTTCAGGTCGACGATTTGTCGACGCGACGCGTCGAGCGCGCCGCGGAACTGGTTCAGCTCGTTGTCGACGCCGTCGAGCGCCACGCGCACGGCGCCGGCGCGCGACAGGTCGTAGTCCTTGCGATGCACCGTACCGAGCACGAGCCCCGGCGCGACGGTCGCGCCGCGCAGCAGCGTGCCGCCGGGCCGATAGCCCTCGGCGGTCCCCGGCGCCTCCTCGGCGGAGGGTCCGCCCGGCCCGAGGTCCGTCGGCTCGGACGGTTCCACGGGGGGTGCGTTGCCCGAATCGTTCGACATGACGCGTATCGTAGCGATCGGCGTCCCGCCGCGCCTACACCGGCTCGGCGCGCTCCCAGTGGAATTGGAACGACGCGAGGATGTGTCCGACGAAGCCCTGCTGGCGTAGGGCGAGGACGAGGAAGTTGTCGCCTCCCTTGCGCGAGATGGAGAGCAAGGCGATCGAACCGTCGACGATCAGGAGCTTGGTCGGCAGCTCGTCGATTTCGCGCACCTCGGCGTTGATCGAGCGGAAGAGCTCGACCTCGGCCTGGCTCTCTTCGCTGCCTTCGACCGGCTGCATGTAGTTCTTCTCGAGCAGGAGGCGCACACGACACCCGCTCGCCGCCTTGTCGAACATCGCCTGCGCCATCGTGAGCGACGGGATCTGCGGCGCCCTCCCCATGAAGAGGATCTCTTCGGTCGCGCTCTCGACGCGATCCCGGACGAGCTCGACGATCTGACGCGTCCCCTTCACGATCTCGATCGGCGGCGCCCACAGCTCCTGTCCCTGTCCGGCGACGCGCAAGACCTCGAGCTCTTCGGCGAGCCCGCGCGCCTCGACCTCTTGACGCTTCAAGCGCGCGATCGTCCCCTCGATCGCGACGCGCGGCGTGATCGGCCGGTACTTGTTGACCGAGTCGGGACCGATCGAGCAGAAGCCCTTCTCGACCAAGGCGTCGAGCGCCTGGTAGACCTTGGGTTGCGGCACGCCGGTGCGGCGTGAGATCTCGGCCACGCGAGCGGACTGGTCGGTCAGGAGGCCGACGTACACCGACGCCTCGTAACGATTGAGGCCGACGTTGCGGAGGCTTTCGAGTAACGCGTCGGGCTGAGGGGGCTTCAGCTGAGGGGGCTTCATTGGAAGAGAAGCTAGCGGATCCGACTGTCGGGCGCGAGCGGCCCGCGCGCCGCCTAGCAGGCCGTGGTGAAACTCACGGCGTCCTCGAAGGGTGATGAGTTCGTGCTGTCAAGGCGCGCTGGCGACGCGTATTCGTTGGAACCTCGGAGGAGGCGCAACGCAGGCAGCGCGAATTCAGCGCCCTTCGAGGATGTCGTGAGTTTCACCAGGGCCTGCTAGTCGATCTCGGCCAAGCCTCAGGAAGAACCCGGGCTAGCGTGAGCGAAGCGCCTGGAGCGTGACGTCGAGTCGATGGCGGGCGTCGGACCCGTCTTCCGCGAAACGGTGGACGGTCACGCCCACCGATTGTCCCGCCTCGTAGCGATGCAGGGCGGCGAAGAGGTCCTCCTTGCCGTCGATCTCGACGTCGTCGATCGCGACGATGACGTCGCCGAGTTCGATCGAGCCGTCCCCGAAGTGGCGCGAACCGCGAAGGCCCGCGCGGTCCGCGGCTCCGCCGGGAACGACCTGATCGATGACAGCGCCGAGGAGCCCCTGCTCCGTCCCCCACTCGTCCGGCCCGATGTAGATCCCGAGCCCCGCGCGCTCGGCGAAACCGGTGCGCAGGATGCGGGGCACCTTTTGATTGACGAGGTCGACGGGCACCGCGAATCCGATCCCCGCGTACGAACCGGTCGGGCTCTTGATCGCAGTGTTCACGCCGATCAGCCGCCCGGCGCTGTCGAGCAAGGGGCCACCCGAGTTGCCCGGGTTGATCGCCGCGTCCGTCTGGATCACACCGTGGATCGTCATGTTCGTCACCGACGTGATCATGCGCTCGAGCCCGCTGATCACGCCGGTCGTCAGCGTCTTGTCGAGTCCGAACGGGTTGCCGATCGCGAAGACGCGTTGCCCGACGCGCAGATTCTTCGACTCCCCCAACGCGATGGGGACGAGCTTCGACTCGGGCGCCTCGATGCGCAGGACCGCGAGGTCCGAGTCGGGCGCTCCGCCGACGAAGCGCGCGGGGTACGCCTTACCGCCGTCCTGCAGGATGACGTAGGCGCTCTCCGCGTTCTGCACCACGTGGTAGTTCGTGACGACGTGCCCCTCCGTGTCCCACACGAAGCCCGTGCCGGATCCCTCGGGCACTTCGACCGCGCGGCTCGAGAAGAACCCGCGACGCGGCTCAGTGCGCGTCGTCTGGATGTGAACGACGGATGGTGCCGCTGCCTCGAACAGCTCGATCGTCGAGCGCTCGTCGGCCGCCAGCTCGCCGCGCGGCGCGATGACGCGCGACTCCGCGTCGGGCACGAGCAACGAACCGCGGAACGCTTCGCGTCCGAGCGTCCAGAGGCTGAGGGCTATGACGAGCGCGAACAGGAAGCCGCGCGAGAACAGCCCGCTGAAAGCGGGCGGCGGTGCGGTCGAGCGATGGGGTCCGGCGTCCATGGACCGGACTACGGGAGACAGGCCGCGAGCATTAGCGCGGAATCGGAGGCGAGCAGGCCTTCGCGGAACTCACGAGCCCGGGTTCTTCATGAGGCTTTGCCGAGATCGACGCAGATGCGCGCCAGATCAGCGCTTCGCGACCGAAGCGCGTGCAGGCGACCTTGACGCGTCGTCGAACCCGGTGAGGGAGGGACGTGCTGAGATGGCGCGTAGCTGCGTCGATCTCGGTGAAGCGTCATGAATCATCCGGGCTGCTCGGGCTCGACGGCACCGACCTGGCGCTCGAGCAGCGCCGGCGTCGGCTCCGGCGGCAGGACCACGCGCGCGTCCGGGTAGCACTCGTGTGCGTGCCCCACGTGCTTGCCGAGGTGCTCGCCGATCTTCTCACAGCACCACGCGAGCATGTCCGGATGGTCCGCCTTGCGGAACCGCAGCTCGATCGTGCCTTGGTCGACGCGCGCGCGCTCGCCCTTGTGCTCGACCTCGTAGAACACCTCGAGCCGAAACGAATAGCGACCGACCACGGGCATCATGGGCTGCTCGAGCTTCACGCGGTATCCGATCGCGACCGTTTCCTTGGGCTTCAGCCAGTGACGCACGAGGTGGAACACCGTGACGGCGAGCAACCCGAGCGCGAAGGCCTCGAGGACCGCCGCCAGATCGAGCGTCACATGGATCCGAAAGAGCGACGCGAACAGCAGCAACGCGACCGGAATCAGAACCAGCGCCACGATCGTCCAGATCAGTGCCCTCCCTTTCGGCAGGAGCGAGGAGAGGCGGAGGCGGGTCATCGAGTGGGTGCGCGTGGCCGTCGCGTTCGTGTTATGGGAAAGCCCCCGGCGCGCTTCCGCCGAGCGTACGGCCGATCCGTCGCACTCGCTACGATGACCGCCATGAGCGACAAGAGAAAGCACCCCCACTTCGACGACCGCGGCGCCCACGACTGGCACGTCGACTGGAGCGAGGCGGCCGCCAAGGCGAAGGCCGAGAACAAGCGCATCTTCGTCGAGATCGGCCGCGAACTCTGAGGCGGATGCAGGAGCCTCGTGCAGGCCATCCTCCCGCGCCCCGATATCGCCCCGCTGCTGGACGCCCACTTCGTGCTGCTCGCGGGCGACGCCGATCTCCCGCAGCCGGAGGTGCACAAGCTCCTCTTCGCGCTGAAGAACGCGACGATGCTCCCGATCCTGGTGATCGCCGAGCCCGACGGAACGTTCGTGACCGGCGCATCCGGTCCCCAGGATCCGGCGCAGCTTCAGGCGCTGCTGACGGGCGCGAGCGGGGCCTGAGCGGCGGCAGCGCGCCATCCGCGCGCGCGGCGCACCACGGAATCAAGCCGAGCGGGCGTTCGCGTCGATGCTAGAGCGCGCGCCGACGGGCTTCCAGGACCGCGCGCCGGGGTTCATGAGCAAGCCGTCGAATCAAAGCGTCGCGATCAAGGAACTCGCCGCGCAACTCGCGCGAGCGAAGGTTTCGAACGCGGACGCGAACTCCGTGATCCTCGCCCGCATTCTCGGTCGACGAGACCGGGTTCGGCCGCACGACGAAGGCCTCGCCGGGTGCTTGCACGCCGCGGCCGTCCTCGTGCGCTGCGTGCCGCGCCTCGGCGACGACGTCGGCGCGGAACTGCACACGCTCGCCGTGCGGCTCGTGCGCATCGTCGCGCAAGAGATCGAGACCGTGCTCGACGGCGACACGCAGGCCGTGTCGGAGGACGAGCCGCGCACGCTGCAAACGCTCAACGATCTCTCCATCGGACAGTTCCTGATCCAGCTCGGCTTCGTCACCCAGGACGACATCGACGAGGCGCTGGATCGGGTGGGACGCGAGGGCAACAAACGGCTCGGCGAGGTCCTGTGCGACATGGGACGCGTCACGCGCGACGACGTGGAGTCCGCCGTGCGGCTGCGCGCGACGCTCTCGGATTCCAACGCCGCGGAACCCGTTCAGGAAGCGCCGACGAACGCGCCGCCGACCCCGAAACGCCTGGGCGAGATCATGATCGCGAGGCGTTTGATCGACCGCGGGCAACTCGAGCGCGCCTTGAAGATTCAGAAGAAGACGGGCAAGTGGCTCGGCGCGACGCTCGTCGAGCTCGGCATCGCGACCTGGACCGACGTGACCGAAGCGCTGCGCGAGCAATCCGGAGGCGACGGCGCGACGAAGCGCGCGGGTTAGCCCGGAGCTTCGTTCGACGTCACTTCGATCCCGCGCTCGGTCAGCGCCGCTTCGATCGCCGCGCCTTCCTCGGGTGCGCGCGTCTCCATCAGGATCTCGACGTCGACGTAGCCAACCGGCACCTTCCAGCCCGCGCGGTAGTGCTGGATGTCGAGGATGTTGCCGCCGTGCGTGGCGACCACCGAGACGACGCGCTCGAGCTGCCCCGCCGCGTCGCGCATGCGCAGCTTGAGCAGGTGGTAGTAGCCCGTGTTCGCGAGTCCGCTCTCGATCACGCGCGCGAGCAGCGTCAGGTCGATGTTGCCCCCGGAGACGAGGCAGCACACGCGCTCCTCCGGATGGACGGCGATGCGTCCCGACATGAGCGCCGCCATGCCGACGACACCGGCGGGTTCGGCGACGACCTTGCTCTTCTCGATCGCCTGGACGACGGCTGCGGTGATCTCGGCGTCCGACACGGTGACCATCTCGTGCACGTGTTCGCGCACGACGTCCCACGTCAGCGTTCCGAAGCGTCCGACACGAATCCCGTCGGCGAGCGTGTGCGGGTTCGGCTCGTCGACGCGCACACCGGTCGAGCGTTGGGCGAACGAGCGCACCATTGGCGCCGCGCCCTCGGCCTGGACCCCGATCAGACGCACGTCCGGTCGCAACGCCGCGAGCACGAGCGCGACGCCGGCGATCAAGCCACCACCACCGACGGGAACGAGCACCGTCTCGACGTCGGGCACGTCCGCGAGGATCTCGAGTCCGACCGTCCCCTGCCCCTCGATCACGCGCTCGTCGTCGAACGGATGAACGACGACCGCGCCCGATTGCGCGGCGAGTTCGAGGGCGTGCGCCTGCGCTTCGTCCCAGCTCGCGCCGAACAGCACGATGGTCGCGCCGTACCCCTCGGTGCGGCGGATCTTGAGCAGCGGCGTCTGCACGGGCATGACGATCGTCGCGGGAACGCCGACCTGCTTCGCCGCGAGCGCGACGCCCTGCGCGTGATTGCCCGCCGACGCCGCGATGAGGCCTCGCGCGCGCTCGTCCTCGCGCAGCGTGAGCACGCGGTTCGCCGCGCCGCGCAGCTTGAACGCGCCCGTGCGCTGCAGGTTCTCGAGCTTGAGGAACACGCGGCATCCGGCGCTCTCGCTGAACGTGTGCGAGTGGATCGTCGGCGTGCGACGCAGGAACGGCTCGAGGCGGACGGCCGCCTCGCGGATGCGCGCGAGCGAACCGGCGAGGTCGTCAGCCAAGGAAGCGCACCAAGCCGCGTCCGGCGAGAACGGCGACGAGTCCGAGGACGAGGTTCGCACCGACGCTGAACAGCGCCATGCGCGTCTGGCCCTCGCGCATGAGTTCGACCGTTTCGTGACCGAACGTCGAGAAGGTCGTCAGGCTCCCGAGGAAGCCGACGCCGAGCGCGAGGCGCGCACTCGGCGAGAAGAAGTCGCGCTCCTCGACGAGCGTCCAGAGCGCGCCGATCAGGAGACAACCGAGCATGTTCACGGCGAGCGTTCCTCCCGGAAACGTCTCGCCGAAGCGCCGGTGAATGAGGTTCGACAGTCCGTAGCGCGCGATCGCGCCGAAGAAGCCGCCGAACCCTACCGCGAGCCAGGGCGTCATCGCTGCGTACTCCGCGTGTCCGGCGTCCGGATCATCCCTTCGCAGCAGCAGAGTTCGCCGCGCGCTTGCACGTCCGCGTAGTTGCGGCACGCCGCGCAACCCGCCCAGAACGACGGATCCTTCGTGAGCTGGTCGAGCGGAACGACGCGGAACCCGAGCGACGCGTTGAGGCGCTTGACCTGGGCCGATGTCGTCAGGCTCATCATGGTCGCGTTCGGGAGCTGCGCGAGCGACGACTCGAACAGCACCATCTTGAGGCGCCGACCGAGGCCGAGGCCCATGTGGTCGGGCCGCACGACCAGGCCGGAGTGCGAAACGAACGCGTCGTTCTCCCAGGCCGACCAGTACCCGAAGCCGACGAGCTCGCCGGCTTCGAGCGCGACCGCGGCGCGCCGCTTCACGATCTTCGCGCGCAGCCAATCGGGCGTGCGCCGCGCGATGTCGTACTCGACCGAAAGGAGTTCGATCAGCGCGGACGCGGGCTCGGCGAACGCCGCGTCGTCGGGAGTCGTCTCCCGCACGACGATCGCCGCGGCGCTGTCCGCTTCGCGCGTCACTTCTTCCCGATGGCGTCGAAGACGGCCGCCGCGGTCCACAGTCGGTTCTCCGCCTCGTCCTTCACGACGCACAGCGGACCGTCGAGCACCCCATCGGTCACGATGATGTTGCGACGCACCGGGAGACAGTGCATGAAGAGCCCGTCGGCGGTCTTCGCCATCTTCGCTTCGTTCACGATCCAGTCCGGACGCAGGGGTGCCTTGTCCTTGGCCTCCTGATCGAAGCGTCCGTAGTAGTCGAGCGACGCCCACGCCTTCGCGCAGACGACGCGCGCGCCTGCATACGCGGCGTCCTGGTCGTCCGTCTCGGAGACCGTTCCGCCGAGCGCCTCGGCGCGCTCCTTCGCCGCCGCCATGACCTCGGGCTCGAGGCCGTAGCCCTCGGGGCGCAGAACCGTGACGTCCATGCCGAGGTTGACGGCCGACATCAGCTGCGAGTGCGGCGTCGCGACCGGCAGCGACTTCGGGTGCCAGGCCCACGTGAGCACGTACTTCTGACCGCGCGTTTCGCCGAGCTTCTCGACCATCGTGGTCGAGTCCGCGAGGCTCTGCATCGGGTGCCAGCGGTTCGATTCGAGGTTCACGACGGGCGCTTCGGCGAACTCGATGAAGCGGTGGATGAACTCGTCCTTCGCGAGCTCGTAGTAGTCGCCACTCGCCTCACCCTGCGCCGAACCGACGGTGATGAGCTCGGACTTGCGGATCCCGACGAAGTGGCACATGCGCGTGATCACGGGCGCGAGCTCGCGAATGTGCTCCTGCGTGTTGGCGTCCATCACGACGCCTTCCTTCGTCTCGAAGTTCCACGTGTCCTTGCCCGGGTTGATCGCGATCGCGGTCCCGCCGTAACGCGCCATCGCCGATTCGCACGAGATGCGCGTACGCACGGACGGGTTGAAGAACACGAGCGCCGCGACCTTGCGGGAGAGCGCGGCGTCGCGCTCTCCGCGCTTGAGCGCGATGGCCGAATCGATCAACCCGCGGACCTCGTCGGGCGTGAGGTCGAGCGTCGTGACGAGGTTTCTTCCTTGGAGGTCCATCGTCAACCGTTCTTCTTCGCGATGGCCTGCTCGATCGCTTCGAGGAACACGCCGCCCTCGTCCGCCAGGTCGTAGGTCACGCGCAACGTCGGCTTCTTGATATCGATCACGCGCGCGAGATCGATCGGCGTTCCGATCAGCACGAGATCGCAGTCGGTCGCGTTGATCGTCTCTTCGAGGTCCTTCATCTGCGCCTCGCCGTAACCCATCGCGGGCAGCACGACGCCGATGTCGGGATACTTCGCGAACGTGTCGGCGATCTCGCCCTTCGCGAACGGCCGCGGATCGACGATCTCGCCCGCGCCCCACTTCTTCGCGGCGACCGTGCCCGCACCGTACTTCATCTCGCCGTGCGTCAACGTCGGGCCGTCCTCGACGATCAACACGCGCTTGCCCTTGATCGCGTCCGGATCGGGCACGCTGACCGGCGAGTTGCCGCGGATCACCGTCGCGCTCGGGTTGTACTTCTTCGCGTTGGCCTCGATCGACGCGATGTCAGCCTCTTCAGCCGAATCGCACTTGTTGATGAGGATGATGTCGGCGCGCTCGAAGTTCGTCCGACCGGGGAAGTAGCTGAGCTCGTGTCCGGGACGCAGCGGATCCGCGATCGTGATCCACAGGTCGGGCTTGTAGAACGGCGTGTCGTTGTTGCCGCCGTCCCACAGGATGACGTCCGCTTCCTTCTCGGCCTCGGCCAAGATGGCCGCGTAGTCGACGCCCGCGTACACGACCGCGCCGTTGCTGATGTGCGGCTCGTACTCCTCCATCTCCTCGATCGTGCACTCGTGCTTGACGAGGTCGTCGAGCGTCGCGAAGCGCTGCACCGCCTGCTTGGCGAGGTCGCCGTACGGCATGGGGTGACGGATCGAGATCGTCTTGAGCCCCTTCTCGCGGAGCAGCGACACGACCTTGCGCGACGTCTGACTCTTGCCGCATCCGGTACGAACCGCGACGACGGCGATCACGGGCTTCGAGCTCGGGATCATCGTCGGATCGACTTCGAACATCGAGAAGGTCGCACCCGCGCCTTCGACCAGCTTGCGACGCTCGTCGAGGTAGGCCTGGTTGACATCCGAGTACGCGAACACGACGTCGTCGACCGAGTGCTTCTCGATCAGCGCGACGAGCTCGTCCTCCGGAACGATCGGAATGCCGTCCGGGTACTGCGGCCCCGAGAGCGAAGGCGGATACAGCCGGTCGTCGATGTGCGGAATCTGAGTGGCCGTGAAGGCGACGACGCGCGCATCGGGGTTCTCCCGATAGCAGGTGTTGAAGACGTGAAAGTCCTTCCCTGCGGCGCCCATGATCAGGACGGTCTTGGTCATGTCGAGGCGATGCTCCTGAGTACTTTGCGCGGGTGAAGCGCGGATTCGCGGGACGCGCGGATCGTAATCGGGAACCCCGTCCGGAGAAAGACGTCGCGCCGCTTCCGACGCGAGATCGCGGCGATTCAGCCGGCGCGCGTGGCGACCGGGGTCACCTCCGCGCCCACCCCGCGGAGCAGCGCGTGGTACCACTCCGTCGCGCGCCCGAGTTCGTCCCGGAGCGCGTCGCTCGCCCACACGATCGAGAGCGTGCGCATCGTGACCGCCGACGTCTTGGTGCGCTGCGCATCCTTGACGGGATTCGCGCAGGGGCCGTCCGCGTCGAACAGGCACAGAAGTCCCGAGACATCGATCTCCTGCCCCGACGCGTTGAACACGTACGCGGTCCCCGCCTCCGCACTCCGGATCGAGAACGGCGCGCGCGCACGCTCCAGATCGACGACGCTGATCGGCAGCCCGCTCGCGAGCGAAACGGCGTTGCACGCATCCACCGCGAGGTTGATGGGATTCAGTGCCCCGCTTCCCGCGGCACGGACGAGGTACTCCGCCGACGGCTTGCCGCGACCGGTCGGCTTGTAGCCGTCGTGGCGCAGCAGGTCGCGCACGCCCTTGCGCGTCTCCTCCGAGCGCGCGAGCGGCCCTTCGGCGTCGAGGGTCAGGAGCGCGGCGAACGCGTCCGCTCGCGCTTCGCCGAGGGGGTCGGGGAACGCGGTCTCGAAGACCGAGACACGCAGCCCGGGGTACGGCGCGAGGATGACGTCGACGGGGGGCACAGATCGAACGCGCTAACTCGCGGTGACGGCGCGGAACGCGTCAATCAGGCGCTCGCGATCGCCTTCGAGCAGCGTGCGCGGGTCGAGCAGGAGACGATCGTCCTTGATGCGCGCGAAGACCGGCGGCTCGCCATGGCGCAGCGCGCTGGCGAGCGCCGCGGCGCTCATCGACGCGACCGACACGACGACGACCGGCGTCGGCAGGAAGACGTCCGGCGCGCTGCCGCTGCCGGGTTGCGACGCATCCTCGACGACCTCGGTGTGCACACCGTCGAAGCGCGCGAGCTCGTCCGCGAGCGCGCGCGCCTCGGGCAACAGCTCCGCGCTCGAACGCCGCAGCATCGCGCGCGTTGGAATCTCGTCGCCGCGCCCATCGAGGTACAGTTCGAGCGTGCGTTCGATCCCCGCGATCGTCACCTTGTCGAGCCGCAACGCGCGGTACATCGGATTCGAGCGCAGGGCAGAGATCGCAGCCGGCGACCCGACCAAGAAGCCCGCCTGCGGACCTCCGAACAGCTTGTCCCCCGAGAAGCAGACGACGTCGACACCGCTCGCGATCGCCTCGCGCACGAGCGGCTCGTCCCGCATCGCATCGAGCGGCTCGGCGCCCTCGGTCTCCAGCAGCCCGGAGCCCAGGTCGAACGCCGTCGTCACTCCGAGCTCCGCGCCGAGCGCCGCGAGCCCGTTCGTATCGAGCTCCTCGGTGAAACCGACGACACGGTAGTTCGACGTGTGCACCTTGAGGAACAGCCCGGTGCGCTCCCCCACCGCGCCACGAAAGTCCTCCGCGCGCGTCCGATTCGTCGTGCCGACCTCGACCAATTCAGTGCCCGCCCGCTCCATCACGAGCGGCATGCGAAACGACCCGCCGATCTCCACACACTCGCCGCGCGAAACCACGGTCTGGCGCCCGGCCGCGAAGGTATTGAGCAGCAGAAGCACCGCCGCCGCGTTGTTGTTGACCGCGATCGCCGCCTCGGCCCCCGTGAGCCGCCCGAGCAGCTCGGCGATCCGATCGTCGCGCCGATTGCGCTGCCCGGTGAACCGGTCGACCTCGAGCGTCCCGTACCGCCGCGCCGTCTCGCCCATCGCCGCCGCCGCCTCCGGATGAACCGGCGCGCGTCCGAGCCCGGTGTGCAGCACGACCCCCGCCGCATTCACCACATGGACGAGCCCCGCCTTCTCCTCCCGCTCGACGCGCTTCCCGACGGACCGCTCGAGATCCCCACGCTCCAGCCGCTCCGACACCCCCCCCGCATCGAGCTCCCCCGCCTTGATCTCCGCCCGCCACCGATCGAGCACATCCGCAACGAGCACCGATACGAGCTCCCGCCCAACCCGAGCAGCAAACTCCTGAACAACACCCGCCGAGAGAACCTCCTCGACCGACGGCAACAAGCGATAGGGATTGGTAGCAGGACTCTTCATGGCCCCCCCAGTCTCCCCAACCCACCCCAAGATGTCGACGCCGCGCCCCACGCCACCTCATTCCTCACCTTCGCGCCCGATGGGATCAGTGCCCAATCAAACGCCGCCCGCGCAACACGCGCCGAACACCACCGCCAGAATCGGGGCGGCGCATGAGCGCCCAGGCCGCGCGCGTCCGCCTCGGTTCGCGCCCCCGTTGATTGGGCACTGATCCACCACCTCCCGTGAGCCCCCGGCGCGCGAGCGACCCCGACATCCGCGAACGACCCGGCTCCACGCCACTCGCACCGCATCGACGGATCAGTGCCCAATCAACCGACGCTGCCGCGCCCCTCACCTTCGGCGGAACAGCGCGGACGAGCCGCGACGGAGCGCCGGTTGATTGGGCACTGATCCACAGCAAGGGGCGTGGGTGCGTCGGAAGCCTTGCTTGCGCAGCTCCGAGGCGCGGGCGCCGGGACGGCCGCGAGGCTCGCGACTCCACGGTCCCGCTGCGGCGGCTCCCGTCAGAAGCCGCGGGCTCGACGGGGCGGGTCGAAGCCAGGACGGCTAGACTCCGTCGATGCCTGCATCGTCCCCTTCGAATGCTCTCGCGTGGCGTCGGCGCGAACCGGACGCGACTTGCGTTCGCTCGCTCGCTCGAACGCAACGCCTGCCCGACGTGCTCGCGAGTCTACTCGTTTCGCGCGGGCACACGGATCCCGAGGAAGTCGAGCGTCACCTCGCGGCGAGCCCCATGGGTCTCCACGATCCGCGCCTCTTTCCCGATATGGATGCGGCGACCGAACGGATCGAGCGCGCGATTCGCGATGGGGAGACGATCCTCGTTCATGGGGACTACGACGTCGATGGCGTGACGGGCACGGCGCTTCTGATGCGGCTCTTCGAACTGATCGGTGCGAAGGCGGTGTGGCACATCCCCAATCGCCTCGTCGACGGATACTCGTTCGGCGCGCATTCGATCGACCGTGCGCGGAAGACCGGTGCGAAGGTGGTCATCAGCGTCGACAACGGCACGTCGGCGCACGAGGTCATCGCGGGGCTGCGCGAAATCGGCGTCGACACGATCGTCACGGACCACCACGAACCGCCGGCCGGACCGCTCCCCGACGCGACGGCGATCATCAACCCGAAGCTCGACGGCTCGACCTACCCTTGGCGCGAGCTCTGCGGCGGCGCGGTCGCGTTCAAGCTCGCGTGGGGGCTCGCGCAAGCACGGAGCAACGGCCGCAAGGCCACGCCCGAGATGAAGGCGTTCCTCGAGGAAGCGACCGCGTACGTCGCAATCGCCACGGTCTGCGACGTCGTCCCGCTCGTCGACGAGAACCGCGTCTTCGCTCGCTACGGCCTCCGGGCGCTCGAGACGAGCGCGTCCGCCGGACTGCGCGCGCTGTGCAAGGTCGCGGGCATCAACGGGCGAGCGTTGACCGCCGAAGACGTCGCGTTCCAGATCGGACCGCGGATCAACGCGAGCGGCCGCCTCGGATCCGCGCATCATGCGGTGGAGTGCTTGCTCGCGCGCGACGAAGCTTCGGCGCTCGCGTTCGCCACCAAACTCGACGAGCTGAACATCGAGCGCCGCGAGATCGAGCGTGCGGTGCTGCGTGAGGCGCGCACAATGGCCACCGACTACGCGGATACGGAGCGCCACCCGGTGCTCGTCCTTGCCGCGCAGGGTTGGCATCAGGGTGTCGTGGGCATCGTCGCCGCGCGGCTCACGGAGGAGTTCGATCGGCCCGCCGTCGTCATCGGTCTCGATGGCGAGTCTGGCCGCGGGAGCGCACGCACGGTCGGCACGTTCAGCGTGCTCGACGCGATCACGGGAGCCGCCCCGCACCTCGAACGCTTCGGGGGACACACCGCTGCGGCCGGCCTCGAGATCCGCACCTCCGAGGTCGACAACGCGCGCTCCGCGATCGAAGCGCGCGCGATGGAGATGCTCGCCGGCGGAGCACACGCACCCCAGGAACTCTGGATCGACTACGAGCTCCCGTTCACGGACATGACGGTCGACACGATGCGCCACCTCGATCGCCTCGCTCCCTTCGGAGAGGACAACGAGAAGCCGATCTTCGCGAGCCGCAGCGTGCACCTCGCGCGCCCGCCCCGCGAAGTCGGCGCCGACGGCGGACACCTCATGTTGTCGCTCCGCACCGCCGACCACGTCCTCAAGGCGATGGCTTTTGGCCAGGGCGCACGCCTCGCCGAGCTCCACATGGGTCGCCCCCTCGACATCGCCTACACCCCCCGCTGGAACACGTTCCGCGGCCAGACGAACCTGGAGCTCGAGCTCCACGACTTCCGTCCCGCGTAGCACGCGCGGACGCGCGCCGCGCAACCGCGCAACGCCCGCGCTCGACGGATCGGCGCTACGACGCCCCACGCTCACACCCCTCAGTCGGATCAGTGCCCAATCATCGTGCCGTGGATCGGGGCACTGTTCCGACCACGCGTCGCGCCCTGTAGCCGCACGCTCTCGCCTGGGAACCGCCCGACATTCCGGCGCGATTCCCGGTAACCCGCCTCGACTCGCCCCGTCCTGTTCGCTCCCGCTCGCCATGCGCGACGGGCGAACCGAATGGGAAGAGAGCTGCGACAAAGGCGCCTGGCGTTTCCGGCGAGCCACGGAGGATGGCGCCCTGGCGCCGGGCGCAAGCGCGTCGCTCCGCGTCCGCGTGTGCGTCACCGAACACGCCCCGCACTCGCGGCGCGCTTTCCGGTTCACGTCACGATGCGTCTGCGTGATGGCTTGCCGAGCCTGCGCCGACTGCGCGCGTTCGAGGTCCTCAAGCGTCGCTTGCTCGCCGGCTCGGAACGCTTCGGTTTCCGCCTGATCGAGGTCTCGATCCAGTCGAACCATCTGCACCTGATCGCCGAGGCCGCGAACGCGCGCTCACTCACTCGCGGCATGCAGGGGCTCGCTGTGCGAATCGCGCGGGGCGTCAACAAGCTGTGGGACCGCTCGGGCAAGGTCTTCGCGGATCGCTACCACGCGCGGATCCTGCGCACGCCACGCGAAGTGCGCTCAGCCCTGGCGTACGTCTTCGGGAACGCACGCAAGCACGGCGTTCGAGTCCCGAACGACCAGCCCGACATCTTCTCGACCGGCCCGTGGTTCAGCGGCTGGAAGAACTTCATCCCGCTCCCCCTCTCGTCCGCCTTCGCTTGGCCCCTCGCCCGAGCGCGAACCTGGCTGCTCTGCAAGGGCTGGCGCGCACGCGGCCGCTTGGACGTGAACGCGACGCCGGGATAGCGACCCGACCGCGGCTTCGTCGAGCGCGCCGCCTCGGGGACCGCACGCGCCCAGTCCCTGCATCCCGAGCGCACGCGACGCCCCTCTCCCGTCCCTCCTCTCGAGGCCACGACGTCGAGACTCGAAACGACACCCATCCGCAGTTCTCACCGCCACCTCGCTACCCCGCCAACCCCAAGTCCAGCAGGGCGCCGCCCACTCCGGTCTCCACACCGTTTGGATCAGTGCCCAATCCAGCTCCTCATCCGTCGATTGGGCACTGATCCAGCGCGTGGCCGACTTCACCGCGTTGCGCACTGCCGCTCAGTCACACGCGCGCCCCACGCCGCGCGGTCGCAATCACTGCCCAATCGAGATGCGTCGCGCTTGATTCGGCACAGATCCACCGAGACGTAGCGAGGGCGGAACGCCGCCTGCTCGCACCCCACGTCGATTCGCGCGCGGTGAGCGAAGCGTGCGCGGTTGATTGGGCACTGATTCCCCGCGAGGGGTACGGAGTGTGCGCGGAGGGCGTGCCGAGTTGAGGCGGGTGGGCGAGGCGTTCCCGCGGGAGCGCCGTTGGCTCTGGGGCTACCGGGCCGTGGTGAAACTCACGGCGTCGTCGTCGGGGATGAATTCGTGCTGACAAGGCGCGCTGACGACGCGTATTCGCTGGAGCCTCGGAGGAGGCGCAGCGCCGGCAGCGCGAATTCAGCGCCCTTCGAGGATGGCGTGAGTTTCGCCACGGCCTGCTAGCCCGGATCATTCATGAGCCTTCACCGAGATCGACGCAGCTGCGCGCCAGATCAACGCTTCCCTTCCTCACCGGGTTCGACGACCCGTCAAGGTCGCCTCCACGCGCTTCGGTCGTGAAGCGCTGATCTGACGCACATCCGCGTCGATCTCGGCAAAGCCTCATGAATCACCCGGGCTAGCGTTTGCCCAGGGAGCGGGTCAGGGCGATGCCGGTGGCCAGGAGGGCGAGGGAGATGGCGGCGCGGGAGGGCGAGGGGGGGTAGGGCTCGAGTTGGAGGGCGAGGAGTTTGAGGTCGCCCTTGGACTTGCCCGCGTAGGTGGTCTCGAGGGTGGCGAGTTCGGGGGCACTGATCCGGACGCCGGTGGTGGATTCGATCTCGGAGGACGGGGTGTCTTCGAGCGCGAGGAGGACGGCTTCGAGGTGGGGTTTGTCGCTGAGGGCGGGGTGGACGGACTCTTGGAAGGGCCAGAGGCCGGCGACGGAGCCCAGGAGCAGGCCGAGGAGGGCGGCGTGGGACGGGCGTTCGTAGCGTGCGAGGACCAGCTTCAAGACGTTCGACAGGAGGCCGATGCCGATGGCGACGCCGATGCCGACGGGGATCAGGATGCCGAGCGCGGCGGTGGGATCGTCGAGCAGGTCGCGTGGGCGAAGGCTGCCGACGACGACGTCGTACATGCCGAAGATGAGCAGGATGTACGACCCCGAGATGCCGGGGAGGATCATGCTCGAAGCGGCGAGGGCACCGATCAGCGTGAACGTCAGGACGTTCTGCGGGATCGGTGAGTCGGAGAGGCCGCGCGCGACCCAAATCATGCCGGCGAGCGCGAGTACGAACGCGATGACCTCGCTCGTGCCGATCGGCTTGACGGTCTTCCAGAGGAGCGGCGCGCCGCCGAGCGTCATACCGATGAAGAGGCTGTAGGCGATCCATCGGTGCTCGACGACGAGCCACACGGCGGGACCCGAGAGCGCGAGGATCGCGACCGCCGCGCCGCCGATCAGCACCGCCATGAAGGTGAGCGTCGCCACCGACCAACGCAGGGTCGTCACCTTCGCGATCGCGTCGATGAACCGGTCGTAGAGTCCGATCGCGAGGATCATCGTGCCGCCGCTCACCCCGGGGACGAGATTGGCCACGCCCATCAGGAAGCCACCGCACGCGATGCGTGCCTTCGACGGCTGGGGCTCTTCGGAATCGCTCATGGGGTTCTCGTCGACCGGGTTCGGGGCGGACTGAAGCGTCACTCTCGATCGACGTGCGGGTCGTCGATGACGATCCGCGACACGCCGCGGCGCAAGACGATACGGAGTCGAAGGAACTGCGCAACGGCGACGCTGCCGAGCCCTGCGGCGAGCCCGTACCAAAGGCCGATCGCGCCCAGCCCCATCGGCGAAGACAACGTCCAACCGAGCGGAATCGCCACGCCCCAGAACCCGACGACGTGGATGAGCATCGGCACGCGCGTGTCCCCCATTCCGCGCATCGCGCCGACCGCGACGACCTGCGTTCCGTCGAACACCTGAAAGAGACCGGCGAGGGGCACGAGAACGACCGCGACCGCGAGGACGCCGTCGATGTGCGTGAAGATGAGCGCGAGCGGGAGGGGCACAGAAAGGAAGAGGATCCCGAAGCCGGCCATGACGACGACGCCGCCTGCGATCCCGACGCGCACGGCGAGGCGCATCGCGTCGGCGTCGCCGCGGCCGATCTCGTTCCCGACGCGAATCGAGGTCGCCATCGAGAGCCCGAGCGGAACCATGAACGACGCCGAAGCGAGGTGCATCGCGACCTGATGCCCGGCGAGCTCGTTCGTGCCGAGCACGCCCATGAGCGCGGTGACGCTCGCGAACGCGGCGACTTCGGCGAACCACTGCGTTCCCGCGGGGAGCCCGATGCGCAGCATGCGGCCGAGGGCGGTCCACTCGAACAGGCGCGACACGCGCGCGCGCAAGTAGCGGCGGAGCGCATCCCCGGCGACGAACGGCAGCATGAGCAGCATCGTCCAGCGCGCGATCACCGTGCCCCACGCCGACCCGATCGCGCCCAGCGCGGGAACGCCGAGGTTCCCGTCGATCAGGATCCAATCGAGCGCGACGTTCCAAACGTTCGCGACCACGATCGTCACGACGAGCGGGCGCAGAACGTGCATCGACTGCAGCACCTGGCGGAGGGCGGCGAAGACGAGGAATGGCGGCACGCTCAGGATCAGGACGCGCATGTACGGTGAGCCGACCGCGACGACGTCGTCCTGCTGACCGAGCGCGCGCAGCAAGTGGTCGGCGGGCACGAGCACGAGCGCGATGGGAACCGAGAGCATCAGCGCGAAGACGATTCCGCGCTGCACCGCGCGCGCGATGGCGGGTGTGTCGCGCGCGCCGAAGGCCTGGCTGACGACCGGATCGAGCACCGTCAGCACGCCCATCCCGAACGCGAGAAACACGAACATCACGGAGTGCCCGATCGCCGACGCCGCGTACTGCGTCGCGTCGATGCGTCCGAGGAACGCGCCGTCGACCGCGCCCATCGCCATCAGTCCGAACTGGATGACGATCACCGGGATCGCGAGCCGCGACTGGTTCCGGACCTCCTCCCTCCAACGGCTCATCACTTGCCTTCGCTTCCGCGCGCCGCGGTCAACGCGAGCGGCCGCGCAACGGGGGAAGCGAGCGCAGGATCGAGGCGCGCAGGTCGCGCGGCAGCCCGCGCACGGCGGAGACCGCGAGCCGGCGCCGCTCGGGGGCACTGATCCGTAGCGAGGGAGCGTCGAGCGCGGCGAGCATTTGCCGGACGTCGGCGGCGGAGGTGCGCTCGCGGATCGCGCCCCCTTCGACGTCGGTCAGGACGACGCTGGGCAGGCGAATGCGACGGAGGTGCGCGGCGACCAGCTCGGCGCGCAGGCCGCACGCCTCCCCCTCGTGCGCCTCGGTGGGCTTCGAGATCTCGAAGTGCCGCGGTCGAATGTGTGGCAGGTGGACGCGCGCGGTGACGAGGCTCGACAGCGTCGCGCCGATCGAGCGCAGGCCGAGCGCGCGCGCGTGCGGGTTCGCCTCGCGCGCGAGCCAGTCGGGCGCCGGCTCGAAGTCCTCGAGGTCGCGCGTGATCAAGAACGAGCGGCGCGACACGGGCCCCGCGCCGCGCGCGCCCACGGCGAGCGGTTGCGGCGTCCCGACGCCGTGTTGGCGCAGGTGGCAGAGCAGGTTCCAGCGCCGCTCGGCGATGCTCGCGCTGCGCGGATGGGTGAAGCGCGACCGGAACAGCTCGCGCCACGGCGAGCGATGAAAGCGCTCGAGGACGACCCAGCCGGTGCCGCCGCCCTGCGGACTCGACGTGAGCGGCCCGCCGTCGGACGCGGGCGTCCCGGGCAGCGGAAAGCGCGTGGTCGAGCGATCCGCGCCGCGGCTCACGCGCTCGGCGCGTTCGAGCTGCGCGTCGGGATCGAGCAGTTCCTCGAAGGAGCGCACGCCGAGCGTCCCGCGGACGTCCGGTCCGGCGATGCCCGCGTCGCACCGAAAGCGAATCGATCCCTCCTGTTCCACGGGCGCATGATAGCGCCGAACGACGCGAATGCCGCGCGGCGACCGCACGCCTCGCCTGTATCCTCTGCCGCATGCCGCGCCTGTTTCTCCTCGACGGAACCGCCCTCGCATATCGCTCCCACTTCGCGCTCGCCCGTTCGGGCCTGACGACCGCCGACGGCAAGCCGACGGGCGCGACGTACGGATTCACGATGACGCTGCGGCGCATCCTCGAGCAGGAGAACCCGGACCTCGTCGCGGTCGCGCTCGACGCGAAGGGACCGACCTTCCGCCACGAGCGCTTCGCCGAGTACAAGGCGACGCGGCAGAAGGCGCCGATCGAGATGGTCGAGCAGCTCGACTGGATCCGCGAAACCGTGCTCGCCCACGGCCTGCCGCTGTTCGAAATCCCCGGCTACGAGGCCGACGACGTGATCGGCACGCTCGCGCGCCAGGGCGAGCGCGCCGGGTATGAAGTGCTGATCGTCACGGGCGACAAGGACTTCATGCAGCTCGTGGGCGACAACGTGAAGCTCTACAACGTCTTCAAGAAGGACGAGGACGTGGTCCTGCAGGGCATCGAGGCGGTCCGCGAGAAGTTCGGAACGACGCCCGACCATGTCATCGACGTGCTCGCGCTGATGGGCGACTCGTCGGACAACGTGCCCGGCGTCAAGGGCATCGGCGAGAAGGGCGCGATCAAGCTCATCGACCAGTTCGGTTCGGTCGACGGCCTGCTCGCGCGCCACGACGAGGTGAAGGGCAAGGTGAAGGACAAGATCGCGGACGACCGCGAGAACCTGCTCCTGTCGCGCGAGCTCGTGACGATCGACTGCGACGTTCCGCTCGATCGCGACATCGCGTCGCTCGCACCGCCCGCGCCGAACGCGGAGCAGCTGGTCGACCTCTTCCGACGCCTCGAGTTCCGCCTGCTGATCGACAAGGTCGCGGCGCCGACGCAGGCGTTTCGCGAGACGGAGCGCGACTACCGCACGGTCGAGACGGCGGAACAGCTCGAGGAGTTGGTCGCGACGCTGACCGCTGCGGGCGCGTTCGCGCTCGACACGGAAACGACCAGCCTCGACGCGATGCGCGCGACGCTGGTCGGGCTCTCGTTCGCCGTCGACGACGTCGCTTGGTACGTCCCGTGCAACCTCGAACCGCCGCTGTGTGGCGGAACGCCGGAGCTGCTCGCCGCGCTGAACGGCGTGCTGTCGGATCCGAGGCTCGAACGAACGGGGCAGAACACGAAGTACGACTGGCTCGTGTTGCGACAGCACGGCATCGACGTGCCGCCGCCGCAGTTCGACACGATGGTCGCCAGCTTCTGTGCCTCGGGTTCGGAGCGCGGGCACGGGCTCGACACGCTCGCGCTGCAGCACTTCGGACTGAAGAAGATCCCGACCAAGGAGCTGATCGGCACCGGGCAAAAGCAGATCACGATGGACCAGGTGCCCATCGAGCAGGTGGCCGAGTACGCGTGCGAGGACGCCGACGTCACCTGGCGGCTGCGGTCGTTGCTCGCGGACGAGCTCGAGCGGAACGGCGCGCTGTCGCTCTTCCACGACCTCGAGATGCCGCTCGTTCCCGTGCTGCTCTCGATGGAACGGCGCGGCATCCGCGTCGATACCGAGCTGCTCGCGGGCATCGCGACCGAGATGGAGAAGGATCTCGAGCGACTCGTGTGGGACGTGCAGGAACACGCCGGCGAGAACTTCAACCTGAACAGCACCAAGGTCCTCGGCGAGGTGCTGTTCGAGAAGCTGCGTATCCAAGACGCCGCCGGCGTCAAGCGTCCGAAGAAAACGAAGACCGGCTGGGCGACCGACCACGAGACGCTGACCACGAACTACGGCGACGTTCCGATCGTGCGCAGCCTGCTCGAGTATCGCGAGGTCGCGAAGCTCAAGAGCACCTACGTCGATTCGCTGCCGCGCTACGTACATCCGGAGACCGGGCGCATCCACTGTTCGTTCAGCCAGGTCAGCGCGGCGACGGGGCGACTCGCGTCGAGCGATCCGAACCTGCAGAACATCCCCGTGCGCTCGGAGCGCGGGCGCAGGTTGCGCGAGGCGTTCGTGCCGCGCGAGCCGGACGCGCTCGGCGAATGGTGCCTGTTCGCGGCGGACTACAGCCAGATCGAGCTGCGCGTGATGGCGCACCTCTCCGGCGACGAGCACATGCGCCGCGCGTTCGAGGAGGGCCAGGACATCCACGCGGCGACGGCGACGCGCATCTTCGGCGTGATGCCCGAGCTGATCACGCGCGAGATGCGCAGCCAGGCGAAGGTCATCAACTTCGGCCTGCTGTACGGCATGGGTGCCCAGCGCCTGTCGCGCGAGACCGGGCTGTCCCTGCACGAGGCCAAGCAGTTCATCGAGCGCTACTTCGCGTCGTTCCCGACGATCCGCGCGTGGATGGATCGGACGCTCGAGGACGCGCGCGAAACGGGCTACGTCGAGACGCTGCTCGGTCGTCGTCGGCGCGTGCCCGAGATCGACTCGAAGAACTCGCGCATGCGCTCCTTCGCGCAGAACGCGGCGATCAACACGCCGGTGCAGGGCTCAGCGGCGGACATCATCAAGCGCGCGATGATCGATCTGGAGCGACAGCTCGGGGCGTCGGAGCTGCACAGCGAGATGCTGTTGCAGGTGCACGACGAACTCGTGCTCGAGGTGCCGCTCGCCGAGCTCGACGCGACCCGCGAGCTGGTACGCGACTGCATGGAGAACGCCGTCGCGCTCGACGTGCCGCTGCGCGTCGACTTCGGGCACGGCAAGAACTGGTTGGAGGCACACTAGTGCCGGGCGCGGCACGGCGCCGCACGTTCGACGGCGTGGAGATCCTCTTCGCCGCGGACGTCGACGAGCCCGTGGCGCGCGCGTGGTGCGCGGAGTTTCGAGGCTGGTTCGACGCGCGCGCGCGCGACGTTCCGGGCGCGGAGCCACGCGCGCACGTGAGCCTGATCGAGACGCCGCTCGGGCTGGCCGTGGCGAAGCGCGAGCGTCAAACCGGTTGGAAGGGTTCGTTCGTCCGACTCGGCGCGCGCGTGCTCCGCTCGCGGCGCTCGTTCGAGCTCGCGCTCGCGATGCGCGCGCGGGGCATCGCGACGCCGCGCCCGTTCGCAGCGCTGGCGAGCGTCTCCGACGTCGGGTGCGAGGGCGTGCTGATCACCGAGTTCGTCGACGCGCCGGGGCCGTGGGAATGGGTGCGGAGGCGGGAGGCGGCCACTGAGCAGCGCGAAAAATCCCCCATCCCTAGCCCCCACCCACCACGGGGGACGGTCGGCGCGGGGGCGGGTTCGCGAGAATCCGAGGGAAACGAGCTCAGCCCCGTCTGGCGCGAACTCGTCGAGCGCCTCGCGGACGGGCTCGCGCAGCTGCACGCCGCCGGGTTCCGGCACCGCGATCTGAAGGCTCCGAACCTCCTATTGCGCGAGAGCGACGGAGCCGGCGAGGCGCGCGCGTGGATCGAATGGCTCGACCTCGATGGCGCGGCGGACGTCGGGCGAGCGCGTATCGCCACGCGGGTGCGCGACCTCAGCCGGCTCAGCGCGAGCTTCCTGTCCGATGAGGCGCGCGCGCTCGGAGCCCGGGCCGACGCGTGGGACGCGCTCGTGCATGCCTACGTCGAGCGGGCGTCCGCGTCGGTCCCCTTCGGCGACGCAGGGGCCGCGGCCGAACGGATCACGATCGCGACCCGACGCTGGGCCGAGCGGCATCGTTGGAACAACCAGAGCCTGGGACGACCGACGGCCTGAAGCGGTTCAACTCATCGCGCGCGCGATCAACACGGCCTTGTCCGAGAACAGCCGCGACACCGGGACGAGGTCGATCAGCTCGAGGTTCGCGGCGCGCAGTTCGCGCTCGACGTCGGCGCGCGAGGACGACGGGCGATAGCGCCGCGACAGCCCCACGCGGCTGCGGAGCCAGCGGCCGGCGTGCTTCCACGTGTGGCGATACCGCACCTGGACGAGGACGGGCCCCGCCGTCACGCGCCCGACCTCGCGCAGGACGCGCACGCGCTCCTCGGCATCGTCCAGGTGGAACAGGAAGCGCATCGAGACGGCGGCGTCGAAGGCGCCGTCACGGAACGGGAGCGCGAACGCCGACGCCTGGAGCCGTGCGGGCGAGGCCGTCCCCGGCGGTGCCTGTCGCATCATTTCGAGCGACACGTCCGCGCCGACGACGCGACCGGCCGTCGCGAGCGCCGCGGACAAACGGCAGGTTCCGCACGGCAGGTCGAGGATCCAGCGCTCCCCAGCGCCGCCCCCCGCCCGTCGCAGGATGCGGCCGAGCAGCCGCACGTCGCGCGCGTGCTTGCGGCGGCTGAGCGCCGACCCGAAGCGGCGCTCGTCGTACTCCGCCGCGACGCGCGCATCCTTCCATCGATCCTCTTTCCGCATCCTTCGGTTGCTCGAGCTTGGCCGGCCGTGGTGAAAGGCACGCCGTCCTCGAAGCGTGCCGGCGACGCCTCGGCGCGGGAGGCGCGACCCGGGCGGCGCGCGGATTCGACCTTCGGCGCGTTGCGAGCGCAAGTCATTGCCCTACAATGGCTTGCCTTCGCCCACCGCGGACGGGGTGCCCCCCGACCGCACCACTCTCCCCCTGGAACCGCCCCACACGCTCGATAAGGTTCGTGCGGTTCCCGCGGCGAACGACGACGACGCGACGAGACACACCTCCACAGATGGCCGAATCAGCGATTCAAGAGACCGTTCAGAAGGCAGAGAAATTCTGGGTCGTGCCCGAGCTCTGCATCGCGTGTGACGCGTGCTGCCAGGACTTTCCCGAAGTCTTCTACATGGGAGACGACGCGAAGGCGCACGCCCTCGACGCGCACCCGGTCGATCTCTACAACGCGCGCACCGTCGTCGACGTGTGCCCGACCGCCGCGATCGAGTACTCCGGCGAACTCCCCCCCGCCGAGGACCTGTCGAAGCTCGACGAGGTTCCCGGTTGGGAGCTCGACTGGTCGCGCTGGCGCGGTGTCGAAGAGGACGCGGTCGAGCGTGATCGCCGCTACGGCCGCGACTACGCGGTCAGCGAGCGCGAGGGCCACATCCACATCGCGTTCCACTTCCCGACGCGCGTTCCCGCGGTCCGCGACCGCTTCAAGTACGGGTTGCCCGAGGACATGCCGCTCTACAAGAGCCACGTCCAATTCGAAGGCAACGACCTGCTCGTCGCCGGGTGGCTCACCGATCCGAAGGTGCGCGCGCTCACGCACACGTCGAGCTCGTTCCCCGCGCAGTTCATGACGACGCTCGAGTTCAAGCGCGACATCGTCGGCTACGCGTCGCGCTACGACGCGCACGGCGAGCTCGAGGTCGTGCTCTTCACCGACGAGGTCGTGATGGAGACGTGGAAGTGGAAGTCCCACTTCATCACGGACAAGTGCACCGCCTGCACGATCTGCGAGCGCGTCTGCCCGACGAACGCGATCACGAGCGGCGAGATCTTCTTCATCGACCCCGACCTGTGCATCAACTGCTCGGTCTGCGGTGTCTACTGCCCGTTCGATGCGATCGACGACAACCGCGACGTCACGGTCCAACGCATCAAGGCCAAGAAGATCCCGAAGGCGGTCGTCCACGAGGACATGTGCACCGGATGCGAGTTCTGCGTCGACGTGTGCCCGTTCGACGCGATCGTCATGCGCTCACTCGTCGGCGAAGTCGACCACCCGCTCCCGCAAACGAGCATGGTCGCCGAGGTCCTTCCGAAGCAGTGCGTCTCGTGCAAGCTGTGCGAGCAGGTCTGCATCAAGGACGCGATCGAGGTTCCGCGTCAGCACCAGTTCGAGAACATCGGGATGTCGTTCATGAGCTACATCACCGACAACCACTGACAGGCGAAACGGCGGAGATCGGTGCGACTCCGTATCGCCTACTTCGCTTCGTCCTCGCCCTCGCGTTCGCGCTTGGGGGACCGGCGCCGCAGCAGGCTCGCGGGCACCACGGTGCCGCGGCCGAAGCGGCGGCGCAGCTTGTCGAGCGCTTCCGTCGTGCGCGAGTCCGGCGCGTCCGGGCGCATCGGATCCGGCAGGTTGAACAGTCCGGTCTGGATCGGAGCGCGGACGTCGGACAGGTTCGAGACCTGCACGCCCAAGAGGCGTAGCGGCGCCTCCGGGATCTTGGCCAGCAGCTCGCGCGCGACGCCGTAGATGCGCTTGCCGCCGTTGATCGGGATGTCGACGGTCTTCGAGCGCGTCACCGTCTTGAAGTTGGCGTAGCGCGCCTTGAGCGTCACCGTCCGCCCGCGCAGACCGCGATTGCGCAGCTCGAACGACACCTCCTCGCAGAACTCGTAGAGCAGGAGCCGCAGCTCCTCCGGGTCGCCGATGTCCTCGGCGAACGTGCGCTCCATGCCGTGCGACTTCTCGACCCGGTTCGGCGAGACGCGGCGCGTGTCGATGCCGTGCGCCAGGTCGTGGATCCACGCGCCGCTCGCGCCGAACTCGCGCAAGACGTCGGCGCGCGAGCGCGACGCCAGGTCGGCGACGGTGAGCACGCCCAGACTCTCGAGCCGCTTCGCCGTCCGCGGCCCGACGCCGAAGATCTTCGAGACCGGCAGCGGGTCGAGCACGGTGCGGATCTCGTCCTCTTGGATGACGCGAAAGCCGTCCGGCTTGTCGAGGTCCGAGGCGAGCTTGGCGAGGAACTTCGACGGCGCGACGCCGATGGACGCGACGAGCGCGAGCTCGCGCTTGATGTCGTCCTTGATCCGCTGCCCCACTGCGATCGCGTCGCCGAACAGGCGCTCGGTGCCGCTCGCGTCGAGGAACGCCTCGTCGAGCGACAGCGGCTCCACGATCGGCGTGTAGCGATGGAAGATCGACATGATCTCGCGGCTGACGCCCGTGTACTTGTCGAAGTTCGCGGGCAACAGGACGAGGTCCGGACACAGGCGCCGCGCCTGCGCGGTCGGCATCGCGGAGTGCACGCCGAAGCGCCGCGCCTCGTAGCTCGCCGCCGCGATGACCCCACGCTTGTCCGCTTCCCCGCCGACGCAGACCGGCAGGCCGCGCAACGACGGGTCGTCGCGCATCTCGACGGACGCGTAGAACGCGTCCATGTCGACGTGAAGGATCGTGGGGGGTTGGTTGGACACCGGCCCCCCCAGGGTGACGCCCCCGGCGGGAATCCGCAAACGGCGGGGACGCCGCGCGCCGCGTGCGGCAAGCCCGGGTTCTTCACGACGCTTTGCCGAGATCGATGCGGCTGTGCGTCAGATCAGCGCTTCGCGACCGAAGCGCGTGGAGTCGACCCTGACGGGTCGTCGCACCCCGTGAGGGAGGGACGAGCTGATAGGGCGCGTACGCGCGTCGATCTCGGCGAAGCGTCGCGAAGGATCCGGGCTAGCCCGGGTTCTTCATGAGGATGTGCGGCAGTAGCTGCAACTCGGTTCCTGCCGGTGCTTTGCGGGCGTTGGCCCCGGAGGCGACCTTGTCAGGTCGTCGAGGACGCCGACGTTCGAAAAGTGCCGGCAGGGGCCGAGAGACCGGCGTAGCCGGTCGATTGCAGCTCTTGGCGTGCATGCTCATGAAT